>NZ_JBXAYQ010000019.1:0-62196 GCF_057359305.1 Komagataeibacter ossonobensis | reverse complement strand
GCAAAAGCGGCAATGTCACCACCATCACGATCAACGTGGCCGAGATCAAGGATTACGGGCAGGCTGGCCTGAACGCCGTCACCACCGTCCTGAGCATCGCCGCCGTAGCCAGCGCGATCGGCACGCCTGCCGTGGGCGTCATCGGTCTGGCCGATACGGCGCTGTCCACCGCCCTGACCGACTTTTCCACGGCGGCCGGCTCCACTCTGATCATCACCTATGACGACACGAACTGGAAAACCCGGGTGGACAGCATCCTGTCCGCGCTGACCAAGGTGGAAAGCGACCTGAGTGCTGCGATCACCGGGGTCTCGACCAAGGTCTCCAGCACGGACCTGTCCGACGCCAACACGGCCCTGAACGCGCTGGGCACCATCGTGTCGGCCTTCAAGGCCCTGCTGGACAGCGTAGCGGCGCGCCGGAACGTCGGGGCACGCCTGTCCAGTTCTGCCGCTGCACCGTCCCAGGCGCAGGTGCAGCAGGCGCTCCAGGTGCTGGGGGTGACGGCATGACGCGCACCGGCATCTTCGCTCTCTGGGCTGCCAGCACCATCGGTGGCGTGCTTGGGGGCTTTATCCTGCTGGCCTATCTGGCGAGCAATTCACGATGACGCCCTTCATGGAGGGCGTCATCTCCGGTGCGGGCGGCGTTGTCGTCCTCATCGGGCTGCTGGTCACGATTCCGCTCAAGCTGCATGCGCTTCGCATGGCGGTGCAATTGCAGGAACGTGATTTAAGATAACGACAGAAGGATTTGAATGGGTGACTTTCGCCTACTCATAAATGAAATAGATAGAAACCATGCATTTGAAAGTGCATAAAAGTCAAAAATGAGTACAACATACTATTTATGTATATTGCTGTATTAACTGCTATTTTTTGCAGATTCAAAAAGAAAAATTATTGTTGTTGCCGTAAGATTTAATGCATATCGTGCTAAAAAATCGGGAACTTGGACT
Source organism: Komagataeibacter ossonobensis (assembly GCF_057359305.1). NCBI lineage: Bacteria > Pseudomonadati > Pseudomonadota > Alphaproteobacteria > Acetobacterales > Acetobacteraceae > Komagataeibacter > Komagataeibacter ossonobensis. Next base: position 61,238 of record NZ_JBXAYQ010000019.1, on the reverse strand, counting down.
GGGTCCATGCCTTGCCCATGACCGCCATTTTTATTCCGTATAGTTGGAACACCGCTTTCTAACAATGCCCGTAGAGCGGAAAATTGTGTATCAAGATATGAAGGAAACAAGCCATTTTTCATGCATACGGCAATCAATTTTTTAGCTGTAGCTCCCGATTCTATAGGCCATCCCCTTATGCTGCAGATGACCTTCATAGTGCTTTCAAACGCCTTTAATGCTTCAACAAGACATTCCTTATATCGTTTATGTCGGTAGTGCTCATGCGCTTTTAAAAATTCTTCGTTCGCTCCCTCAAAAGACTTGCCTCGTAGAAGATCAAGGGTCGGTTTTATGGTTTCAGCATGTAAAAATTGAGAGTCAACACGAATAATACGTTCCGATTCGAATTGATATCCAACACCATGTTCTTTAAAACGTTCATTGAGATCATTCACCGCATCGTCTGGTGTTATTTTACGTACGGTTTTGTCCTGATAATCCGAGTTTTTTGCGATGTATCCTGCAATTAATCTGAAGCATAGTTCCACAACATCTAGAGCATATTCTACATCTCGTTGTTTCAAAAAAAACTGAATAACGGATTGTTCGTAGGATTGTGAATATTCATCTAGTTTGAATACTCCATATTCTCTGCATAATATATCATTGATCATCTGATAGAGGGTATTAACTTTATTATAGTGCCGGTCTTTCCCGATGGCATCGGTGATGATGTGTACGATCTGCACTCGTAGTTTTTCTGGCAATTCATTGTATGTGTAAACATCAAATACCTCGCCACGCAAACGCTGCTGGCGTCTAGAAAAAAGATCATATATTGCCATTATTTACCCCTTATATTTTTAACTTTTACAATAAATATAGCAAATTACACCATATTTATACAGAAATTACATGGCGAAATTATGCTAATAACTCCTAAATTTGAACATGTAATACTCGGGAAACCCTCCACAATGCGACCGCGCCACCTGACTTCTTGCCAATTTAGATCTCAGATATATAACTTTTTCTGCTTCCTGCACCGGCCGCCAGATCGCCTTGGATCAACTTCCGGCGCTCGCGCCAAAATGGCAATGGGCAAAACCCCATCCAACACCATGCGCCGTGTCTCATCGGCCGTATAGGTCACACAATAATCGGACAGGATAATTTCAGACCAGGCAATCGCTTCCCGGTCCTGCCTGCCATATACGAGTTTTCTGCCAGAGCCAGTGGATGACTGAGAAGGATGTGGTGTCCGCGCTATTCTGCAGCCATATCCAGCGCCCGACGCGCCGCATCTGGTTCCCGCCCCAGAATACGCAGCAGCGTCTGCACGGCCGGATCCAGCGCTACACGCCCCTGCTCCCAGTTGCGCCATGTCGCCACAGGGATGCCGGTCATCTCCGCGATCTGTTTCTGGGTCATGTGCAGAGCCTTCCGCACGGTTGCGGGTGTCGGGTATGGGGCGGACAGATAGTTTGTGTCATCCGTGCCGTCCTCATGCGCCTGACGGTCGATATCAGCTTCCGTGGTGGCATTCACCTTGTCCCGGTTGATGGTTCCACCGTGCCGGGCAATCTGGCTTAATGTCATCCTTGCCATTTCTTCCACTCCTTGTCGTGCATGCGGCGCGCGGAGATGATCCACGTTACATCGCCGCGCCGTGTGTAGACGACCATGTAACGGCACCCTTCGATCATCCCGACGGCCTGAATCCGTGTCTCACCGTAATCCTTGCGGGTGTCTTCGCGTTCGATCACTTCCCCAAGAAAAATGCGGGCGGCGTATATGAAATCGAAACCACGAGTGGAGAGGCACGCTGCGCTTTTTTCATCGTGCCAGTCAAAGGCGTGGTGTGTTGCCGTCATAGGCATTCTATACGCTATAAGCGTATAGAATGCAAGGAGAATAACACGCTAACAGCGTATCTCTGATCCGAACAATCAATCGTATTGCGTAACCACAAGGCGGCTCTCCGGAGCCGCCTTTTTTATTGGAAACAGCATGACAAATCGCAAAATTTCGCAAGTCCGCAAGCTGGGCTGCCGCCCGGCCGAACGCCGTCCAAATCAGCCCCATCTATCCGCCATGCGTGGCTTCTGTGCGCGGCAGGCCCCTACCCGGCTCGACCGCACCGGTATCAATCCCGCGCCACTGATGCTGGGCAACGACATGCTGGGGGACTGCACCAGCGCGGGCATCGGCAATCACCTGCGCGCCACGGCGGCGCTGACAGGCTTCCAGATCGCCGTCACCACACCGGCCGCCGTGCAGTTCTATTCCCGCTCCACGGGCTACGTGCCCGGCAACCCCGCCACGGACAACGGCGGCGTGGAGGTGGACGTACTGACGACCGCCCTGCGCGACGGCTATGCGCTGGCGGATCAGACGCTATTCCCGCTCTGGGGTAGCGCCGATCCGGGCGACCTGAACGGGATCCGCAACATCACCGCAGGCCTGTCTGCCGCCTATCTGGGCGTGCAGTTGGCCACGGCGGATATGTGGGAAGATCAGGACGGCAACCTGCCGCCCGTGTGGGACACGGACAGCCCGGCCGACCATGGAGATCCGACGCCGGGCAGCGCAGGTGGTCACTGCCTGCTGCTGTGGGATTATGCCGGCACGGCCGACACGGACCTGGTCACACTGCTGACATGGGGCAGCCTGCAGAAAGCGACATGGCGCTGGGTTCGGTCCCGCATCATGGAGGCACACGGCCTGGCGTGGGGGCAGCTACATGCGCCGGGCAGCCTGTATCCGATCGGTGATGACTGGGCTGCGCTGGTCTCGGCGAATGAAGCATATCTGCAAGGTGCGGCATGAACCGGGGCGACCGTATAGCCTTCCTGTTCGTCTGCATGGTCGGCCTGTCCGGCTGCGCCGTTCACCCTGCCATGGTCAGCACAACTATTCCGCAGGTCATGGCATCCATCCAGTCCAGTTTGGCGCAGTCCGGGGTGGTATCGGTATCGCACGCGGGCGACTGGAACGAGGATCAGGACGCGCTGTTCGTCCGCGCCATCCGGGCGGCGCAGTGCAGTCAGGGCCGGTCCGACCCGGTGGTGGGCACGATTGCGGGTGACGTGACCCTGCAACTGTCCGGGCAGTTCACGCAGGGCGGACAGTTTAGCGTGGGAGCGATCACGACCGCGCCCACGTTCGGGGTTGGAGCCGATGCAAGCCGGATGCGCGGGCAGACGGTCAGCCTGCCGGTGGCCTATGCCCCACTGTCATCGCTGCCGGATGTCGAGATGTCGCGGCAGGTCGGTTATGAGACAGAGATGCTGGCGCAAAACGATGATGCGCGGCATAGCGAAGCCGTGCGGCTGGTCGCTGACCGTGAAAAATTGCGTGCCCGTGTGACAGCAATGATCGATAGTTGGCCGTTGGCTAAATGCCTTGGGCATGAAAATGTGGTGCCATTCGTTGGCGTGAGGCACTAAATATGTGTGGCAATCTCCTGCAATCACATGTGGTAGGATGTGTGGTAGGTCTGTTTAATACCTATCGTTTTTCCTGCTTTGCCTGCATGTATTAACCTAAATAAAACATACGGTTAGCGGGAACAGCGCAATCGTATTCGGATTGCTAAACCGTTATACGGTGTTAAGCCGTATCGAGAGTTCGAATCTCTTCCCCTCCGCCAATTCTCCTTCTCAGACAATGTGAAATAGCGTCAAAAATCTTGGTTTTCAGCCAGTTTTGGCGCATTCTTCATCTCGTATGTTCCTGTTTTGTATCATCCTATCTCGTCAGAAAGCGAGTATGGAGCGGGTATGAAGAACAGGCACAGCGGGTATGGAGATTGCGATGCTGACCGACGCAAAAATCCGCTCGGCCAAGCCGGCAGACAGGGTCTGGCGACTGGCAGACACGGGCGGACTGTTCGTGCAAATCACCCCGGCGGGAGAGAAGATCTAGCGGTAGCGCTACAAATTCGAAAAGCGGGAGAAACTGCAGACGCTCGGGCATTATCCTGGTGTCTCGCTGACTGACGCGCGGGCCGAGCGGGAGGAAGCCTGGCGTATTCTTCGTGAAGGTCGTGATCCTTCGGCGTAGGCAAAGATCGTGCGCCTTGCCGCGCGTGTGAATACGGCAACGACCTTTGAAGCTGTCGCGCGCGAATGGTATGAACAGCGCAAGGTCCTGTGGGCCACGCGCCATGCATTTGATGTGATCCGCAGTCTGGAACGGGATATTTTTCCCAAACTCGGTCATGTTCCGATCAATGAGATTACCCCTCCCGTCGTCCTTGCCGTGCTGAGGCAGATCGAGGATCGTGGGGCAATCGAGACGGCCCACCGCATCCGTCAGCGCATGAGCGATGTGTTTGTGCATGCCATCGCATCCGGTTGTGGTTCCTCCGATCCTGCTGCGGTTGTGACGCCTGCCCTTCGTCCCGTCATACGAGGTCGGCAGCCCGCCATTACAGATCTGGAAGGCGTACGCAGCCTCGTCCACAGGACAGAAGCCGAAGAGGCTCATCCAGTGACCCTTCTGGTCTTGCGGCTGCTCTATCTCACTGAATGGTCCCTAGTTTTCTAGACGCCTTGAGCATTCAAAATCTGCTGTTGTTCGAATTGCATGGGTGACAGCATCCCGTTCCTGACGTGCTTGCGCAGGTGTCAAACACGTCCTTCCGGGCTTCTTGACGCGTTTTGCAGGTTCGGCGCCAGATGTGCTCGCGCTTGAGCGATGAGATAAAACTCTCCGCCACAGCATTGTCGTGGCAATTGCCGCGTCGGCTCATCAAGTGTTCCAGAGTGTGAGCCCGTATGAAGGCAGTCCAGTCCATGCTGGTAAACTGACTGCCCTGACCCCCGGTTGTTCCGAACCGGATAGTCTCAAGAATTAACAGTCTGACTGGCAATGCGGCACAGGACCGCATTGTTATATGTTTAGCATCGTCTGCCCTACGGGCTCAACAATCGCCTTCACGACGGTTTTCGCGTCAATACCGCCATATCTGGAGAGCCTGCCGACCATAAGCGCTGACAGCGCTGTCGCCAGCCGCTGCCCGATCGCCTCCATCGGTCGTGCTTCTGCACGATGACCCAGCAGCAAACCGGGGCGCAGGATGTCCACGCGGCTGAAACCGGCCGCCCTGATGTCGCGTTCGATTGTGCCTTTGCTCCTGACGTAAAAACCGCGACCATTCCCCCCACTGAGGATACGGGAATGAACCGGCGCGCGCCAAGCGCATGCGCGCCTCTGGCAAAAGACAAGGACGTGGTCGTGATCGACGCGGAACATGGCCGCCTGCGATCTCGCAGCACGAATTGTCGTGCCCAGGCAGGAAATCGCCGCGTCATGGTCACCGCGCCGGCGGGTAGGGGAAAAGGCCGGCGGCACTGTCGTGTAACCGAAAGAACAGCTTGACCCTGCCCGTATCTTTCCTGTTGATCGCCAGCAGAAGCTGACGGATCAGGTCAACGGTTATCTGTCAAAGGACGCCAATGTCACCTTCCTGACATTTGACGGGGTTGATCACATGGGGTCGGCCCGCAAGTTCTTCTACATCCGGGCCGCACGCGACTGGATGTTCAGGCAGTCAAAGGCATGAGTCTGGCCCGTGCAGCCTCTTGCGGGCCAATGGCGGTATAATCATCGCCACCGGCCCCCGACCGCATCTGGACCGTATTATATCAGTCCTGCACCGTAATATCCTGCAGGACATCAAAACCCTCGAAGACCGGGGGACCGATCGTCAGGACCTTGCCCTGCCCTGCCTGGGCATGCGCCTGCCGGAACTGCTCCGACTGCGTCCATGCGCCAAATGCGGCATGGGAAGCCCATACCGTATGGGATGCGTACAGGACGTGATCTTCACGTGCAGGCCCACGCAGGAACTGGAAGCTGACAAAACCGGGCACGGTTTTCAGCAGGACGTCACGTTCCAGCCAGCGCTGTTCGAATTCTCCCGTGCATTCGGGTCTGACCCGGAATCGGTTCATGGCGATGTACATCTGTCTGTTTCCTCGTCAATATTGTCATGGGGAAGGATGAAGGGTCTGGCCGTTTTTTCGTGGCGGTGGACACAGCCCTGCCGCAACCCGAAAATGTTGCAGGCCAGATCCTGCGTCAGGACGGTTTCTGGCGGCCCCTGCGCATGGATTGTTCCCCGGCGCGCATGCTGGCGGGCCAGTTGCAGCACAAGCGCCTGATGCGCCGGGTCTTGTGCTGAAATCGGTTCATCAAGCAGCAGGAAGCCGGGTAGCGTGCCATCTGTCATGGCAACTTCCAGTTGCATCAGGACACGGGCCAGATGGGCGCGCTGGCGTTCACCGCCAGACAGCGTCATCATCTGCCGGTTGGCAAATCCTTCCAGTCCCACCCGTTTCACCAGCGCATCGGCCAGCAGTCCCTGTTGCGCAATGTCCAGCCTGTGGGCCGCCATCCCTGCCCCCATCATGACCATCTGACGCACCAGAAACTGCCCGGCTGCCTCGCTTTCCTGCGTCAGCATGGCCCGGTGTCTGGCCAGTTTCCGGGCAGGCAGGGTTGTAATCGACCGGCCATCCAGCATGACCCTTCCCGCGGTTGGTGTGGAAAGGCCGCTGGCAATGCGCAGCAGGGAACTCTTGCCCGCGCCGTTGGGGCCGATGATTGCCGTGACGTTTTTCCTGCCAAAAGACAGGGTGATGTCATGCAGGATGTCGCGGCCGCCCTGCCGCCATGTGATGTCGTGTAATTCCAGTGTCATCACGCAATGCCCGTGCGATGGCTGCGCGCCAGAAGCCAGACGAAAGCGGGCGTGCCCAGCAGCGCGGTGACGATGCCGACAGGCACCTCCGCCGGGCTGGCCAGCGTGCGGGCCATGGTGTCCGCGCCGGTCAGCAGGATCGCGCCCAGCATGGCGCTCGCTGGCAGTACGAGCCTGTGGTCAGGCCCCACCACAAGCCGCACCAGATGCGGCACGACCACCCCCACGAACCCGATCGCCCCCACCAGGGACACGGCCGGTCCCGTGGCGCAGGCCACGGCCAGCATCGACAGGCTTTTGATCCGTTCGACCGGGTAGCCCATCAGGTGTGCATTATGTTCATTAAGCAGCATGGCGTTCAGTGGCGCGGCCAGATAGGCCGCAAGGCCACCGGCGACCAGCAGGAACGGCAGCAGCAGGCCAATGCCGCCCCACGTTGCCCCTGAAAAGCTGCCCATTGTCCAGAATGTCAGATCCCGCAGGGCCGCATCGTTCGCCCGGAAGATCAGGACGCCGGTCAGTGCGCCGGAAAAGGCGCCAAAGGCCACACCGGCCAGCAGCATTGCGGTCATGGATGTTACGCCACCACGCGTGGCAAAAAGGTAGAGCAGCCCCATGCCCGTGAAACTGCCGGCAATACCCGCGCAGGGAATGGCCCACCTGCCCAGCCACGACACCCATGACCCTGAACCACCCAGCACGATGATGCAGGCGGTGGCGAGCGCCGCGGCGGATGATACCCCCGCCAGCCCCGGATCGGCCAGCGGGTTGCGGAACAGCCCCTGCATGATCGTGCTCGCAACCGCCAGCGCCGCCCCGGTCAGGCAGGCCATGACAATGCGGGGCGCGCGGATGTCCCGCAGTACAAGTTGCGCCGCCTGTCCCGTTACATCAGTGGCGGGATGCCACAGATCGTGCAGGTGGACCGTCGTTGCCCCTGTATCAAGGGCGAACAGCGCGGTCATCACCAGCAGGGCGGCCAGCAGCGCCAGAAGCCAGGGTGTGCGTGATATGTCCCGTGTCATGTGGGCGTGTCCAGGCGGCGGGCCAGTTCCAGTGCCGCATCGGGCGTGCGGGGGCCAAAGCCCAGCAGGCGTTCGCCCTCCATGGCGATGATTGCCTGATTTCTGCCTGCCGGTGTCAGCCTGAAACCCGCATTGCCCAGCAGGGCCGTGCGGACCTGTGGGGCATCCTGTTCCATGGTCAGGACCGCATCGGGCCGCAGGCCGATCAGGGCCTCCTGATCCAGTATCTTGTAACCTCCGAATGCAGCAGGATTGGTGCCACCAGCAAGGCGGATCACGGCATCTGCCGCCGTGCCAGTGCCCGCGACCATCGGGCGGTTATTGCTCATGCGCATGACGAACAGCACCCGCTTTGTCGTCGGGTGTGCGGCGCGCCACCGTGTCAGCATGTCGAAATGCTGCGATATGTCCGCACATAGCTGCGCCCCTGCCGTTTTTGCATCCAGAAGACCGGCCAGAAAGCGTGTACGTGCGACAATGGCATCCTCGGACGGTGTGGCATCAACAAACACAACCGGAACAGTGGACGCCATCAACTGGTCCAGAACCTGCGGCGGCCCGCAATCGTTCATGGTCAGGATCAGGTCCGGCTGAAGCGACAGGATGCCCTCGGCGGACAGGGCGCGCATGTACCCCACGGATTTCTTTTCATGCAGGGCCTGTTCGGGCCATGTGGAGGTAATATCGACCGCGATGATGCGGTCTTGCGCCCCCAGCGCATAAAGGGTTTCGGTAATGGTGCCGCCGATACTGGCAATGCGCCTTGCGGGGCCAATTTTTACGTGCCGCCCCCGGCAGTCCGTCACCGTGCCCTCTTCAGCACTCCACCCGGGGCGTGGCATGCTCAGCACGCTGCCCGCCAGCAGGCAGGCAAACATCCGACGCCCCATTTCCATCCGGCCATGGCCTGCGGGTTCATCCACCATCAGAATTCGATCCTTGCAGTTACCTTGAAGGAGCGGCCGGGCTGCGTGTAGTACCGCTCCGAAAGCGAACTGGACGACTGCCCGTACGGCAGCGAGGCGGCGTTGTAATATGCCTTGTTGAATATGTTGTACATGCCCGCCTGTATGCGCAGCGGGCGGTAGAATCTGGGGCTGTACCAGCCTGTCAGGTCAAAAATGACGTAGCCTGGGGTTTTCCACTGGTCCTTCAGCGATCCGGTGGTGGTCAGGTATTTGGCGTCATCACGTGAAGTGGCGAATGTGCCTGACAGGTCGCTGCCCCAGTTATCCCTCTTGTAGCCAAAGCCGATGATGCCACGGAAGGGTGCGACCGAACTGAGATGGAAGTTCATGTCCGTATCGCGCCCATCGGCATAGGCAAACGAACCCCAGGCATGCCAGTGCCGGTCAAACGCCCAGTTGACGCTTGCCTCCACCCCATAGATGCGCACATGCGCCAGGTTCGTGTAGCCGTAACACAGGTAATACCCCGAACAGCCGCTGACCCCCTCCATATCGATGAAGTTGTTGTAGTGGTTATCGTAGAACGAGACATTGGCCCCGCGTTCGGAATTGCCGTATTTCATGCCGACTTCCCACCCCCTGCTGCTTTCAGGCTTGAGGTTCGGATTGCCGCTGACCTGATAGAATGGCGGGGTGCTGTAGTTCAGATATTCCTCCGTAGCCGATGGCGCGCGGTAGGCTTCGGAATATTGTCCATATAATGTCAGGTTACGGGCCACGCGCGCTTCCACCAGCACCTTGGGCGAGAAATGGGAGCCATGGGCCCCGTGTGGCAGGCCGCCATAACCCGCATTGGCCATGTAGGATGTGGTATTGTGCGGATCACGCTGGAAGTAATCGAAGCGGAATCCCGGCGTGATATGCAACCATTCATTGCGGCCAATGCCGATACGGTCCTGAACAATGGCTCCCATATCCGTGCCATGGACCTTGGGCATGTCGGAAAAATTGTCATGCAAATACGGGCTGGAAACCGCCTGCTGTCCGGTCTGGGTCTGGTAGGTATCGGTCAGGAAGACTTCGCCGCCATAAGTGATCTTGTGGTGTAGCGGTCCGGTAAAGATGTTGTTTGTTGCCGAACCTGTAACACCATAGGACTGCACGGGCAGGCTGAGATGTTCGTGGGTGTAGGTGGATGCGTTGGCGGAATCCCGATTGGTGATGTCGGTATCGGTCTTGATGCTCTGCCAGTAGGCCAGAAAATGCGCCTCGCTGAACAGTGCGGTCGGGCTGTCGGCCTGATAATCATAATTGGCGGAAACGCGGGACCGCTGGTTTTCGCTGCGGGTGTAGTAGCGGTCAGTTGCCGTGGTTTCGGATGTCTTGGTTTCTTCGTTATAATTGCGGTCATACCACTCCCCGGTCAGGCCAATCCGGTGGCCACCTGCAAAATAATGCCGGACCTTGCCCAGGAAATTGCCGACCTGATAGGAGGCCGGGTTCTGCATGGTCCGGGTCCGGCCATATCCACCTGTATCGCCACGGTTGCCGGTTTCGCTGCCATTCTGGTAGCCGCCCTGCAGCAGGAATACCGTGTTCTTGTAGCGTGCGGCAAAAGCCTGATTGAGGAGTGCGGCCTCGCTTGCGCCATTATAGGTCAGTTTGGTCAGGCCGCCGAAATTCTTTCCGGGTTTGAGAATGTCTTCCGGGTCCAGCGTGCGCAAGGCAATCACGCCGCCAAGCGACCCGGTGCCAAAAAAGCTGGAATCAGCGCTTTTGACCACATCAATTGCCCCCAGCGAATTGAAGTCAAAGTCCCCTACCCCACCTTGCGCTGTATTGAAGCTGCCGGCATAGGCGCCATCATTGGCCCATGGCATGCGCACGCCATCAATCGTTGTCAGGATCCGGTTCTGGTCCAGGCCACGAATATTGATGCTGGAATTTCCGTTACTGTAATTGACGGCGGCATCCACGCGCCGCGAATAATCCTCCAGACTGTCAATCTGCCGGTCACGGAAGGTCTTGTAGGTTGTGGTGGTGGTCAGGACTGCCGGTTTGCCTACTTCGCTATGATCCTTGTCCGGATCGAATTTCATCAGGTCGATGATGTCCGTGCTGCCCTGCACCTTGACCGGAGAAAGCTTGATGGGATCAGCCGGGAACAGGGATACCTGTGCTGGCGTGGAAGCCGCCTTTTTCGCTGTTTTGGGTGGAGATTCCGTCTGAATTTCCTGCGATGCGGCAAAAGCGGGGGTCAGCCAGATACAGGCAAGGGCCGTGGTGGCCAGCATGAGGCAACGGCACGCCGGCCGTCGCGCGAGGGGGGACTTGTTCATCATTCACCATCGATAATGAGAATCATTATCGTCACGATAACGCCACAAACCAGACGGCAGCAAGGAATTTGTTGCGCCTGATTCTTAGTTGCATTATCCGTAAAAAGTGCCAGATTACGGCGGCCGGTTCATGTCAAAAACAGGAATCAGGCCACTATCTGTTAAGTATAAAATTGTAACGGGAATAAAAACATGGCCCTTCTGAATGACGGAAACGTCCGCACACCTCTTTCATCCCAGGTACGTGAAGCGACCCACCATATTCATGATGATCTCAATCGTATCGTCATGTCCCGTGGCATGTTTACGGATGCTGCGGGCTATCGGGACTTTGTGCTGATGCAGTATCTTTTTCATCGGGATCTGGACCCGTTTTACAGCCGTCAGGATCTTGCCCGTATCGTGCCCGATCTGGCGGCAAGAAACAGGTTCCGGCAGGCAAGTGCGGATATGGAGGATCTGGGCATCGGCTTCCCTGCCCCGCGCATGTCTGTAGCTATTGCCGATCCCTCGACCGCCCTCGGATGGCTTTACGTAGCGGAAGGCTCCAAGCTCGGGGCCAACATCCTGATCAGGCTCGTTGATAAAATGGGGTATGGTGCCAGTTTCGGCGCGCGTCATCTGGCGCCGGACCCGATGGGACGCGGGATTTCCTGGACGGCGTTTCGTAATGCAATTGACAATGCGCGACTGGATGGCGAACGCTTTATTCATGGCGCGCGCGAAAGTTACGCCCGTATGAAATCGTTTGTTCCTGCATCACAAGATGAAATCAGGACTGCCGCGACATCTCTCTGAGTGCATATGGACACGTGCCTGCCAGCGGCCTGGTCACGCCCCTGCCGCTGGCAGGCTCACGCGGATCAGGCATGAATGGTGCGCCAATGCTTCCGGCGGGTGCCCGCACAGTGGCATTGCCAATTCGTGGCCTTGTTCCGTTGCTACGGCAAGATGTCGGTAGCGTTTGGGTGAGTGGTTGAAACGGTAATAGACGCGCCCTGCACGGCCAGCCCGTATTGGGCAGCCAGTTGTCGCAGCAGACTGGCAATCCCGGGGGCGTTACAGGGAATTGTCCGTCCCGTGTCCGCTTCGACAAAGGTGATTGCAATCCTGCCTGTGCGGGCGGGGGCAATACTGTAATGCAGGACACGGTCGGAAGATACGTCGCGTCGCACGATACCATGCGCAACAAACAGGTTCAGGTTACGCTGAATGGAAGCCAGACTGGGCGCGCGATCCGGCATCATTCGCCCAAGCGTGCGCCATATTTCGGTGACCGTCGTGCCCGGACCGGCCTCGACGATCCCATGTAGCAGGACACGACGCAGGCTGGTCATCCTGACGCATGCTTTCTGGCAGCGGACTTCGAGCCGCCGGACTGCGTTAGGGTTCGCGCCCATGCCGGGGCGAATTCCATTGACATCAAGTCCAGCGCGGCGACGGTTCAAGAATACGGGCATCTGCTACCCCCCTCTTGTTATCCATTAATGATCAGTTGTGGTGGAGATAGAATTCCACCGGAACCGTGAGAGTGATGAGTTCGCCCGCGACACTGTCCGGCGGGATGGGTAGCGGCTGGGCGCGTTTGGGCAGCGCTATGGCTTCCTGGTCTAGCAGCGCATGGCCCGAACTGCTGGCGAGTGTGACGGAGACCACATGGCCCTTGCGGTCCATGGAGAAGGTCACGGTCGGAACACCTTCCTGATGGTCGGCCATGGCGTCGGATGGGTAGCGCTTGAACTTTTCAAGCTGCGCCAGCAGCGCGCCCTGCCAGGTCACCGGGTCATGCGACGCATGGGCCGATGACGAACCGGGCGCGGGAGCCGCCTGTGTGGGCGCGGGTGGCGCTTCCGAGGACGGTGGGGCGGTCGTGGCTTCAGCCGGGGGCGTCCTGTCCGGGATCGGCTTTTTAAGCATTGGCACCGGCTTGCTCTTCTTGACGATCTTGCGCGGTTTCTCGGGCTTGGGTACCGGGACTGGCGGATTGGGCGCAGGTGACGGTGGCGCTGTGATCTTCGGCGGCTCGACCGGGGCCGGATCGGGAATGGACTGGGTCTGTTTCGGGCCGATCGGCGCATCCGTTGGCGGCGTCGGTGTAGAAACGGGTTCCGGGGCCATGTCGATGGCAATGGCAGCAGGCGGTGGCTCTGGCACGGCCATGACCGGTGGCGGCAGACGCATGACCCACCAGACCGCCCCGCCACTGACCGCCAGCACGGCGAGGAAGGACAGGCCCCAGCGGAGTGCATCGTGACGTCGGGTCAGACGGGCCTGTCTTTTCTGCCACGCGGCAAAGGATGGCGGGAGCGTCTCCTGTGTCATGCCAGTAGGATGCGTTGTACCCACCATGTCAGCCGTGCCGCTCACGGCGCGCCTCCCGCAACGGGAGCCGTGGCAGGAGCATTGCCCGAGGTTGTGGAACTGGTCGGCACCGTTGTCGTGCCAGCTTCGCTGCCTTCCTCCTGTCCCTGCAGGTTGACCAGTGCGACCTTGAGGTAGCCAGCGGACCGCAGCTTATCCATCACGCCCATCAGCGTGCCGTAATCCACGGTCTTGTCGGCGCGCAGGAATATCCGTTGGTCCCTGTTGCCCTTGGTCGCATTCTCCAGTGCACCCGCCAGACCGTCCATGGTGATGTCATCTTCTCCCAATGCCAGGCCGTGGTCGGCCTTGACGGTGAGGAACACCGGGTTATCGGGGCGCGGCGTCGGCTTCTCGGTCGAGGATGGCAGGTCCACCGGCACGTTCACCGTGGTCAGCGGGGCAGTGACCATGAAGATCACCAGCAGGACCAGCATCACGTCGATGAAAGGCGTGACATTGATCTCGCTGGCTTCGTGCGGGCTTTCATCGGTGTGGCGCATGCGGATCATGACAGATCACTCCGCCGCTGTCGTGCAGACATCACGCGATGCGCCAAGGCGCACGATGTTGCCCTGCGCCATGAGCATTTGTGTGCGGCCCAGATCGCGCGACACCAGGCGCATGACCAGCGCTGTGAGATCGGCTACCTGTGCGCGGCACGAGGCCGTCTGGCGGGCGAGATGGTTGTAGATCACCACCGCCGGGATCGCGGCGACCAGACCGAGAGCGGTGGCCAGCAGTGCCTCGGCAATGCCGGGGGCGACCACGGCGAGGCTGGTCGCCTTGCTGGCCGCAATGCCGGTGAAGGAGGTCATGATGCCCCAGACCGTGCCGAACAGGCCGATGAAGGGCGACGTCGCACCAATGGTGGCCAGCACACCGGTGCCGCGCAGGAGCCTGCGCCCTTCGGCGGCTTCAAGGCGCTCCAGATGCAGGACGATGCGCTCCTTCAGCCCCTCGCTGTCGTTAGGAATGTCGGCAGAGCGTTTGCGCTCGGTCTCGGCGGCCATGACCAGCGTGTGGGCGATGGAGGAATTGCCCCGTGTCCATTCCTCGCCAAGGTCCAGCGTGTTGGCCTCTTCCAGCGCGTTTTCGGCCTTCTGGAGCTTGAGCCGCACGCGCAACAGTTCGACCGACTTGGCGATGAAGATGGTCCAGGTCAGCAGCGAGGCCACAGCCAGCAGGATCATCACGCCGCGGACGACGGGACCGGCGTTGAGGAACATGTCCCACGGGGAGAACGAGATCGGGGTCATGACTGACCTCCTTTGACAGACGGTGTGCGGCACCATGCTTTGAGCAGACAGGCGACCGTCACGATGAGGGGAATGGAAAGGGCAGTCCAGGACAGGGCCAGCCAGACGCCATGCTGGCCCAGCAGGGCGGACAGCAGGCCGAAGGCGGTGAGCAGGCCCAGCGCGATCGGCCACGGCCAGACGGCGACGGACGGACGTGCAACTGGAACAGGAGGGGATAACTGGGGTATTTTGGGAGAGACAGAGTTCATCGGCCGTCCTCCATCAAAGCAGGCACGCCGTCCGCATCATCCAGTTCGTAACCCAGCGCCCGCAGGCGGGCGTCAGTCGCAATCCTGCGCTTGCCCGCCCACAGCACCAGACCGCTGACCAGCACCCCGATCACCACCACATCCAGTAGTGCCCACAGGATACGCAGCGGCATGCCGCCATAATCGCCGAAATGCAGCGGGCGGGAGATTTCCAGAAAACGCAGATACCACGGCATGGGATAGGCCCCGGTCAGTTCACCCGTGCGGGCATCGACCAGAACCGGGGTGAACAGACGTGCCCGCAGCGGCGAACTGCCTCGCGTCCAGAGCACGTAATGCACGGGGCTTCCGAAAGACGCCCCGGGGAAGGACAGGCCGGTCACTTCATTGCCCGGTGCCGCCTTTGCCGCCGTGTCGAACGCGGCCTGCACCGAGGACAGATGATCCTGTGGGGGCACCGGCAGATTGGCGTAGGGGCGCAAAATCTGCCTTACATCGGTCACGCGCCACAGGCCGAACAGCGGGGTCTGGAGTTCGTTGACCAGCCCGGTAAAACCCACGACGGTTGCCCAGACCAGCGTGGTCGCACCCAGCAGGTTGTGCAGGTCCAGCCATGTCAGGCGTAAGGCCCGATCCGTTCGGACCGAGCCGAATGGCAGTCGCTTCATGAAACGGCCATACAGCACCGTGCCGGACACCAGCGATACGACGAACACCGCTCCCATCGCCCCCATGAACAGCGCGCCGGGAAGGCCCGCGAACAGGTTCATGTGCAGGCGCGTGCAGGTGCCAAGGATAATTCCGGTCCAGGTGCGCGGCTCTTTCGGGGCATCGGCGGGGCGGGACTGTTTCAGCACCTTTGCCGTACGGGCGTCGAACTTGATCCAGTGACCGGAATGACGGTCGGGATGGTTCTCGTCGTCCTTCAGCGCCTGCCAGCTGGGCGCCATGGAGACCAGCACCGCCGGTTCATCATCATCTGGATTGACACTGGTGATGATCTGGCCCGGGTAGAGCGTCCTCGCCTTCTGCACGATTACGTCGAGACCGGCATTCGGTGTATCCGCAGGCAAACTTTCGTAAGGCGGGTCGTCATCACCAACGAAAGTATCGAATATCTGCTCGGAAAACAGCATCGGCAATCCGGTTACGCATACGATCAGAAGGAAGACGGTGCAGGCAAGGCTGGTCCATTTATGAACGCTGAACCACCGGCGAAGGGCGCGGGGCGTCATGGGAACCATTGTTTTAATAATGATTGTGAGAATGAGTTGCAAATAAATTCTGCACCGGCCCCAGCCTGTTCCATTGCGTCGTGCCTCTGACTATCCCGAAAAAAAATCAGCAGGCGTCCGGCCCTGTCGTCCTGTCAGCAGACCGGCCGGAATGCCGCCTCTCTTATAAGGACGATCCAGCAGCGTCTTTTTTCATAAAAAGCCCGGTTTTTTATATGACTGACGGACCATGGTGCCTTTTTCCGATGGATGGCGTCGCTACCATGCCCGCGTGGCATGCCTCCCCTGCCCCGTTCCGGTCGGGTGGCTGTCGTTTATGATGCGCCCTTCATCCAGATGGATGATATGGTCGGCTGTCGCGAAATAGTGGTCATCATGCGAGATGACGATCAGCGTTCGCCCCGCCGCTTTCAGTTCAGGCAGGATTTCAGTGTAGAAAATCCGGCGGAAAACCGGGTCCTGATCGGCTGCCCATTCGTCCAGCATCAGGACTGGCCGGTGTTCGGCAAGCGCCTGCACCAGCGCCAGACGCCTGCGCTGTCCGGTGGAAAGGTCGGTGGTGCTGAAACGGGCCTGTTCCAGCCTGACCTTGTGGGCAAGGCCCAGCCGTTCCAGCCAGTATGCCGCAAGGGCCTGGGTCCGTTCATCCGGGTGCGGCAGGTTCTCAAACAGGAAATAATCCGTGAACACCGTTGCAAAAAGCTGGCGGTATGCGGCGGCATTTTCCATCGTGACCGGCACCCCGTCACACAGCACGCTGCCCGTCGTGGGCGCATACAGGCCGAGCAGCAGCTTGACCAGCGTGGTCTTGCCCGCGCCATTGCCCCCCGTGATGAACATGATCTCGCCATGGCGGATGGTCAGGTCCACCGGCCCCAGTATGAAGCCGGGCGCAGCCATGCCATCGGGGTGGTAGCGCACGCCATGTAGGGTAATGGCATGGTGGAAGGTGACCGCGTCTTCCGCGCACAAGTCAGGCAGCCTGCCATCGGGCAGGTCGGTGGTCAGTTCGGCAAGGCGTTGCAGGGCGATTTCGGTCTCGGTCATGGCGGGTAGCGCCTGCAGGACCCGTTCCAGTGGTCCGCGCGCATAAAGCAGTACCAGCACCGCGCCAGTGGCGGCAGGGGTGGACAGTCCCGTAAGAAAACGTGTGCCCAGCAGCAGGGCCACGGTCAGGAAGAAGAGTGCTTCATGAACGGAATCAAATAACCAGAACCGTCGCATGGCCGTGGTTTTCAGCGTCGCGATACGCGATGCGGCCCCACCCAGCAGGGTACGATGCACATGGTCGCGCCGCATATGGTTGAGCTGCAGTTCCCTTGCCCCCTCGGTAATGGTGCGGTACTGGTTTTGCAGCCTGTCTTCCATGCTACGGATTTCACGGTAATCAGACCGCCACCTACGCCGGCGCCAGACCGTCAGCGCCACGCCGCAGGCAAAGGACACGATCACGATCAGGCACGCTGGTGGTGATAGAACGGCCAGATAGATCACGCAGGCCAGCACCACAGCCAGAGAGACGACATAGCTCGAGAAATTGAAGGTAAACGCACTGACAGTGCTGATATCGCCATTCAGGATGGCCAGCATCCGGTGCGGTTTATGCCGCTCCAGCGTGGCCAGCGGGGTGGCCAGCACGCGGGCGGCGACCTCATGGCGTAGACGGGAGATAATCTTCTGACCGGCTGCGCTATTGCCGATCCCGGCAAGGGCAGATCCCGCAATGGACAGCACGCACAGCCCTGCAAGGTTCAGCGCCAGGGCTGCGTTCAGCCTGTCTGGCGCATGCAGGGCGTCATTGATGCCTGACAGCAGCCACGCGCTTGCAAGCCCGCCTGCCGTGCCGACAAGCGTCGCCCCCAGTGTTACAGGCCATAACGGGCGTTGCAGACGCCACAGGGCATGCAGGACGCCGGTATATGAAGACTGCATGCGGTTCATGACGGGCACCTCCTGCAGGAAATGACGATGGGATGAACCGTTTTTTCAGTATGGTTTTACCAGCTATAGCTCAGGTTGCCGTAAACACGCCGACCCTGCCCGATATAGCATGAGTAAGTACCTCCACATGAGGTGATGTAATACTTGTTGGTCAGGTTGGAGATGGACAGTTGTCCCCGCAATCCCTTCAGGATGGGCGTGGCCTGCCCAAAATCGTAATGCGCGCCGATATCGAACAGGGTGTACGCGGGGACCTTGAAGCTGTTTACGTCATCGGAGTAGGTAAAGCCGTTATACCGCACGCCGCCATTGATGCCGAATCCCTTGAGGTAACGCGTGGGTAGCGTGTAATCCAGAAAGGCGGAAGCCATGTTGCGGGGAATGCCCTCGCCTATGTATTTCCCCTTCTGTGACACTGTATCCCCGGTCGTGCCGTTAGGATATTTCTGGACGCTGGTCAGGTTGGTGCTCAGATAGGTCGCGGCATCATAGGTATAGGAAGCCATGAACCGCAGGTTGCGGGTAAAGTTGGCGTTGGCCGAAAGTTCGAACCCCTGTGAGCGCACGCGTCCCGCATCCGCGGAAAAATTCGGGTGGTCGGGGTCGGTAATCAGGTAATGGTCTTCCTCGATCCGGAAAGCGGCGGCCTGCAGAAAGATTTTCTGGTCGGGTGACTGATATTTCAGCCCTGCTTCAAGCTGCTTGCCGGTCAGCGGCGGGAACAGGTTGCCCTGCCAGTTGCGCGAACTCTGCGGCACGAAGGATGTGGAATAGCTGAAATACGGCGCCAGGCCGAATTTGAACTGATAGACCAGTCCCGCGCGCCATGTGAAGGCCGCCTGCGGCCGTGGCAGGGCACTGGTGCGGGTATAGGTGTAGGTATGGGTGGCGTTCTCGTTGCTCGTCTGCGCGGTATAGCCGTGGTAGTTCACCCAGTCCTGTCGGCCGCCAAGGATAACGGACAGCCCCTTGTATTTAAGCTGGTCCTGAAAATAGATGCCTTCCTGAAAATAGTTCTGGTGGCTCTGATATCCGCTGACAAGACATTTGGAGGAATGGATGTCCATGCAGGGCACGTAATTGCTCTGCGGATTATAGACATTGACCAGCGTGTACCCATCAAGACCAGGATAGCCGTTATTGCCTGGTGTATCGTCGCTGAGCGAACTGTCCCTGCTGTTATACTGCCGAAAGTCCGTTCCAACGACCCATGTATTCCGTACCGGGCCAATCGGCAGCTTGCCCCCCACGCGCGTATCCAGTCCGATGGTGGTGCTGGGCCAGTTGGTCTCGACCGGCCCGCGGGAGTATAGCTGGTCGGTCACCATGCCTTCGCCGCGCATGAGCGTCTTGTTACGAAACTCCGAGCTTTCAAAACGCATGGTCTGGCTGAAATCGATCCAGCGGTTGAAGGTATGCTTGAACTGGTATTCGAACATGGCATCCGTCTGGCCTGACTCGTTCCAGTTCCTGTCCCCCAGGAAGCGGCTGCGGGGGATCCGGCCATAACCGTTGGTATCAAGCAGCACGCTGGGCGGAAGCTGCGTCATGTTGATGCCATCGCCGGGTGTGTACATATAGCTGCCCAGAAGTGTCAGTGATGTTTTGTGGTCTATGTCCCATGTAATGGAGGGCAGGACGCCCACGCGGTGATAGTCGATATAGTTGGTCTGCGTGCCCTGGGTTACGCCAATACCGGCAATGCGGTAGCGCACATTGCCGGACTTCGTGACCCTGTCACTGACATCGAACGTGGCCTCGTACCGCCCCCAGTTGCCAAAGCCAAGGGTGACATTGCGCAGCGGCGTGTCGGTCGGTTTTTTGAGGGACATGCCGATCAGGCCGCCTGGCGTGGTCTGACCATACAGCACCGAGGCCGGGCCGTTCATGACCTCGATCCGCTCAAGGAACGCGGTCTCCCCCGCGCTGTTGGAATATGACCGGATGCCATCGACAAACTGCGCGGTGGCAAAGCCACGCTGCACGATGCTGCCGTTATTGTATCCACTGCCCACCCCATTGGCGAAGCCGCCCAGCCCTTCCACATGCACGCCGGGGGTGTAGCGCAGCGCCTCCATCACGTTCTGGGGTTGCTGGTCAATCATCTGCTGTTTGGTGATGACGTGGATCGAGTTCGGTATCTCGATAATGGGCGTGTCGGTCTTTGAGCCGGTCAGGGTATTGGTGGCTACGTAGCCTACGCCGGGTCCGGTGGCACTTTCATGCGCCACCGTGCCGCCCACCCGCACGGGGCCAAGCGTGATGCTGGCGGCCGCGGCTTTCTGGATGTAGAATGCGCCGTCCCGGCTGGAAAATGTCAGTCCTGTCCCACCCAGCAGTCGCCCGATTGCGTCCGGCACCGAAAATGTGCCGTTCAGGGGGGCGACCGTGATGTTCGGTATGCTGTCGGCAGCAAAGATCAGGCGTACGCGGGCCTGCGTGCCCAGATCCACCAGCGCATCACGCAGGGGTTTCTGCGCGATATGGAAGGTCAGGACCGTGCCAGTGTTGACCCCGGCGGATGGTGCGGCCAGCGCACCCGCGCATGTCAGGCTCCCGTGTGTGGAAAGGGCCACTGCTGTCAGCAGGATATGACGGAACCGGTTGCCTGTGGTGGTAGGGGTATCAACGCTTGCTGCCATGGAAATGTTGCCTGCTGTCTTGCAAATGCGAATTAAGATCAATTCGTCTCACAAAACATGACGGGCCATGCCAGCGGAACTTAATAGCGATTGCACGTTCAGGGACTTTTTTTGCAGGTCAGGGCTGCCCTGCCGACTGTCCGCGCCGGATCAGCCGGGAAAGCTGATAACCAGAATACGCCCTGCCACTTCGCGCGTGGACCCGCCAGAGGACGTGACCAGCATGCGCAGGCTGTCGGCAGGGCGCTGCAGGTCATACACCCCCCCCACCAGCCTGCTGGCGGGTATGGTTCCGCGCACGATGACATAGCCGGGATAATGGCGGCGCAATATACCCAGCATATCCGCGACACTGACCGCACTGGCGCCAAACAGGCCTGTATTCCATGACCCGACACTGTCAGGTGAAATGGTGGAGCGGCGCACGGCCCCGGTCTTTTCCGTAATATCGATCTGTTCACCGGCATTGACGGTCTGCTCGGCTGCTATTCCCGCCTGTGGTGCGCGCAGCCCGACCGTGCCCTCACCAACCCCCAGCACGACGTGTCCGGCCCCGCTGCGCACGTCAAATACCGTGCCAATGTCGCGTGACACCACGCCATCGGCCTCCACCACGAAGGTCCGCCGGGGATCGTGCTTTACCTGGAACAGAGCCTCCCCTTTCAGCAGCACGACCCGGCGTGTATCGCCTTGCATGTGCACGGCAATGGCGGATGCGCTGCCCAGGGTCAGATTACTGCCATCATCCAGGGCAATCTGGCGCGTCTGGCCTGTTGTCGTGGTGTAATCCGCCTGAAACCACAGGCGCAGCGAAGGCGCGCAGGCAAGGACAATGGCCGCTGCCGCCGCGGTTGCCAGCGCCCCCGCCCGCCATCTGCGGATTGGGAAGCGATGCAGGTTGTCGGGCGTGGGCTTTGACGGGGGCCGTGCCTGTGTCGCGCCCTGCAGGGCCATCTGGCCAAGCAGGCGGACCCGCAATGCCTGCTGCCATGCCCGTTCATGCGCGGGATCAGCCTGCCGCCATTGCTGGAGTTCAGCCTTCAGGCGACTGTCTTCGGGATCATCCTGTACACGGAGAAGGAACGAAAGGGCCGTATCGGCAGCGTCAGGCGGGGGAATGTCGGTCATGGGCCCATATGCTTTGCAGGCAGGACATGCGCTTTCACATCTCCCTTTCTGTCTGACGATTGAACGGTATGGAAATTAACACCGGCAGGTGGGGCTTCATTCTTCACCAAGCTGCTCGGTAATCCGCTGGAAGGCCTGCCGGAGCATGGCATGCACGCGCGGGGAACTGACGCCGAGGATCTCGGCCACTTCACGCTGTTTATGGCCATAGAGCTGGCTCAGTTCAAATGCGCGGCGGGTGCGCGGGGGCAGGCCGTCAAGGCAGGCCAGCACGCGGCGGAGTTCATCCTGGCTGGCAAGCTGGCGTTCGGGCGTCAGGATTTCGATGGCATCGGCGCGCGGGATATCCACGTCCCCTGCCCCGTCAGTGCATGTGGTCCGTCTGTCGGGAGAACTGATGGCCTGCGCATAGGCACGTTCAACGGCTTTTGCCCGGCGTGCATCAATGGCGAGGCGGAAAATCACCCGTTTCAGGTAACCCAGCGGGTGCTGGATGTCCTGTGGCGCGGCCCCGGCGCGGATGATGCGGATATAGGCGTCCTGCACGATTTCCTCGCCCCGCCATGCGCAACCCACAATACGTGCCGCCAGCGCGACAAGATGGCGCCTGTTGCTTTCAAGGACTTCCAGAAAAATCTTGTCCGCGTAGGACACGGGCACCGCCTCCAAGGAGATCGACGCACGGGGCTTTGCCTTGTAGCGCGTCGTATCTCCTGCTGTTTTCATGTCCTGTAATAATAATCATTCGCATGTTCAAGTTGCGCATGATGTGGTCGATGTTTCGTATGTCACCGTCGGGACACATGCGACATGCTTTCTAAGTTCTTGGGAAAGTATAGTTAAATCAGTATGTTGCATGAAACCGTCCAAAAATATCGGACGGTTGTCGCGGCGCGCTGTTATTTCCTGCCGGGATGGATCGTCTGTATCGGATACCTTCGCTGCATCATGCGATAATCGCATAACTGACAGTCAATATTTGCAGTTATTACCAGCTATAGGTCACCTTGCCGATCACATTGCGGTTCGCGCCGATATAGCAGCCGGTATCGGCACCCGCGCAGCCGGGATAGTACCGCTGGTTGAGCAGGTTCTGGGCCGTGACCTGAAACAGCATGCCCTTCATCCGTGGGGCTACCGCATCGAGTGAATACTGTGCCTGCGCATCCACCAGCACATAGCTGGGTGTGACATATTCCAGCGTGTTGTCCACCAGCGTATTACCGTTGTAGCGCACGCCCGCGCCGAACCCCAGCCCCCGCAGCGGGCCGTTGCGCAGGTCATAATGCCCCCAGACCGAGAATGTCTGCTTTGGCACCGCAATCGGGCGCTCGCCGGTCAGGTCGCCACTGCCGCGCGTATAGGCCACGTCCTGATAGGTATAGGCCGCGATGATATTCAGGTTGCGGGTCAGGTCGACATGGGCTTCGAGTTCGATCCCGCGTGAGCGGATGCCGCCGGTCTGGGTATAGAAGTCGATATGGACCGGATCGGTGACCAGCACGTTGCTCTGCTTGAGGTCATACAGCGCGGCCGTGAAAAACCCGTTGAAACCATGCGGCTGGTATTTCAGCCCCACTTCAAACTGCCGCCCCCGCGTGGGTTTGAACGGCGTGCCGTTGAAGGACAGGTTGTTGGCAGGCTGGAAGGATTCCGCGTAGTGGAAATAGGGTGAAAGCCCGATGGGGAACGCATACAGGATGCCGCCACGCCACGTCGTGGCCTGATCGGACTGGTTGAAGCTGCCGCCGCCATCGGTCTGGTCGCGGGTGTCGATGGTGGACCAGTCATGGCGCACGCCGCCCTGCACATGCAGCCTGCCCCATGTCATCTGGTCCTCGGCATATATGCCTTCCTGGTTGGTGGTGATGCTCTGGGCTTCATACAGGTCCAGCTTGCCGATGCTCTGCCCGTACGTGGGGGAAAAGACATCCAGTGATGGGGCATCGCCGTAATACAGGTTGGCGGAATCACGGATATTCTGCCAGTTGCCGCCAATGATCACGTTGTGTCTGACCGGCCCGGTGCGGAAATGGCCAAGGATCTGTTCTTCCACCGTGATCGTGTCGAAATGTTCCTCCGACCCGTAGGCGGCGCGTTCCAGCGTACGGTTGTCATCATCAAGCATCCCGCCCGAGGACACCTGCTGGAAAAACGCCCCCACATTCGCGTAACGGGCAAATGACTTGAACGTCCAGTTGGGCGCAATCTGGTAGCTCAGGCGGTAGTTCACCGCCGTCTGGGTGCGCTTGTAGGTCTCGAAATTGGGGTCGCCGGGGTAGAAATGGTCCGAAATCTTGCCATTCGGGTTGGGCAGGATGGTGCCTTCCAGCGGCGCGGTATCAAAATTGCCGCCACGCGGGTCACGCTGCCAGAAGGCGGACAGCGTCATGGTCAGGCGGTCATTGGGGGTCCATGTCAGCGATGGCAGGACGCCGAAGCGTTCGTTACGGGTATGCTCGTCCTGCGTGCCGGACGTGGTGGCGGTTGCAGCCACGCGGTACAGCCACTTGCCATCACGGTCGATCCGGCCGCCAAAATCAGCGGTGCCGCGCACGTAACCGTATGTTCCGCCCTCGACCGAGATGGAGTGGACGGGCGTGGCCGTCGGCTGTTTCGTGGTCAGCACGATGGCGCCCCCGGGATTGGACTGCCCGTACAGGACCGATGGTGGCCCCTTGAGGATGTCGATCCGGTCGAGCAGGTAAGGGTCGATCTGCTGGGTTGCGTAATAGGCGCCGTTGAACAGGCGCAGGTTGTCAACAAACTCATCCGCGCCCGCGGCCCCCTGAAAGCCGCGGATTTCAACCATGTCGAACCGCGTGGTGTAGCCCGACGCCACATCGCCCGACACGCCCGCATTATACCGCAGGGCCTCGGCTATGGTGCGGGCATTCTGCTGATCCAGCTGCGCGCGGGTTACGACGGATACGGATTCCGGGGTTTCGATCAGGGGCGTGTCGGTTTTGGTGGCGGCACTCGAATTCTTGGGTACAAGCCCGGTCCGCCCCGATGTGGCGTAGACGGCGATCTGCTCCTCTTTCCAGCCTTTTCTGCCGCCCCCGTTCCCCTGCCCTTCCACCCGCACCGGATCAAGGGTGATAGCGGCAGGCGCGCGGATAAGCGAGACGGAATGCGCCCCGGTTCTGTGGTAACTGATGCCCGTGCCCGCCAGAAGGCTGGCAAGCGCCTGTTCCGCAGTCATCTGCCCGCTCACCGCCCCTGAGCGTGCGCCCGCTATCGTGGCGCTGTCGAACGCGATCTGTAGGCCGGTCTGCGCGCCAAGGGCGGCAAGGGCGCGGCCCAGCGGCTGGGCGGGAATGCTGAAGGGCTGTGCCGGTGATGGCGTGGTGGCCACGCTGCCCTCAACCGGTGCGGCTGCAGCATGATGGCCCGTGGCGGCACACATGACGAACAGCAGGGCGGACGTGCCCGTAAGCAGGCTGGATCGGGAGGGCCGGATGCGATTGCGGCGGCACGGCAGAAGAACACACGGCATGGTCAGGTCTCACGGGCGGACGGTTGGCATGAAATGCAAACGAATTGCATTCGCGTATATCCATGTCCGTTGAGACGATTTATTTTTAACGTGTGGATGAAACTTTTTTTAGCGGTCCCCTGAAAAAAGTGCTGCGGCGGTGGTTGTGCGTGGCCTGATTGCCTGTTGTGCGCCCATCAGTGGGCTTTGTGGTCCGCCAGCACCAGGGTGAGGCCCGCCGGGAGTGTGACAAGCCTGCCCCCATGCAGCGCGCACAGAGCTTCCAATGCTTCCTTGGGATGATGCAGGTCATACACGCCCCCTACCGGGATGGTGTCGTGCTCAAGACCATGGGTCACGATGGTGCCCGGATAGTAGCGGCCCAGCACCGCGACCGCGTCAGAAAACCGTACGTCGTTCAGCACCATCTGCCCCGAACGCCATGAACCGACATCCTCCGGGTCGATCGTGCCGCGATGGGCCTGCCCCGTGTGCTGGTCGACTGCCCATGTCTGGCCGGCGGTCAGGCGCAGGGCGGGGTCGGACTGGCGGGATACGCTCACGATCCCCTCGCGCACGGCAACAGTGACATGGGGGCCGGCCATCTGCACGTCAAAGGCGGTGCCGATATCGCGCGTCGTCACATTCCCTGCCCTGACGGCAAAGCCACGTTTTCCGTCATGCACGACATTGAAAAACGCCTCGCCGGCCAGCAGCGTAATCCCCCGTTCCCCACCCGAATAATGCACGGCGATGGCGGAATGACCGGCCAGGGTCACCGCCGTTCCATCCGACAGGCTGACCGTGCGGGTTTCGCCCGTTTTCGTGTAATAATCGGCGTGCAGGCGGAACATGAGGTCCGGCGTGGCGAAGGCCAGCAGGCTTGCCGCCACCGGCAGCATGCAGGCCGCCGCAATCCGCAACGGGCGTGCCCGCGCCATTCTGCCAGCCGCCGGTCGCCGGGGTGTTGCGGGCCGGTCATGCGGGGGCGTTACGGGAACCATCTGGCCCGTAAGGGTCCAGGCGCGTTCCATCCGGCGCCATGCCCGCTCATGGTCGGGGTCCTGCGCGTGCCATGCGGCCCATTCCGCCCTTACCGTTTCATCATCCGGTGCCTCATTGAGGCGGATTTTCCAGGTGGCGGCTTCCAGCATGGCACGTTCGGCGCCCTGTGTTGGCTGTGTGCTCATCCGTGTTCGCTCCCCTTCGTTCCGCGCCAGTGGCGTTGAACGTGCTGCCAGCAACAGGGACGGCGCAGGTGCCTGTTTTTTAACGCCAGGGGAAAAATTTTATGGCTCCATGTCTGGCAGGGCCGCGGCACAGGCCACCAGCGCGATCTGGATCATCTTGTGCACGCGCGTGGTGGAAACACCCAGAACGGTCGCGATTTCCTGCAATGTGTAGCCACCGATGCGATACATCTCGAACGCGCGGCGGGTGCGTGGCGGCAGGCTGGCCAGGGCATTTGCCACGGTATGCAGTTCCTGCCGATGGCGGCAATGGGCTTCGGGCGATATGGACCCTGCACCTGTATCAGCCAGCAGGGTATGATCGATCTCGGTCGGGATCTGCCGGTGCGCGGCCCGCAGATGGTCAAGCGCCAGATTGCGTATGATCGCGGTCAGATACGCAACAGGGTTGAACACGCCCCCCTGCCGCCTGACGGATGCGACCTGAACAAACGCGTCCTGCACGATATCCTCGGCCTGTGCCGCGCAACCGACCATCGATACGGCGAAGGACACGAAACGCGACCGGTTTGCCAGATAGGTTTTCAGAAGGTGATCGGTCGAGGCCACGGCCTGAAGGTTCCTTGACAGCGTGCGTCAGCGCCCGGACGGCGCACGCGCTTCCTTATATGAACATAATAATCATTATCAATAATAAAACGGCACTGTGATGTTTCGATACATTCCGGATTGTCAGACATGCCATTCCTCGGCAGGGCGTTTGGGAAACCGGACGGGCAAATATGCGAACGCGTCTTATTTTCTTTTGTTGCCCTGCCCTGATGGGCGTGCCAAGGCATGCATGATGGCTGTCCTGACCCTGAAAACCGTTCGTCCGGCCCTTGTGCGCCTGCACCGATATACGGGGCTGCTGCTGTCGGGCGTGCTGTTCATTGCAGGGCTTACGGGAAGCATCAGCGTGTTCCGCACGGAAATTGACGCGGCCCTCAATCCCGACCTGTTTGATGCCCCTGCCCCTGCCCATTCGCTGCCGGTTTCAGCATTGCTGGCGCAGCTGAAGCTGCAGCGCCCCGAAACGCAGGTGACCGCCCTGCTCTACCGCCCTCCTGCGGGGCGTGCGATCGAGGTTTATTCGTCCGAAACGGTCGTGGGCAGGAAAGATCCGGTTGAAAGCGAAATCTTTCTCGATCCCGCTACGGGACGCATCCTGGGACTGCGGCCGACAGAAGGGTGCTGTTTCAACCGTCGTGCGCTGATGTCCTTTGTGTACCGTGTTCATTATTCCCTTGATCTGGGCCAGGCGGGCATGTGGGTCATGGGTATCTCGGCCATGCTGTGGTCGATTGACTGTGTGGTCGGCCTTCTCCTGACGTTTCCGTTGCACCAGCCTGCATGGCGGCAGGCATTCTGGCGGCAATGGCGTAAGACATGGGCGATCGGCCTGCGGCGTTCTTCCATACGGATCACGTTTGACCTGCATCGGGCCGTCTCGCTGTGGCTATGGGTTGTCCTGCTGGGCATTGCGATAAGCGGGGTGGCGCTGGCGCTTGAGGATGAGGTGTTCAATCCCGTCATCCGGACCATCCTGCCTACCGCGCCGCCCATGGTGGACACACGGCTCCCGGTCCAACCGGTTACGATTGATCAGGCGGAGGGCCTCGCCGCAGGTTTCGTGCAGGCTCATGGCAGCGGCGAGAGACCGGCCGCAGTGCTGCTGGACCCGGATGGCGGGACTGCCATGTTCTACCTTTTCAGCAATCAGGGAACAGAACCTTCCGGGCTGGGAAGTCCCATGGTTACCGTGGATCTGAAAACCGGTCAGATCACGGCAGGTGACATGCCCGGCCAGGGGGCTGCGGGCAATCTGGTCATGCAGATGCAGTTGCCATGGCATAGCGGCAGGATAGCCGGGACTGGCGGCCGTATCCTCATATGCCTGTCGGGTCTGGCCGTGTGCATGCTGGTGGTAACGGGCATCATGATCTGGCAACGAAAGCGGCAGGTCCGTTCAGGCCAGATAGCCCGACAGACTGCTACAGGGAGCTGAAAAGCCAGAATGGTGGCATTCGGATGCCAGTGTCATCTCGGCACGGGCACGCCGTAGTCTTCGCTGTAGCGCGAGGCAAACGCTTCCCGCTCCAGCCGCTCGCAATAATCAAGATACCGGATCAACGCCCGCTCGGCGCGCATCGTGCGCCCATGGAGCCGTTTGTAATGCTGCCACAGCATCATGACATTGACCGACCAGGCACCATAGGCATGTGTTGCAACCCGGTTGCGGATCACGGCGGGAAGATCATCGAAGGCTGGCCAGTCATCCCCCGCATCGTGCCGCTACATCTCGTGCCGCAGGGTTCGCTCGTTATCTGCCATTGCCTTTGTGGCCCTGCTCAAAAAAGGGGCTTTTCCCCGCCATATCGGACGCGCAAAAGGCGGATCGAACTCAAGGCTGCATGCCGTGTGTGATGGGCAGGGCCGACCTGTCCGCCTGCATCTGACTGCTGGACAGGTCCGTGACTTCAAAGGGGCTGATGTGCTGCTTGCAGATCTTCCCGACGGGACAGAAGAAGTCATCGGTGACCGGGGTTATGACAGCAACCGGATCCGGTTACTGCTTGTAAAATGCAATATTACAGCTTGTGTTTCTCCAAAGAAAAACCGGAAATCAAAACCACCTTACAACTGGCATCTGTATAAAAAGTGCCACCTTATCGAGAACATGTTCGTAAAGCTGAAAGACTGGCGACGTATTGCGACCAGATATGACCGGTGCGCCCATACATTCATGTCTGCCATCCAGATGGCAGCAAGTTTCATCTTCTATCTCAAAGAATAATTTCTGAGCCTGGGACATGAGTCATGTCCGCGCAACTGTACCGTTACGGGTAATGAAGTCTCTATACTCGTTCCGGTTGTAATATATATCTGCCAGAATTCGGATCATTAATAAGTTACTATATCGACATGATATTTCAGGAAGACGCTATTCTATAGATCAGAAAATATCTTTATAAATCAATATATTATACCGATTTAGTAAAATAAGATATATCATGTTGACATATTTTCGCCATACATTATATCTGGGAACAATATCGTGTACATTCCATTTAGGACCGTAAACCCTGTTTGAATTAGCAATATCACGGCGAAAACTGTCCGCTTTATCAGCCTGTACTGCTATTTTTTCATTAATGGCAAAGATGACCGGTGCAAGCGCACAGGAATATGCCATCGGGAACTGGGGGGAATACAAGAAACGCTTCCTGTTATCGGAAGGCCGTATCTGTGACACTGGTAATAAAAATATCTCACATAGCGAAGGCCAGGGGTACGGACTATTATGTGCGCAGCATTTCAACGACCGTGAAACCTTTGATCTTATTCTGAAATGGACTGATCAGTGGTTGAGCCGTCCCAAAGATGCCCTGCATTCATGGCGTTATGTGCCGGATGCGACGGATCATGTCGCGCAGAAACTGTGCGCGACGGATGGTGAACTGCTCATGGCGCTGGCACTGGCGCGGGGCGCCATGCGCTGGAATGATTCCCATCTGCGCGACAGGTCGGCCGCCATTTATGCTGATGTGCTGAAGCAGCTTGTTGCGCAGGTCGGCGACAAGAAGATACTGCGTCCGGCCGATATCGGGTTTGAGACGGGCGATACACACACGATCAATCTGTCCTATTATATTTTTCCCGCCCTGGTTGCCGGGGGACAGGTTTGCCCCTCCCCCTTATGGGATGCTCTCATCCGGGACGGGGCGGAACTGATGCAGCTTGCCAGGTTCGGCATGTGGAAGCTGCCTCCGGACTGGTTGCAGATTGACAACAGGTCCCTGGACATGATTCCCGCCCCCGGGTGGCCACCACGTTTTTCGTTCGATGCAATCCGGGTGCCCCTTCATTCATGGTGGGGGGACATATGGGACGAGGATACCGCGGGTATTTACCATCGTTTCTGGAACGCATGGCCTGAACATAATATTCCCGCATGGATCGATCTGGATACAGGCGAACGGGATAATGGTGCGACACCTGGCGGATATATGGCTGTCGCTACCTGCACTGGCCTGGAAGGTGTTGGTGCCCTGCCTGCGGGTCTGCCTGATATTACCCCATATGATGATTATTACTCTGCTTCCTTGAAAATGCTGGCCCATGTTGCATGGGACGAACGTCACAATCCCGATCTGCGGCAAAATGTACGATGACTGAAATAACGGATATTCCTCCTGAACAACCAGATGGCCTGCGTGCCAGGCTGCAGCAGGCTCAGGAATATTATAAGAACAACCAGGTCAAATGCCTGCGCATGCTCAAGTTCGGGGGCGCAGGCATAATTGTATTCGCAACCGCGCTGGGGCTGCTTTCGCACCAGCAACTGATTATTTCGTCGGATGCGGTTGTGTCCGCATATACGACTGACGTACGCGCGCCAATTTCAGGTCGGCTTGAAGTCGCCATTCCATCTGTTGGCACCCATGTAAAAGAAAAGATGGTGCTCGGCCGGATTATCAATGACCGGGCTGAACACATGACCTTTCTGCACCTGCAGCAGCAGCTTGCGCAGGTTGAAACGGATCTGCAGGCCTATCAGGCTGAAAATCAAGAACTGACCACGATGTACGATCGCCTTCGCAAGCGTGGGGAAGATTACAACAAGCTTGAGGCCGAATATATTCGCAGCGAAGTCGAACAGGCGCGTGCGGAAGAAGGGCAGCAGGCCGCCAAACGGGCGCTGGCATCGCGTGATCTGCAGCGCCAGCAGCAACTGGCCCAGGAAGGGTGGCTGTCTGGTGCCTATCTGGACAAATACCGTACCCAGCTTTCCACATCCAGTCATGGTGTCAGCGCCAGTAATGAACGTATCAATTATCTGGCGGTAAAGGCCACGGCGGCTGAAAACGGGTTCCAGCTTGACAGCGGTTCAAATGACACGCCCTATTCCGCCCAACGCGCTGATGAAGTACATCTGCGTATCGCAGATATCACCCGTCAGATCGCCAGCCTGACCGCCCAGAAACATGGTTTGGAGCAGGAAGTCGCTGAAGCCCGTGTAGAGGATGCGCAACTCAGCGATACCGTGCTGCAGGCCCCTACGGCGGGCATGATCTGGAATATCCGGCATCTGGGTGACGGCAGGGTTTTCCAGGCGGAAAGCCTGTTTCAGATTGTTGATGACCAGTCCCTGTTCGTTCTGGCGATTGTACCCCAGAACCGGATTGACGCCATTCGTGAAGGCGGGGTCGCCCGCTTCCGCATTGAAGGCGGCAAGAAAGAATATACGGGACGTGTCGTATCCGTCATTGGCGACAACATCCTGAGTGCCAGCAACCAGTACGCCAGTTTCCCGACCACATCCGCCAGTGGGCGGAATGGGCTGATCAGCATAGCGATTCATGTGCCACAATCGGATGCTGCCAACATGATTGGCCGGACAGCGCATGTCGTACTGCCTACTACGGATAATTCCATAATCAAGCGGTTTCTGACCTGGCTTTGGTAACGATTTATGGCTTTCTGGTTCCTTCTTTTATGTGCCTGTTTTCTTGTCATACATTATGGCAATGTAGATCGCATAATTTACAATAAATATTTCAGATTTATATTTGCCATGATTACAGTTTTGATTGGCATACAATATCTGTATTGGCGCATTCATAGTGCAATGCCGCACTATGATTCGTGGATTGCCCAAGGATGGGTATATTTCTTCGTGTTTTTTGAATTTACGGCCATGTGTTCCGGTTTTCTGGGTGTTGTCGTCCTGAGCCGAACCATTAATCGCAGCGAGCAGGCAGACCGTGGCCTGTTATCACCTTTACAACATGCACCAACTGATGTGTTCATAGCAACATATAATGAATCATATGACATTCTGGAGCGTAGTATTGTTTCCGCTTCATCCATCATCCATCCAGATTTGCGGGTGTGGGTTCTTGATGATGGAAACCGGGAATGGGTGAAGAAACTTGCGGAAGAAAATGGCGCCCATTACACCTTTCGCATCAAAGGCAAGCATGCAAAAGCAGGGAACGTCAATAATGGCGTAAAAATTGCACGCTCTACCGGGCGAAAGCCTGATTTCATTCTGCTGCTGGATGCGGACTTTACTGTAAAAAACAATATATTGCAGAGAGTTCTTCCAATATTTGAGGAAGAGGATATTGGAATTGTGCAGACACCGCAGCACTTTTTCAATCCTGATCCCATACAGATCAATCTTTTATGCCATACAAGCTGGCCTGACGAACAGCGTGTTTTTTTTAATTCCATCCTTGAATCCAAAGATGCATGGAATGCCGCATTCTGTTGTGGAACATCTGCTGTTTTCCGGGCTGATGCATTGGAAAAATGTGGTGGCCTTGCCACGGCGACCGTAACGGAAGATATGCTGACGAGCTTCCTTATGTATGAGCATGGATATAGGACCGTCCTGCTGAATGAACAATTGAGCATGGGTCTGGCACCAGAAGGGCTGGCGGAATACATAACCCAGCGCTGCCGCTGGTGCCTGGGTGCCATCCAGCAGATTTACACCCGATGGAATAGTTTTGGGCCGGCAAAAATAGGGTGGGCCAATCGCATATCAATGGCCGATGGTGTTATTGTCTGGGCGGTTATATATCCCTTCAAGATGCTGACGCTTCTTGCGCCCGGTGTTTTCTGGTGGACAGGCGTGACCGTAATTGACTGTCCCATCGAAAAACTGTGGACTAACCTGGGACCATATGCCGTTTTGAATATAGTATTCAATTATATTTATACAAAACGTGGCAATGTGCCTATACTTTCTGATGTCGCGGGAATCGTTTCGGCACCATCCGTGATCATTAGCGTAATGACAGGACTCATAAAGCCGTGGGGGCATCCATTCAAGGTGACGGACAAAGGCGTCGCGCGTGACGGCATTACCATACACTGGGGGTTTATGCGGCCTTTTGTCCTGATACTGGTCTTGATTGTTACTGGTATGATGCGGCATCTTTCCGCATATGATCCGTTACAGTCATCAGCAGGTTATGATTCAGCCATTGTCTGGTCGTTCCTGAATATTTTCCTTCTTGTAGCCGTCTGTGTTGTCTGTATTGAACTGCCAAAACGTCGGCGTGACGAACGTTTTCCCATGGGCGAGGAAGCCATACTGGATAATCAGGGAAAAATAGAAAAAGTCACACTTATGGATCTGTCACTACGTGGGGCGTTATTGCATTTCCCTGGACGATTTGATGAAAAGTATATATCAGAATCAATACTTTCAATTGATAACAACGAAATCATTACGACAATAAAAATTAACAGAATTGTTGACGAAAACACATGCGCTGTTGAATTTGTAGAAGATAAGGAGATACGAAAGAAAATAATAATAAAGATGTTTACTGGAAGGTATAACGCTGAAGTGGAGATAAAGAATATATCTACACTGAAATCATGGATAAAAAGAATTTTCGAGTAATTGTAAATTTTTATCATAAAAATACTCACAAACGTAACTGTAAAAAGAAATATAATGATGCGTATTCTGTATTGTGCTCTGGCTTCTGTTCCGTTTGGCATTGCGGTCGGCTTCACGAGTAACGTGGCCTATGCGCGATCGCCGTCAAGTCATACATCGGGTATTGTGCCCCCCGCTGTCACAGACGTAGCCGTTGACCCCGAAACCCGATCCGCAACGGTTACGCTGGAACAGGCCCTGGCTCGCGCCTATATCGATAATCCCGTCCTGCGTGAGGAACGCGCCATGCTGCGCAGCGTGGACGAAGGGGTTCCCACTGCACTATCGGGATGGCGGCCCAACGTGCAGGTAGGCGCCAATGCATCATACTACTCTGGCGAGTTTCTTATGGCGGCACAGGGGGCCAACAGTGCGTTTGCGCGTAACTACGATGTTCCTGGTTATGATGCAGGCGTTATGATCACGCAGCCCCTTTTTCGTGGGGGGGCAACCATAGCCTCGACACATAAGGCCATCAATAACGTCCACGCGGAACGGGCCCGTCTGGTCGCAACGGAACAGCAGGTGATGGAAGACGTCATCAGTGCTTATGTTGGTTTGATTGAAACCCAGAAAATTCTCGAACTCTCCATCAATAATGAAAAAGTGTTACAGGCACAGTCAGATGCAACGCGCAGCCGATTTGGGGCTGGAGATGTGACACGAACGGATACAGCGCAGGCTGATACGGCACTTTCTATAGCCCATGCGACACGTCAGGACGCAGAAGCCGCCGCCGAGAACGCAAAAGCCCGTTATATGCAGGTGGTGGGAGATATTGCGCCAGATCATCCCATTATGCCCTCCCCCTACAAGGTAGATGTCAAAAATGAAAAAGATGCCGTTGTCATAGCAAAGCAAAATAACCCGAATATCCTGTTTGCGACGTCTTCAGCACTTGCTGCAAAAAATTCCGTTTCTGTTGCCATGGCCGCACTACTGCCGAAGATCTCGGTCAATGCCGGATATGATCACAGCGTTAATCAAAGCGATGGTCGATCGGAGCTGGACAATAAATTCGTCATGCTCAGTGCGTCCCTTCCGTTATATCAGGGTGGAGCAGAATATGCCGCTGTCCGGCAGGCACGTCAGCAATGGGAGGCGGCACAGCGTGCCGTTGACGTGCAGAACCGTGCTGTTACACAACAGACCATTACGTTCTGGAACCGTATGCAGGCTTATCGGCAGGAAATCGAAAGTACACGCTCAGCGGTGGAGACCAGCGTTATTGCCGTCCGTGGTGTTGAACGTCAGGCAATGGTGGGTACCGGCACGACCCTGGCAGCATTGCAGCAACAGCAGACTGCACTGATAGCCCAGGTTGCCCTGGTTCGTAGTCAAAGCAATTATATCCGCGCCAGCTATGGCATGGCGGCTGCTTTAGGCCGCCTGAACGCAGAAACCCTTAACCTTGATGTCCCGCATTATGATGAAAAAGCCTATTATCATGATGTAAAGTTCAAACTGTTCGGTCTTGGAGATTATGCTCTCCATCAGCCAGGCCGTTAGGACGTGTCGTCAGTTAATCCCTATGATGGCGGAAACGAACTGCACTGCTGCGATGAAGGTTGATTTCAGCTTGTCGTAGCGTGTTGCAATGCCTCTGAACTGCTTCAGTCTGGCGAAGAACCGTTCAATGATGTTTCGTTGTGAATAGCCCAGACGTGCGTTTCTTTGAGCGCCCGCTTGGCGCCAACCATTTTTCCTACATTCCAGGGCACGGACGCCTTCAGCGCAGGTGATGAAAAACGTGTTTCCTTCTTCATGATACTTTCTCCTGATCAGTTGCAGATGCAGCAATCAGAAGTCTGGATGAGGATATCGGCGGATAACGAGAACTATTGCCGACCGTCCACTTTCCGGAATATTGAACGGCTCTTTTTATGACTGACATGAGGGTGTAAACCGATCACCATCGCGTTTCAGAAACTTGTGAGAAGCAGATCAAGTGCTTGAGTAATTTCGTCCTGACAAAGCGACAATGAAGCAATGATCTTCTTCAGGTCACGGTCAGGAACTGCGTCATCATGACGAAGGGACAGTCGTCAACCATAAATACCGGGTTCAGCCTCTGTTGCAAGCTTTGGTGCGGTTCCCTGCGGCAGCAGCGGAACAACGACACGGGTACCCAGGGCGTCCGGAAGATCTGCCTGCACATCTAGAACGAAACGTGCGTCTCCCCGTCCGGCCAGACGATACACATCGAAGCGGGCCATTTAGAAGTTTTGATAGTCCGCCAGGGGAAGCCCATTCTCTTCAATATACTGCCGTGAGGCTTCAAGGGAAGCGCGATTGTCTGCCAGCCATTGCTGAGCACGGATCGACTCGCAGGCCTGCGATATGTTGAGATCTAACGACTTGGCTTCTTCGGGCAGCTGAGCGGGTAGCGTCACATTTGTGGACCGACGTGATGGAGTGCCGGAATGCACGCGAACCATAGTATTGCTTCTGTATAATGGTAGACAGAATATAGCGCATATTTATGCGCGAAGGTATGACCGCTTTCTGGAGGCCTCAACGACTTTACCTTATGACCGACATGAAAGCGACTATCGCCTGTCCGCTTATTCCATCAAACGGGCAATTCTTTCCGTTCCAAAGGGACGAAAAGCTGCACGGAAGAGAGGTTATCGAAAGATAGCCTGTGTGGTAGGGTTCTGCTTCAAGAAATAGGGATTTTTCTTAAGTATGAAATTGCGGCAACTTGGTAAGAGCGGCCCTCAGGTATACGAAATCGGTCTTGGGTGCATGAGCATGTCCGGCATGTATGGTCCAACTGATCGGAAAGAAAGCATCGCTACCATCCATGCCGCGCTGGACGCCGGGATCACGCTTCTCGACACCGGCGATTTCTATGGCATGGGCCATAACGAGATGCTGATTGGTGAGGCGATCAAGGATATTCCTCGCGACAGATTCCTCGTCAGCGTCAAGTTTGGTGCGATGCGCGACCCGGGTGGCAACTGGGGTTCCTACGACGCGCGGCCTGCTGCCATGAAGAACTTCCTGGCCTATACCCTGCAACGGCTCGGGCTTGATCATGTCGACATCTACCGCCCTGCACGGCTGGACCCGGCAGTGCCTGTTGAAGAGACGATTGGCGCCATCGCCGAGATGGTTCAGGCTGGTTATGTCCGGCACATCGGCCTTTCCGAAGTTGGCCCGGAAACCATTCGGCGCGCGGCTTCCGTCCATCCGATCAGCGACCTTCAAATTGAATATTCGCTGATTTCGCGTGGCATCGAGGACAAAATTCTTCCTGTCTGTCGTGAACTCGGCATCGGCATAACAGCCTACGGCGTGCTCGCGCGTGGTCTGATCAGCGGGCACTGGCAAGGAGCGACGGGGCCGGGAGACTTTCGGGTTCGTAGTCCTCGCTTTCAGGAAGGCAATGTCGAGCGTAATCTGGCCCTTGTGGAGACATTGCGCGAAATCGCAGCCACCAAGGGCGCAAGCGTGGCCCAGTTGGCAATTGCCTGGGTGGCGGCACAGGGTGACGACATCGTACCACTTGTAGGAGCCCGCCGGCGCGATCGGCTTTCCGAGGCGCTGGGTGCGCTTGATCTTGCGCTGACGCCCTGCGATCTGGCTGCCATCGAGATGGCTGTTCCCAAAGGGGCTGCGGCCGGGGAACGATACGATCCGAAACAGATGGCGGTGCTCGACAGCGAGAAATCGGCGTTCGGGGAGGGTTAGGAGTAAGATAGAGCCGGTGCAGGTATCTGGGCCGCCCGGCTCTTATCGTTACCACCCTCACGCGCGGCGCTCTTCAGCTTTTTTCAGATTGGCAGATACAGACACTTACGTCCGCTTTTCAGAATTTAGCATGATGCTTCCTGTGTTCGTCATGAGGGCGAAACCCGCTTTCTCTGTTCTCCCTGACCTTCTCGATTGGGCTATCGGTCACAGGGTCGGGCTGTTCGAGATACCACGTTATTGGAAAGTCTGTTCAGTCGACGTGGAACTGGTCTTTTCGATCAGAAAAAGCGGTCTGTCCCGCATGTAACTGGCACCGAGGCAGCGGCCTGTTTCTGTCCATCAGTTACTGAAAACTGCTGCATGGCGCGGGATCAACTGGCATCGTAAAACCAAGGACGGTTCGGCAGCACGTTTTGCAACCGTGCATATCTGCGTTGCAGAAGGCCCAGCCCAGCATACCTGGCAGCGGTGCGACATCCTTGAAGTTGGCAACGCCGGGCAGGTTGGCGATTATGTCTTTAAATAACGTGCCCTGTGCAGTTCTTCCTTCAGTTTGTCCATGAGCTGACCCACCGGCATAGCCCGGGCCAGTGGGGCGCCCTGTCCGGCCCAATAAGCACCAAAACCACTTTCACCACAGTTTCTGGCGGTTTTGTTGAGTGCTTTCCCTGCATCATAGGCAATGGGGTAATCGGGAACCTGTGGAATGCCGACACTGTCACTCAGGCCCGTAAACCGGTTTTGAAGACAGCGCGCAGGCCGTCCTGAAATAAGATCGGTCATGCGTGTATGAAACGCGGCCGGTCCCGGCAGAGCCTTCCGGTAATCTTCATCCGCGCCTGTCTCCGGACAGAGAATGAAGGCCGTGCCCATCTGTGCCGCGACCGCGCCCAAGGCAAGTGCAGCCGCTATACCCGCTCCATCCATGATACCGCCTGCGGCAATCACCGGAATGCGGCATTTGCGCACAAGAAGGCGGGTTAGGGCCAATGTTCCCAGGGCATCGTCGTGACCCGTCGGATCGAAAATGCCACGATGGCCGCCCGCCTCGATCCCTTGCGCCACAATCGCATCCATCCCTGCGGTCTCGGCAGCGCGGGCTTCCTCCAGGCTGGTGACCGTTGCCAGCAAGACGGCACCTGTCGCCTTCAGGGTCAGGATCTTCTCAGGCAAAGGCAGTCCGAAATGGAAACTGATGACCGGTGGCTTCATGTGCACAAGCATGTCGAGCATGTCTGGATCATCATTGAAGCTTCGGTATATGGGATGCAGGCTGGCTGGCGGAACTGCATTGAACGCGGCAAACAGCGGTTTCAGCCATGCCAGCCAGGCCCTGTCACGGGCCGGGTCGATTTCCGGTGCCTTATGCGCGAACAGATTGACGTTGAAGGGGGCTGCCGTCTGCTGGCGTATCTGGCAGATCATTTTATGCGCGACTGAAACACCAGCAGCCCCTACTCCGATTGAACCAAGCGCCCCGGCCTGAGAAACAGCAGCAGCAAGGGCCGGAGTGGAGACACCGGCCATCGGTGCCTGTACCAATGGAGTTGTAAGGCCGAGCTGTTCAGGCCAGTTCATTATCGTTTTCCATCGCGCCAACCGGTTTCTTTCTTACCCTGATGGGAGTTCATCTCGTTGGATACGGCGTTCAAAACCATATCATTGCGCCTTTTCCTCAGCGCGGCAGTTCTGGTCCCGCCGATCATATTACGCGCATACGTGTTCACTGCGTAAAAAGAGGCAGCACCCTGCAGGACCGGACGGACAGGATCCATCACCCGAACGATACAGGAAATCGCATTGGAATATTGAAATTTTCAAGCACAGGATAAAGTTCCTCCCCTCATCCTGCACGCAGAGTGAAACGGGTGATCTCGGATGGCCTGCCCAGCCGGAGCGCGAAGCCCGGCCACAGCCCGGTGCCATTGCTGACATAAAGCACCATGCCGCCCACATCGTAGCGTCCGGAGACAAACCCGCTGTTGCCGCGCGCGACGAGACGGTCGAGGCCAACAATCATCCCGCCATGCGTATGCCCCGACAGTTGCAGGACGACACCCTGCGACGCAGCAGCGCGCGCATCACCGGGCTGGTGATCGAGCAGCACGACCGGGGCACCGACAGGAATCCCCGCAAGGGCCGCAGCCAGATCGGGACCAGCCTGCCCATGCGCGGATGCTGACCGGTCGGTAACGCCTGCAATGACCAGTCTGGCCCCTCCCCTCGTAATGACCACATGGCGGTTCAGCAGCATGTGAAAGCCCAGCTCCGACAGGTGGTGTATCCAGTCACCATAATCGAAGAAATATTCATGGTTGCCCGGGACTGCCAGAACACCATCCGGCGCATGCAGTCCCGCAAGCGGCGCCACGTCAGCACGACGCATGGCCACCGAACCGTCAATAAAATCGCCTGTTACGACAATCATGTCGGCACCAGCCGCGTTGGTGCGCTCGACAACCGCCCTTGTCCATCGGGCGGGGAACAGTCGACTGATATGCATGTCGGTCAACTGGACCAGCCGATATCCGTCAAACGCTGGCGGCAGGCCGGGAATGGTCACGGTCACATCCCTGACTGGCGGCACACGCAGCGCATTGGCAACGCCGATTGCAGAAAGCACCCCAGCAAGACCACCCACGGCGGCCCGCGCGGCCACCGGGATACGCACCGGTTGCCACGTTACCAGCGCAACCAGCAGCGCACCGATATCGAGCGCGATCTGGAACAGCATGAGAAACGCGATCGCCCCGAACGCCCAGTTGAACAGGATGACCACAGGCCGGGGAAATTCCGGGGCAAAGATGGAACCCGAGGACAGCCGGGACCAGTAGTGGTAAAGTGCGGCCACGACCACCAGTGCCGCAGCAATCCCCTTCAGTCCCAGCGGAAGCGGCAACGGCCAGAGCCAGTTCAGGATCACGACCAGAAGGGGCAGGCCGAAAACAACAAGGCGCATTCAATATCCTCGCACGAAAGCGCAGGGAGAAATCTTCCATCTCCCTGCACCCACGTCACACATATCGGTAAGAGACTGTTTGAAACGTTAGCCCAGAAAACATCTGGCAATCATAAGGAAGTTTTTGGTGAAGCTTTTTTCAAAAAGCTTTGGAAAACGCCGCCTTTTTAAAAAAAGGTGGCACCCAAAAGCTTTTATTATTCCTTATCAAGGAGTTGTTTTCAGACAGTCTTCAAACGGATGCCTTCAGGAGAATCTCTCCCCGACCATTTCCTCGCTTTTGGCCCACAGCGCCTCGGCATGCGCGGGATCGACCGCATAGGCCCGCACGCCCGGGCTGACCAGACTGATCGGCTGGTCATCGGGCACGACCGGGCTTACGTGGCAGTCTTCGCAGTAATGGCCACCAACCGCATCAGTCGCCCCCACTGCGCCTGCCCAGACTGCCGTGGCCGCGCCCTGCGGAATGGTCTTGAACTGGAATGGTGGTTTTCCCTCAGCCGCAGCCTGTTCATTGATCCGCGCCACCATCGCCTCAATGCCGCCTGCTGGCATGTAACGCGTCAGTTCGGTCAGGATTCCGCCCGGATGCACCGCTGTTGCGCGCACGCCGCGCGCACGGTGCCGTGCGTCAAAGGCCACGGCAAACAGGATGTTGGCTGTCTTGGAACGGCCGTAGGCGATGAACGGATCGTACGGCGTATGCTCGAAATTCGGGTCCTTCAGGTCAACATCCGCAAAGCGGTGTCCGGCCGAGGACACGTTGACCAGCCGCGCACCGGCGCGCATCAGTCCCGCGATCCGGTTGACAAGGACGAAGTGCCCCAGATGGTTGGTGCCGAACTGCGTCTCGAACCCGTCCTTCGTATGGCCGAATGGCGTCGCCATCACGCCCGCATTGGCGATCACCAGATCGAAAGGCAGGCCGGCTGCGTTCAACTGACCGGCGCAGGCGCGGACACTACCGAGGTCCGCAAGGTCCAGAACGACCAGTTCGAAGCTTCCGCCCCCACGCGCCGCATCCGCGCGGACCTGCGTGGTGGCATGCTCTGCTTTTTCCAGATTGCGCGCGGCACCCACCACATGGGCACCATGGGCAGCAAGGGCGCGTGCGGTTTCAACGCCCAGACCGGCAGAAACGCCGGTTACAAGCACGCGTTTGCCCTGCAGCGATACGCCGGAGAGGACATCTTCCGTTGTCGAGCTTGCGCCAAAAGTCTGTGTCATGAGGGAAACTCCCTGAAAGGATGCATCCGTTTTTTGCCGAAATGGCATGCGGGATGTTATGTGGAGTGTAGCTCCGCTTGATATATGCGGAGGATTGCTCCGTTTAACAAGAGGAAAACCGGTGACCGACGAAAAAAAGCCGCGCCGCCGACCGCGCAGCGATGGACAGCGCAACAGGACAAACCTGCTGAACGTGGCCAAGGCTGCGTTCACGGCAGGGGAAACCGATATTCCGCTGGATGAGGTCGCCCGCCGTGCAGGTGTGGGGATCGGCACGCTTTATCGCCACTTTCCCAATCGTGATGCGCTGATCGAGGCCGTCTATCGCGCTGAACTCGACCGTCTTGCCGATGCGGCACCAGTCCTCGCAGCCCAGCATCCGCCCGTGGAGGCGCTGCGGGCATGGATGCGGCTGTTCGTGGATTATATTGCCGCCAAGCTGGTGATCGCCCCTGCCCTCAACGGGCTGGCAGGCGGCACGGGCACGCTCTATGCCCAGTCCGGCGCGGTCCT
Organism: Komagataeibacter ossonobensis; assembly: GCF_057359305.1. Taxonomy (NCBI): domain Bacteria; kingdom Pseudomonadati; phylum Pseudomonadota; class Alphaproteobacteria; order Acetobacterales; family Acetobacteraceae; genus Komagataeibacter; species Komagataeibacter ossonobensis. The sequence goes on along the minus strand of NZ_JBXAYQ010000019.1, from coordinate 18,891 downwards.
GCAGGGTGCGATTGACGGGCTTGTGGCTGCTGCCGTTGCCAGTGGCGACATCAGCGCGGATATCGAACCGGTTGACCTGCTCCGCGCCCTGGCGGGGGTTTCGAACTACGCCGCTGGCCCCGGTTGGGAGACCAGTGCGAAGCGCCTTGTTGATATTCTCATCGCCGGGTCACGGGTGTCGGCATCGTAATTGCGCGGAGAACGCTATCGGGCATATTCATGAAAGACAGACAGCGCGAAGTGACCATTGCCTGACGTGATGGATACGTTCCTGCCCCTATTCCTTTCAGGGGTACGCTGTCTCCTGCATGCTACATCAGTATCGTCAGGCTTCAGGGCGTGACCCTGAAGCCTGCTTTGGTCATGCAGCGCTCCGCGCCGTTACCCCAAGACGATAGCCTTCCTTCTGAAGTACCTTGATTGAGGATTCGGAATATTTCGCGACCAGTGCAGATACGTCACCGGGCGCACACCAGAACCCCAGCGTGACCTGAATGTTTGCAGGCTTTGGCAGAAAGGAAACGGATGGTGCGGGGACTTTCAGTACCTGCGCGTCATTTTCCGTAAGGCCAAGCAGCAGTGCGCGTGCCTTGTCCATGTCGTCCTGGTAATCAATCAGCAGGCTGACCGAGCCAGCAAGCCGGTCTGATTCCGAACTGTTGATGACAATGTTGTTCGATAATGTTCCGTTAGGGACGTAAATAATCTCATTATTGGCATCAAGCAGCACGGTGCGGAACATTTCGATCGATGTAACCGTTCCCGAACTGCCGCCTGCCGTAATCGAATCCCCTACCTTGAACGGACGGAACAGCAGGATCAGCACGCCACCTGCAAAGTTGGCAAGACTGCCCTGCAATGCCATGCCAACCGCCAGACCGGCAGCACCCAGAACGGCCACAAACGATGTTGTCGCAATGCCGACCATGGATGCCACACTGATCAGCAGCAGGGCTTTGAGAAACAGCCCGATCACACTCAGCAGAAACCCGCGCAATGTCGGTTCTATATGACTGGCCTCCATCATCCGGCCCGTTGCCCGCGTTACGGCGTTGACCAGTTTCCAGCCTACGAAAAGAACGATCAGGGCCAGGAGGAACTGACCTGCATACCCCAGTAGAAGAGGGAGTAATCCGTCTACCTGCTCCAGAATTGAATGAACCTGCTTTTCCATGATTATCCCTGATGTATGTTTTTCTGCCCTACGTGGTGGCGTATGCCATCTACTTCATTTCATATCGTAAGATATTTTATGCCCGGTCGTCACCACGACGGTCTTACAAAATAATTTCAGGAGCGATCCTGTTCCCCCGGCACAGGATGAACCTTTCGGATTGGTCATCTGAATTAAATGAAGCCTGAGCGGGGCGGACGTCGATCTTGTCTTGCAAGAAGGCATGCGAGATGCCCGGAATGATGTGGAAGCCGTCACAGGTGGCACAGGCACAGTGGTTCCCTCTGCGCCCATCGGGCATCCGTTTATACAGAAACGATTCATGTCGATCTGGAATCATCCCAAGTAACTTTGAAAACTTAATTCCCGATAGGACCATTTGAAATAAAAAATTCATAATCAATCAGTTTGTTTTTGACTGTGTGTGGCGGGGCTGCCTCGTCATAAAAAGTTCACATGAAATTCAGTCAATAATTACTTAGACGGAAACCTGCCTTTTATATTGCAGGAAAATGTCTGTGGTACCGAAATTACTGCGTAACAGTCGTATCGCTTTTGGCCTGTTCAGTTCTGTGCTGGCTCTCTCCACGGCACATGCTCAGACCATTCAGCCTTACATAAAGGACCGGAAAGCCGACCGGACATCCGCCCAGACAGTAAAAACGGCTAATAAAGGCATCCAGGCGTCTGCCGGCAATGTGGAACAGATCATGGCCACGGCCAAGCGCTCGCGCTCGGAGCAGAGTGTCAACCACACCCAGTTGCAGCGCCTCCTTCCCGGCATAAACCCGCTCAAGGCGCTTGAAATCCTGCCGGGCGTCGTGTTTGAAAATGCTGACCCATGGGGTAATAACGAACAGAATTCATCGCTTTATATTCATGGTTTCAACCAGAACCAGCTTGGCTTCACCCTGGATGGCGTCCCGCTGGGAGATCAGTCCTATGGCAACTATAATGGCCTTTCGCCCCAACGTGCGGCGCTGAGTGAAAATATCGGTTCCGCTTCGGTTGCAACCGGGTCTGGCGCATTGGGCACGGCCTCGACCAGCAATCTTGGCGGCTCGCTTGAATTCACCACACAGGACCCGCTTCATAAGGCCGGGGGCCAGATATCCCAGACATTCGGCAGCTGGTCGACCTTCCGCACCTTTGCCCGCGTGGATACCGGGGATTTCGGCAATGGCAATTCCGCCTATTTCTCATGGGCGCGTCAGGATGCGCGGGCATGGGACTTTGCCGGGCATCAGGGGGGCAATCAGGTCAACGCCAAATTCGTGCATCAGGGTTCCAAGGACAAGATTACGGCTTTCTTTGACTGGTCGGACAAGGTCGAACCCAACGAGGATGGCGTTGTCGAGCCGGAAGGGGGAAGCCTGTATGTCCGGCCCTTCCTTTACCCAAATCTCAACCAGGCTGTTAATTATTACAATTCAAGCGCCTACAAGAACGCGGGCCTGAATTATCGCAATTATTATTCCGACGCGCAGCGTGAAGATTTTCTGGCCTATGTAAAGTGGTCACATACATTCAATTCCCACCTGCGCTGGGACAACCAGATCTATTATCATCACGATCTGGGTGAAGGCGTGGTGGCGGGGCCGATCTCGGCAGCCGGCCTGCCCACATTGTTCAGTGCCTATTTTCCCAACAATTCATCCAGCCAGCTGTCCGATGTCTTCGGCGGATCGGGCATGGCCACGCGCACGACGGAATACTGGGATAATCGCGGCGGCATCATGTCCACATTGCATTATGATGTCGGGCATCATCATATTGAACTGGGCGGCTGGTACGAGCGCAACAACAATACACAGGCGCGCCGCTGGTACGCATTTGACATCAACGACCCGACCACACCCTATGATCGCCAGTCCAATCCCCTGATCCACCAGTACACCAATTATTTCTATACCAATACCTGGACCACCCACCTTCAGGACAGCTGGCAGATCACCAGGAATTTCAACCTGAACGCAGGCTTCAAGTCCGAACTGGTCTATACGGACGGCACCCTGCCCGTGGCCGGACTGCCGGGGTCGCTTTCTCCCGCTACGGCGCGGACCATTCCCGGCGGCCGGATCGCAACGGTCAGGCCGTTCCTGCCCGCCTTTGGCGCCCTATGGAACATTACGCCGCATGAACAGTGGTTTGCCAATATTCAGGAGAACATGCGTTCATTCCAGGATACGGGATATGGCAATGCCAGCCCGTGGGGCATGACCAGCCAGGCGGCATTTGAACTGTTCAAGAAGGAAGGCAAACCCGAAACGGCGTGGACTTACGAAACCGGTTTCCGTACCAACCGCCGCCTCAAGGCCGGTCCGCTTACCAATATCAGCGGGCAGATCGAATATTATCACGTCCACTTTTCAAACCGCCTTCTGGCGGTGTCATCCACGCCCACCATCGCCTCGATTGTGGGAAGTGCCACGGTCCTGACCAATGTCGGTTCGGTTTCCACCGATGGCATGGACTTTTCCTTTACCGCCCAGTTCGGGCCGCATTTTTCATTCTACAATGCCCTGTCCTATAACAAATCCGTCTATAACGACAATTACATGAGCGGCACCACACTGGTTCCGACGGCAGGAAAAAATGTTGTCGGAATACCCAACTGGACGGAAAAATTTGTCGCCTCCACCAACTGGGGCAATTTCTACGCCCAGTTCATCGGGGATGTGATCGGCAAGCGGTATACGACCTATACCAATGACCTGTCAGCAAAATCATATGCGCTGTTCAGCATCAACGCCGGGTATACCATTCGTGGCATTCCACATGTGCAGGGCCTGAAGGTACAGGGCAATATCACCAACCTGACCGGCACCCGTGGCTGGTCTACACTCAGCACCACGTATGCCAGCGGGCAGTACTCCGCCTATCCGATTGCACCGCGCATGTTCTTCCTGACCGTAGGCGCCAGTTTCTAGGAACGCAGGTTCATGTTGACACGTAGACAGGCCATGACCGGCACCATGATGGGCATGGGGCTGCTCCTGGCACGCAATACCCATGCCGCGCCCGCGCTCGCGCCGGTACCGCTGCTCATGGCGCACCGGGGGGCGTCCGCGCTGCGGCCCGAACATACGCTGGCGGCTTATGCCAGGGCCATCATGGACGGGGCCGACTATATCGAGCCTGATCTGGTGCCCACCCGTGATGGCGTGCTGGTTGCCCGCCACGAAAGCAACATCACCGCCACGACGGACGTGGCGGCACATCCGGAATTCGCGTCACGCCGCCGCGTCCTGAGCATTGACGGCACGGAGGAGACCGGCTGGTTCACCACCGATTTCACGCTGGCCGAACTCAAGACCCTGCGTGCGAAAGAACGCCTGCCCACGGTGCGTGCCCACAACACCCGTTATGACGGGCATTTCGATATCCTGACATTTGAGGAAGTCATCGATTTTGTCGCCGCCGAAGCCGCGGCCCGGGGGCGTGTGATCGGCCTGATACCCGAGATCAAGAATTCCACCCATTTCCACAAGCTGGGCCATACACCCGAAGAAACGTTCCTGCATGTGATCGCGGCGCATGAATATACCCGCACCTGCCCGCTTGAGGTACAGTCCTTCGAGACCACGAACCTGCGCCTGCTCCATGGCAGGGTGCAGGCCATAAACCCGCAGGCCCGCTTCATGTTCCTGATGGGCGAGCGTGCGCAGTCGGTGCCGGACACGCTGGGTTCGGCCCATCCACTGACCTTTGGCGATTTCATGACGGCAGAAGGCCTGAAGCGCGTGCGTGAATATGCCGATGTGATCGGGCCATCCAATACGGACATCATACCGCGTGATGCGGCCGGGGCCTGGCGTGAACCGACAACACTGATTGATGACGCACACCGTGCCGGGCTTCTGGTCCATTCCTATACCTTCCGGCCGGAAAACCGTTTCCTGCCCGCGCAACTACGTGATGCCAGGGGAGATGATGCACGTAACCCCGAAGGCTCGATCGCAGAAATCCGTCGCATGCTGGATATGGGACTGGACGGTTTCTTTACGGACGATCCGGGCATCGGGCGTATGGCCATGCGCAACTAGTTCTGTCAGGTCGGGATACACCATTGGCATAATCAGGGATTTTACCAGCCTGTTTCATGATGTCGCGACCGGCTGGTTTTATATCAGCAGGATTGCGGGATCCAGGATATTCCTTAAGCCATGAGGCAGCGTGTTCAATGGAAGATATCCAACCCGGAACGCGTTGCCAGCCGCGCCTGTAGGCACACCAGGGACCTCTGGACAGGATTTCCGGCAACATGCCCGGAACAACCAAAATCACACGGCGGTCATGCTGCCTACGTTCCGCAATCATAAGAACGTTTATGGTGAAGCTGTTTTTTCAGAAAGCTTCGACAGGACGCCACCTTTTTGAAAAAAGGCGGCACCCAAAAACTTTTATTTATAGCGATAAGTTATTTTTAAACAGTATTTTAGGGATGCAGGGCATGTCGTCGGGATTCCGGCGGGATCAACCGCACATCATCGGCATAAAACCATTCTAAATTATACAATAACTTATTTATGAGTTTAAATATATATTTAAATAATTTCAAATATAAGATGATTAAGTTATTCACCAAATTGTGTTATTCATGAATTAAATCTTTCTCATTTGTAAATCGATACACATCCTGTTCCCGACAACCGAACCCGTGGCCCAGACCCGCCCGGGAGGGGAGAGCAGACAATGTGTGTCATCACGACATGCGCCAAGAACGAGAACAAGTCTGCAATAACATGGAACAACTTTCCCGCCCTTATCAGGCTGCTGGCCGTTATGGTGGGAATGCTGTTCGCCGGTTGCATGCTCACTTCCGAAGTATTGGCCCAGACAGAAACCGCCAAGACCGCCTTTACGACCCATTACGAACCCACGGCCTTTCCCATGACCGAAAGCGGACAGGTGGCAATCGGCCCCCTTGTGCCCATGCTGACCGCCTCCCCCCATCTGTTCGGGGACTGGGGCGGCATACAGCCATGGCTGTCCAATCGGGGCATTTTCCTTAATGTTACCGTTAATGAAGAATATATGGGCAATATTACCGGCGGCAAGCAGCGCGCCAACGTGCTGGCCGGTCAGGTCGCGGGCGCGCTGGACATAGACTGGCAACGCCTGGTAGGAATTCCGTCCTTCTGGACCCATATGCTGGTCATCAACGGACACGGCAACAGCCTGTCCAACGCCATGGGGGATTCGGTCACCAATCCTGAAGAAATATACGGTGCGCGCGGTAACGTGGTTGCCCATCTGGTGGACATGTATGCTGACAAGGGTTTCCTGCGCGATCGCATCATCCTGTCGGTCGGTGTCATACCCACAGGCAGTTTTTTCAATCAGGATTATCTGGCCTGTTCGTTCATGAACGTATCGGTGTGCGGCAATCCCGCCCCATCCAAATACGTGCCGGGTGGACGGGACTGGCCTTCGGGCAACCTTGGCGCGGTCCTGCGGGTGCGGCCCACGCTGCGGACTTACATCATGGGGGGTATCTTTGCCGTCAGCCCCCACGCCTATAACGGTGGCATTTCAGGCTGGGCACTGGGGCAGGACGGACTGGGAAAGCTTTCCCCCCAGGTGGAGATCGGCTGGAGCCCCTCCTTTGGCAGGCACCACCTGCTGGGGCATTACAAGATCGGGTACTGGTACGACAATTCCCGTTATCCCAACCTGTATGCCGACATAAACGGCAATTCGTTTCAGGCCACGGGCCTGCCGCGCCGGTATGAATCCGGGATGAACGCGGCATGGCTCATGTTCAACCAGATGATCCACCGCAGCGGGGACGGCCTGGCGAACGGCCTGATCGTGATCGGGGGTGTTGATTACACACAGGGCAGCCAGGTGGCCATGCGCGATCATGAATGGATCGGCCTGCTGCAAAGCGGCACCCCCTGGGGTCGCCCGCTGGATCAGATAGGCATCATGTTCCAGTATATGGAAATGAGCCACACCGTGGCCCTGCAGCAGGAATCCTCACTTGCGCTCGGTCTGCCCTATCTGCCCAACCAGTGGGGCGCCGTCTACGGCATACAGAGCCATGAAAACGTGTGGGAAGCTTTCTACAGCATCCATGTTGCCCGTGCCACGGCCTTCCAGCCTGATTTCCAGTACCTGCAGCGCCCCGGGGCCACGACAACCTTCCATGATGCAGCGGTGATCGGGTTCCAGTTCACCACCAATCTCTGAAGTTTTGCCGCAGCAGATATCCTGAATGCCTGCGGGAAGAAAAGGTGAATATGATTTTCACACCGGTTCATAATAAAATTTAAATAAAACCGGCGCTGTGAAACGTTATTGCAGAAGATAAAAACAAAAAAGGAATGCAGCATGACGGAATACGTTGGCGCGATAGACCAGGGCACAACCAGTTCCCGGTTCATGATATTCGACCGGAAGGGAACAATCGTTTCCGTGGCGCAGAAGGAGCACCGCCAGATCTATCCCCAGCCGGGGTGGGTTGAACATGATCCAATAGAAATTCTTGAAAATACCAGTGAAATGATCGGCGCCGCCATGGCGCGGGCCAATCTGGGTGCGGGCAGCCTGGTATCGGTGGGCATTACCAACCAGCGCGAAACCGCCGTCCTGTGGGACAAAACAACGGGCCAGCCGCTGCATAACGCCATTGTATGGCAGGACACCCGCGTGGACCAGCTGGTCCACGAATATGGTCGTGATGGGGGGCAGGACCGCTTTCGCGCCATTACCGGCCTGCCGCTGGCAAGTTATTTTGCGGGCCTCAAACTGCGGTGGCTGCTGGATAATGTGGAAGGCGCGCGCCAGAAGGCCGAAAGCGGGCAGGCCCTGTTCGGCACGATAGACAGCTGGCTTTCATGGAACCTGACGGGTGGCGCCCGGGGCGGTATCCACATTACCGACGTGACCAATGCCTCACGCACCCAGCTTATGAACCTGAAAACCTGCGCGTGGGATGAGGACATGCTCAAGGCATTTTCCATCCCTCCCGCCTGCCTGCCCCGCATTGTACCATCATCTCAGGTATATGGCACGATCACCATTCCCAGCCTGCAGGGCACGAAACTGGCCGGCATTCTGGGCGACCAGCAGGCGGCCCTGGTCGGGCAGACCTGTTTTTCACCGGGAGAGGCCAAAAACACCTATGGCACCGGATCGTTCCTGCTGATGAACACCGGTACCGATCCGGTCCAGTCCAAGGCAGGACTGCTGACAACGGTGGCCTACCAGTTCGGCACGGAAGAACCCCGTTACGCGCTGGAAGGTTCCATCGCCATTACGGGCGCACTGGTGCAATGGCTGCGCGATAACCTGAAGCTGTTCGATCTGGCGACACAGATCGAACCGCTGGCCCGCAGTGTGGCGGATAACGGCGGCATCTATATCGTTCCTGCGTTTTCCGGACTGTACGCACCATACTGGAAGGAAAATGCCCGTGGCACTATTGTGGGGCTGACCCGTTACGTCACACGCGCGCATTTTGCACGCGCAACGCTGGAGGCCACGGCCTATCAGGTGCGCGATGTCGTGGCCGCCATGGAGGAAGACAGCGGCATCATCCTGAGCAGCCTGAAAACGGATGGCGGCATGGTGGCGAATGAACTGCTCATGCAGTTTCAGGCCGATATCCTGAATGTGCCGGTTGTCCGTCCGAAAGTGGTGGAAACGACCGCGCTGGGCGCTGCCTACGCCGCAGGTCTGGCCGTGGGTTACTGGAAAAATATCGATGACCTGCGCGCCAACTGGGAAGTTGACCGCATCTGGCAGCCCACAATGCCGCCGGAACAGCGCAGCCGCTATCTGGCATGGTGGAAGAAGGCAGTACAGAAATCCTTTGACTGGGCCGAATAAACCGGTTCCAGATCAATACATAAGGAAACAGGCCAATGAATCGGGTATTCCTGGGTGAGCTTATTTCCGAAGCTCTTGCCGTGTTCATCATCATTGCTTTTGGTGATTCAGTAGCAGCGATGTACCTTCTCTACGATCCCAGCCCTTACCTGCACGCCTACTGGGGGGTGTGTATCGTATGGGGACTGGGGGTCACCGTGGCCATCTATGCTACCGGATCGGTTTCGGGCACGCATGCCAACCCGGCGGTGACCCTTGCCTTGGCCACTTACCGCGCGTTCCCATGGAAAAAGGTGGTGCCTTACTGGATGGCGCAGATCGTGGGCGGCATTCTGGGGGCCGCGCTGGTTTATGCGCTGTATTACCCCGTAATCGACCATTTCAATGACGTACACCAGTTGACCCGCGGGGCGGGTGGGGCTGCGGGCGTATTCTTTACCGCACCCGCGCCGGGCATAACCGTATGGCATGCCTTCAGTGATGAAATCATCCTGACCGCCATACTGGTATTCGGTATCTTTACCGTTACCGAACAGTATAACGAAATGGCGCCAGGTGCCAATTTCGGTGCGCTGATCATTGGGTTTCTGGTCGCGGCCATTGGCGCCTCCATGGGATATCTGGAAGCATGGGCCATAAATCCGGCCCGTGACCTCGGGCCACGATTGTTCGCCTATATGGCCGGATGGCATGAAGCCGCCCTTCCGGCAGCGGGTCATTACTGGTGGGTGCCCGTTGTCGGTCCCCTGATTGGCGGCTTGCTGGGGGCAACCGTCTATGAATACCTGATTTACCCCTTTCTGCCCGCACAACTGCGCGCGCAGCAGCAGGCCTTGCAGGCCAAAGTCGAAGAAGACACGATTATCATGGGAAAATGAAGCCCTTCCCCTGTGCATCCTTTTCCCCTGTTGCCCGGGGAACCGGGTTTCCGTGGCCGGACAGGGGCGGCTCTCCCGACATGAAGGAATGGATCAGGTAATGGATGTCGTCATTGGCATTGATGTGGGAACAGGCAGCGCACGTGCGGGCATTTTTACACTGGACGGCTACAAGCTGGGCGCAGGCAGTACGCCAACCCGTACGTGGCAGCCATGCGCCGGTTACATGCAGCAGTCCTCTGCTGACATATGGCGCGCGGTGTGTGCCAGCGTTGCCATCGCCATGACCATGGCGCGGGATGCGGCAGGAGAAACGCTGGATGTACGGGGTATCGGGTTTGACGCGACCTGTTCGCTGGTGGTGGCTGGTCCTGATGGCCAGCCACTGTCCATTGATGCTGATGGTGCGCCGGGGCAGGACGTGATCCTGTGGATGGATCACCGTGCCATGGCCGAGGCTGCCGGGATCAATGCAGGCCATCATGACGTGCTGCGTTACGTGGGCGGCATGATTTCGCCCGAGATGGAAACACCAAAGCTGTTATGGCTCAAGCGCCATCTGCCCGATGTATTCGCGCGCGCCGCCCTTTTCCTTGACCTGCCGGATTACCTGACCTGGCGCGCAACCGGGGTCAGTTCGCGCTCGCGCTGTTCAACCGTATGCAAATGGACCTACCTCGCGCATGAGAACCGCTGGGATGACACCTATTTCCGGGCCATAGGTCTTGGCGTGCTGGCTGATGAAGGGTACCGCCGCATCGGCACGGACATCAAGGCCCTGGGCGAACGTGTCGGGCGCGGGCTGGACGCGCGGGCAGCCATGGAATTGGGTCTTCCGGCGGGTATTCCGGTCGCGGTGTCCGCCATTGACGCGCATGCGGGTGGCATTGGCGTGATGGGGGGCACGACAGATGGCGAACCGCCTGCATTCAACCAGCGTCTGGCATTGATCGGCGGCACGTCAAGTTGCCACATGGCGGTCTCCCCCCTGCCCCGCTTCGTGCCCGGTGTCTGGGGCCCCTACCGTGATGCCATGCTGCCTGACATGTGGCTGAATGAAGCAGGCCAGTCGGCCACGGGCAGCCTGATCGATTTCATCATCGCCACCCATCCCGCCACACCGGCGTTATGCCAGCAGGCTGAAAACGAAGGCAGAACGGTCTATCAGGTCCTTAACGACCTGCTTGCCGAAACCGAAGGCGACCGGCCCGCAGGTACGCTGACGGAAGACCTGCACGTCATGCCGGATTTCCATGGCAACCGTTCCCCCCATGCCGATCCGACCCTGCGTGGCATGGTCAGCGGGCTTGTTCTAAGTGCTACGACGCATGATCTGGCATTACTGTATCTGGCGACAATACAGGCACTGGCTTATGGCACACGCGATATCGTAACGGTGCTGAACCGGCAGGGCTATGCGATCGATACGATCATCGCCACCGGCGGGGGAACGAAAAACCCCGTTTTCGTCCGCGAGCATGCCAATGCCACCGGCTGCCGTATCGTGCTGCCGGAAGAACCTGATTCCGTGCTGCTGGGCAGCGCGATACTGGGTGCGGTCGCGGCGGGGGTATATCCCTCCATCCGGGCGGCCATGACCGGCATGACGCGCATACGGGCGGAAATACGGCCCTGTGCCGGGAGTGCCGCCTTTCATGCCAGAAAATTCGGGGTCTTTACCCAGATGTATGCTGACCAGATCCGTTACAGGCAGATCATGAACAAATAAGACAGGCATCATGGGAACCGGAAGGTTTCCGTGGCGCTTTACAGAAAAAACCGAGAACCGGGCTTTCAGGCCAGATACCGCAAAAAAAACGGAACAAATCAATAAAGGGTATTGTAATGGCGACTTCCAGGATCCTGGCCTGCATGACCGCTGCCGGCATGCTGCTGGCCAGTGGCGCGCAGGCGGCCGGTACGCTGACAATCGCCACGGTCAATAATGGTGACATGATCATCATGAAACAGCTGTCAGGCGAGTTTGAAAAAGCCCACCCCGATATTCACCTGAACTGGGTCACGCTGGAGGAAAACGTCCTGCGCCAGCGTGTGACGACCGATATCGCAACCCATGCCGGGCAGTTCGATATCCTGACCATTGGCAATTACGAAGTACCAATATGGGCAAGGCAGGGATGGCTGGCCGAACTGAAACCCGGGCCGGATTATGATGTGAATGACATCGTGCCTTCCGTGCGCGCCGGGCTGAGTGTGGACTCCAGACTGTATGCCCTGCCGTTCTATGCGGAAAGTGTCATGACCTATTACCGGACCGATCTGTTCCAGAAGGCCGGGCTGACCATGCCGCAGCACCCCACCTATGACCAGATCCGCACCTATGCCGACAGGATCACGGACAGGGACAGCCAGACCTATGGCCTGTGCCTGCGTGGCAAACCGGGCTGGGGCGAGAACATGGCGTATGTCACCTCGCTGGTGAATACGTTTGGCGGGCAGTGGTTTGGCGAAGGGTGGAAGCCAATGCTTGATACCCCGGAATGGAAGGCGGCACTGCAGTGGTATGTATCGGCCATGAAGGCCGACGGGCCACCCGGCGCCACGTCAAATGGATTTAATGAAAACCTGGCCCTGTTCGCCAGCGGTCATTGCGGCATATGGGTGGATTCAACCGTTGCGGGCGGCCTGCTGTTTGATCCCAGGCAGTCGCATGTGGCCGACAGGGTCGGTTTTTCCGCCGCCCCCACCGGTCCGTATGGCAAGGGACCGACATGGCTGTGGAGCTGGAACCTTGCCATTCCCGCATCATCCAGACATGCGGATGACGCGCGCATTTTCATAGAATGGGCGACGTCCAGAACCTATGTCCAGCTTGTGGCGCAGCATGAAGGCTGGGTGGCGGTGCCAGCGGGGACCCGTGTGTCCACCTATGACAACCCTGATTACCAGAAGGCGGCGCCATTCGCCACGTTCGTCCATTCCGCCATAGACAACGCCGATCCCAATGGTCAGACAAAGCAGCCACGCCCGTATGGCGGCGCGCAGTTTGTCGGCATCGCACCCTTTCAGGCCATAGGCACCCAGGTTGGCCAGACCGTTGCGGCAACGCTGTCGGGCCAGATGACGGTCGAACAGGCGCTGGGTGCGGCACAGGCCTCCGTAAGCCGCACCATGCGCCAGTCCGGTTACCTGCATTGAGGGGGCGAAGATGGACAAAGTGGCAGTACATCCACCCGTAATGGACAATCCTGCGGGCCGTGCCGCCCGCGGCAGGCACCTGCAGGGCTTCGTGCTGCAATCCCCCGCGATCATGCTGCTGCTGTTATGGTCGGTGGTGCCGCTGCTTATGACGCTGTGGTATTCGTTACGAAACTATAACCTGGTGGACCCGACCCAGCAGGGTTTTGCGGGCATCAACAATTACTGGTACCTGCTGACCGATCCGGATTTCATGACATCGCTGGAAAATACGGCCATTCTGGTTGGCGGCGTGCTGGCCATATCGGTGGGGCTGGGGACATTGCTGGCGGTCCTGTATAACGAGGCGTTCGCAGGGCGCGGCATTGCCCGCGTCCTGGTCATCTCGCCGTTCTTCATCATGCCCACGGTTGCCGCCCTGCTGTGGAAGAACCTCATGCTGCACCCGATCTATGGCGTGTATTCCGCCATGATGCGGGCCGTGGGCCTGACACCGATCGACTGGCTGTCACGCTATCCACTGGCAACGCTGGTGATGATCGTGGCATGGGAATGGCTGCCCTTTGCGGTCCTGATCCTGCTGACCGCCATCCAGTCGCTTGATATGGAACAGAAGGAAGCCGCGCGCATGGACGGCGCGGGCATGGTGGCGCAGTTCATCAACATCACCCTGCCCCACCTGTCGCGTGCGATTACGGTCGTAATCATGATCGAGACCATTTTCCTGCTGACCATATTTGCCGAAATTTCGGTCACCACCGCAGGTGGACCCGGTGTCGCCTCCACCAATCTGGCGTTCCTCATCTATTCACGCGCCCTGCTGCAGTTTGATGTGGGCGGGGCCTCGGCCGGTGGTGTCGTGGCCATTGTCGTCGCCAATATCGTGGCGGCCTTCCTGCTGCGCGCCGTGGCCCGCAATCTGGAGACCTGACATGGCAAGAACCAGCACACGCCTGCGCCATGCCGCAATCACCGTCCTGGCCTGGGGCATTGCATTATGGATGTTCTTCCCGATCCTGTGGATGTTCCTGACGGGTTTCAAAAGTGAGCCTGACGCCCTCTCCACACCGCCACATTTCTTCTTCCGTCCCACGCTTTCAAGCTATCAGGATGTATTCGCGCGGGAGAATTACTGGCATTTCGCCACCAACAGCGTCGTGATTTCGGTCATGGCAACCGTGGTGGCCCTGCTGGTATCCATTCCCGCCGCCTACGCCATGGCGTTCCTGCCCGGGCCGCGCACGCGCATGACCCTGCTGTGGATGCTGTCCACCCGCATGCTGCCATCGGTGGGCGTGCTGGTACCGATCTACCTGCTGGCCCGCGCCACCGGCCTGCTGGACAGCCGGACAGGGCTGATCGTGATATACATGCTGACCAACCTGCCCATTACGGTATGGATGCTCTATACTTTTTTCAGGGAAGTGCCGGTCGCCATACTGGAAGCCGGGCGAATGGACGGGGCGACACGCTGGCAGGAAGTAACACAGGTGCTTATGCCGCTGGCGCTGCCGGGCATTGCCTCGACCGGGCTGCTTTCCCTGATCCTGTGCTGGAATGAAACGTTCTGGTCACTGAACCTGACCTCTTCCATTGCGGCACCGCTGACAACGTTCATTGCGTCCTTCTCCTCACCCGAAGGACTGTTTTTCGCCAAGCTGTCGGCCGCCTCCACGCTGGCGGTGGCACCCATCATGGTCTTTGGCTGGGTCAGCCAGAAACAGCTTGTACGCGGCCTGACATTCGGGGCGGTGAAATAGAACCGGGGCAAATAATCCGCGCGGCAGCAACAGGAACATACCATGGCGACAGTAGAACTGCGTAACCTGCGCAAGACCTATCTGCATGAGGAAATCATCAAGGGTGTCTCGCTTGCCATTGCCGAGCGGGAATTCATCGTCTTTGTCGGCCCTTCGGGGTGCGGCAAATCCACCCTGCTGCGCATGATCGCGGGGCTGGAGGACATAAGTGCAGGCGACCTGCTGATTGACGGGCAGCGGGTGAACGACACCGAACCCGCGCGACGCGGCGTGGCAATGGTCTTCCAGTCCTATGCGCTGTATCCGCACATGAATGTTTACCGCAACATGGAGTTTTCGCTGCGGCTTGCCGGCATGCCCGAAGCCGAGCGGCGGCAGCGTATCGGTGATGTGGCGCGCATCCTGCAGCTTGATCCCTATCTTGATCACAAGCCGGGCCAGCTTTCGGGTGGCCAGCGGCAGCGCGTGGCGATCGGACGCGCGATCGTGCGTAATCCCAGGGTCTTCCTGTTTGATGAACCGCTGTCCAATCTCGACGCCGCGCTCCGTGGGCAGATGCGCGTGGAACTGGCCAGCCTGCACCGGCGGCTGGATGCAACGACCATCTATGTAACCCATGACCAGGTGGAAGCCATGACCATGGCCGACCGGATCGTGGTCCTCGACAAAGGTGTCGTGGAGCAGATCGGCACCCCGCTGGAACTCTATCACCGGCCCCGCAACCTGTTTGTCGCCCGTTTCATGGGATCCCCGCCCATGAACCTGCTGCCCGCTACCATCAATGCCCATGCCCCTGACGGGACCATGCAGGTACGGACGGAAACACTCAGCGTGTCGATCCCCACGCAACAGGGCGGGCTGGAAGTCGGTGCGCCTGCCACGCTGGGCATCCGGCCCGAACATATCCGTATTGACCCGCAGGGGGCGGTACAGGGCATGGTCGAGGTCAGCGAGCGGCTGGGGGCCGTCACGCTTTTGCATGTGCGCCTGTCTGACGGACAGATGATTGTCGTGCAGACGGGTGGGGACAATACCGACAGTGCCGATACCCCCATATGCATGACGTTTGAGGAAGAACACTGCCATCTGTTTGATGCAGACGGTATGGCGCTGGCCCGCAGCACGGATCATCCGCTGCTTGCGGGTGCATAAAAACGGCTTACCTGTTCAGGACATAGGCATATGTATACGGAAAAACTCCGTCTTGACGGACGTGTCGCGGTTGTCACCGGCGGCGCGCAGAATATTGGTCTGGCCTGCGTTACGGCGCTGGCGGAATTCGGCGCCCGCGTCATTATCGCCGATCGTGATACGGAACTTGCGGCACGTGCCGTGGCCGAACTGGCAGCGCAGGGGCTGGATGTATCGGCCATGGCACTGGACGTAACCGATACGGCACAGGTGGATGCCTGCGCCACACGGATCAAGGCCGGGGAAGGCCGTGTCGATATCCTGGTCTGTAGTGCCGGGATCTGCATATCCGAAGTCCGGGCCGAAGACATGACGGATGCACAGTGGCTGAAACAGGTTGATATCAACCTCAACGGCATTTTTCGCTGCTGCCGGGCATTTGGCCGCATCATGCTGGAACAGGGGCACGGCACGATCGTGAATATCGGATCCATGTCGGGCCTGATTGTCAACCGCCCACAGGAACAGGCCGCCTATAACGCATCAAAGGCAGGCGTGCACCAGTACACACGCTCCCTTGCGGCAGAATGGGCCACGCGCGGGATACGGGTCAATGCGGTGGCCCCCACCTATATCGAGACGACCCTGACCCGCTTTGGCATGGAAAATCCGCGCCTGTATGCCGCATGGCTGGATGGCACGCCCATGCACCGCGTAGGCCAGCCAGACGAGGTCGCCTCGGTCGTGCAGTTTCTGGCATCGGACGCCGCCAGTCTTATGACCGGGGCCATTGTCAATGTCGATGCCGGGTTTACCGTATGGTAAATGACCACAGGCATCTCATGGAGGCCTCCCTCTTGCCGCATGGACGCAGGCGATGGCGCGGAAAGTGACCGTATGCCGGAATGCCGCGCAGTGGATCGTTGTCATGTCGTGGCGCGTGCCTTTGGCAGCATATCTGCCGGCGGGTCGCCAGAACACGATAGGCCTGAGGCGTCGTTAACAAATCTGAATGCACGCACATTGATGCGGGCATGTGGAAAGGAACCACCACGTGACGGCATCGGACAAAGTCAATGCCATGAGGAAATCCCTGATACCATCCCAGTCATGACGACAATGATTTCCAGGGCAGCGCCAACGAAAGCCGGAGCGTTGCCACAACCAACAGGACGTGAAACACGCAGGGCAGACCAGATGCTGCGGTGAATACCCCCGAAACCGCCTGCGTTGCTGCCGACAGTCGCCATCCGAGGAAGGTGGCACAGAGCGTTGTCAGGGTCGGGCCGCCGATCCACTGCACGATGTTCAGGGCGGTTGTTGCCACGGGAATATCCGGCCGTGCGACGGATGCATAATCCGCGCTCATGGCGGGGATGCCAACTGTGCCTGTCCCCGCACCGCGCAGGAACAGGGCAACAACCAGCAGCAGCGTGCCGATGCAGGCGCAGGGCGCACCGCAACCACTCAGCCCGCGAATGCCAGAGCGATCGGTCAGACAGCCCATCAGGGGATAGCCGCACATCATCCCCACCCCCAGCGGGCGCATGAACAGGCCCGTGCGGTCGGGCGGGACGCCGCAGTCATGGATGAGCCAGACCGGCAGCAGCATCTGTCACGCGAACGAGACGCCGTTTATCAGGAACATGGTCATGGCGGATGCCGAAAAGGCAGGTATACGAAACAGCAGTGGCATCTCATCTGTTGTGGCCCAACCTAAATCCGCCAACCGGCTGTGTTCCCGTCACGAAATGTAAACCCCCGGCTTACCAGTCTTCGACGGTGCCCCTGTCTTTCTCATCGGGTGCAAAAGGATCCAGCGGGTCATCCGTGGACGGATCAACCGGTTCGTCATCACTGCCCCAGTCCGGTACATCCGGCCGGGGATCATCCAGCGGATCGTCATCCGGGTCAGGCCCGGGATCTGAAATGGGTGTGGGCGGTGGTACCGTGGTCGGCGGTTCAGACGGCACGGGAATATCCGGATTATTTCTGACCTGCATCCTGAACATGACGTTCCTCCTCTGACAGGTTCACGTGCAACGGAAAGGACCGGTGACAGGTTGCATGCACGTCCCTGCCTGTCAGCGTGCTTTTCTGCCAGTTATGTTCAGAACGACTGGATGACATAGTGCGGGCCAGATCTTTTCAACAAAAAAGGCCCGGCATATTGCCGGGCCTTCTGCTGTGGGGACGCGATCAGTTGGAACCGCTGCTGTTCTGGTTCCAGCCACCGCCGTTACGGTCGCCGCCGTGTTCACCCCAGTTGCCGTTCTGGCCGTCGCTGCCACGGTTGTCATGCGCGCCGGGGCCGTTGTTCTGGCCGCCGCGGTTTTCACCACCGCGATCCCCGCGTTCGCCACCGGGACCGCCGTTCTGGTCACGACCATTCTGGTGGTCGCCGCCCTGGCCCCTATGGTTGCCGTGGCCGCCATGCCTGCCGCCGTGATGGCCATGACCGCCATGGCCACGATGTTCGCCCTGCCCGCTGCCCTGGTTCTGGTCAGGGGACTGGGCCTGTGCTGCCAGCGGAAGGGAGATGCCAAGGGCAAGAGCAAACAGAATTGAACGCTTCATCATATATCCTTCGGTTCGACCTCTGGTCCGTCGTGCCATGGAGGCTGGAATGTGAGGTCGCGTGATGTAATGGGCAGTATCGCGAATATCCGGGCCAGAACTGATGTTCCTTCATGGGCCGGGACTATTGCGGTAAATGTTCCAGATCGCCGGATGGATATTCTGGAACGTGAGCAACCTGTGTCCGGTTACTCACAAATCACGCCATGACAGTCCGTAAACAACAGATCCATACATGGCGGGATTATGGGATGTTCCCTGCCCGGGCGACCTGTTGGCCAACCGGGGCAGGAAATCTCGCTTTCAGACCTGCCCGATCGCCCGGGCGGCGTCGTCCAGCAGGGCCGCGATCTTTTCCTCGGCTTCCGTATCAAGA
>NZ_JBXAYQ010000018.1:0-64259 GCF_057359305.1 Komagataeibacter ossonobensis | reverse complement strand
GGTCCCAGAGATACTCACGGAATTTATGCGAAGCATATCCGCAATCACAGACGACATAGGTCGGTGGGTATGGCAGGTCGTCGAGCAGGGCATAAGCGGATGGCAGTTCATGTGTCTGTCCGGGCGACAGTGTGAGGGACAAGGCCCGGCCATGTCCATCCGCAGCTACGCAGACCCTGGTGCCAAAGCCTTCACATGAGCGGCCAGGCGACTCACGATCCCTGTGGCGTCCATTGTATCCCCTTTTTGGCGGCTCCAGCCGCCTTGTGATGGGCACGGATCGTCGTGGCATCGGGAAAGACCATGCCCAGTTCCGGGTCCGCGCCTCTTACCTTTTCAAAGAGGCGCTGCCACACCCCAAGCTTCGACCAGCGAATGAACAACTGTGCGGCAATCCACCAGGGACCAAACTCAGATGACAGGGCGCGCCACTTCGTGCCGTTCTGATGGCGCCAGAAAATCGCAGAGATCGCCCGTCGCAGGTTCTTCGGTGGAGTCTTTGCCCTTCGGACAACTTCCTCGATCAAAGGCTCCCAGATGGACCATGTGGTATCGGAAAAGACAGGCTGCATCATGCCCATCACAAACAGCCATGCAGTCCGTTCTGTTATTCAAGACCTAACAGGTCCTAGGACAGTTCAATACATCTTAACCCAATCAGTATCGTGACCACTGGTACCACGTATTTTTAAAAAAGAGTGTGGCGTTCCAATCATCGGTTTTTTTATAATAAGAGGAGAAATAACTACATTTCTTGAAAAATATAATGTTATATCTCGGTTAACGTAATTTTTGCATCCTACAATAGCCGTAGCTTTAGCACCATTACCTTCACCACCAGATATTTCTACAGTAGGGTTTGACGAATAGCCATTTCCTCCATTAGTAACCAATATACCAACAATTTTGTCTGAATTTTTTCCAAATCCTAAATATGCTTTCCCTGCTGCCTGTTTTCCCCCGCCCCCTGAGATAGTAACCGTAGGCGCTGTTTTATAACCAGAGCCACTATTTTCAACAACAATTGTGCTTACTGACATGTTGCGGAATACACCGGATGACTGTGTTACAATAGATTTAATGGGAACATTACCAGATACAAGAAAATTTTCCCCATAATCGGGTATTGTTAAAATTCCAGAATTTGAAACCGATACGGGCAATTTTTCTTTTGAAGAAATTCCATTGATGATGTTATCTATCAATTTGTTTTCTGGAAAAATTCCATCAACATCATTAACTATAGAATTATAGTTCTCACACCCTGAAATTTTGTTTTTCTCTATTATATTCCCATACGCTTGATCTCTTATGATAATACCATAATTTTTATTTGTGCATATTATTGTATTCTTATAAACGTAGTTATTTTTTCCTCTATTATCATATAATCTATTGCCATCTCCGTCATAGCCATTAACTGTAATGGCAGCAGCCCACCCTCGATTAGATCCATTGTAAAGAATTAAGTTTTGACTGATGCTGCATTCTGATGATGCACCAATATTTATTCCCGCAGCAAAAGGAGAATTATTTCCATTATGCGTAACAATGTTCCCATATATATTTGACTTAACTGACCCACCCACGTCAATTCCAAATGACATATTACCAGAACTGGTATTTTCAGTAACTATTAATCCATATCCAGCGACAACCATACCTGCGGATCCGGGCATAGATAGACCATTGTAAATACATTTATTTTCTCTATAAATGCAGTTATACCCCCCAGCCATAATACCTGTTCCCGCATTATGCGTTACTGTATTTTTAACAACAGAAATATTTCTACAATACTGAACTTTTCCAAAACCGATATTTTGTTGCTGAATATTTTCTACAGGCTGCCATAATGTATTCGTAAAAATTCCGAAACTTCCATTACCTGAGATAAAATTCCCGACAATCCGGCAGTCATGTCCAGAATACGCTTTGGTTGGATATGTAATCGCACCAAATAATATACCAATATTTTTATTATTTTTTACCATACACTGCATTATGTCGATGCCAGTAGAAATATTTGCCATATATATCCCGTGGCCTTTGCAATTTTTTATAGAAGATTCTCGTATTATTCCCCTACATCCATGGGATATATTATCAGATCCTTCTGTAACAATACCACTACCTGTTCCATTTTTAATATGAATACGTTCTATAAGGAACCCTGTTGAAGATCCTATACTGATTGCTCCCTTGGCACTATCACCTGCGCTTCCTTCTTTCATTACTATTGAAAATTCACGCAATGAGCATTTATTACCTGAAAAATGAAAAAGTGTTTCAATGTCAGAAATGGATTTTAATACAACAGACAACTGATCTTCTCCTGAAATTTCTATGGAATCAGGGATATTAATTATTTTAGAAATAATATAATTTCCTTTTGGGATAAATACAGAAGATTTTTTTAGGGCCGCCTGTGTTACGCACTTCTGTAATGCAGATGTGTCATCTGTCTGTCCATCTCCATATGCGTTAAAATCTTTTAGGTTTAAGATCTGACCCTGCGATTCATTAAATACGCGTGCGTGAGCTGTGGTTGAAATAGTTGCTATAAAAAAAGATGATCCGCGCAAAAAAGCCCGGCGAGAAAAATTTTTCATATCCAACCATCCTTTCAGGGACTATTGGGAATTATCGTGAATTGGTAATTGTGGCTATAAGATAGATCATGGCTACAAAAATGACCTATCTATCTTCCTGCTCTGCACGGTAGATACAACTTAGATCGTTGATATTTAATAATATTCCTTCGGTGTGATGGCGTGCCTTGAACAGCCCCCATCAAACGGGCATCTGTCGAGGCGATTTCTGCGCTAGAGAATGATTGATGTGCTCCCCCGATTTAGGCCAGCGAGAACTGGCATCTCCCGAAGTCCGGGCTTTAACCAGCAGGTGGAGGATCGAAGAACCGTTGGTTGATGCGCTTGGCTCGTGATTTCAGGGTTGTGGCGTGCTGATTGAAGGTTCCCAGGCTGGCTTTCAATCTGCGTTTTGAACAGACCGGGGAGTATCGCCACCGGGATGGCTACGCGCTCACGTTCAACCTCTCGAGGAAGAGGAAACGGCGCATGTTATAGACAATATTGGCCAGGCCGATCCGCATGGTGGCCCGGGTAATACCCACGGTTCGAACGAACAGACCCATCTGCGATTTCTGATCGGCAAAGACATGCTTGACGCGCGATCGGATCACCGACTTCCCTGCATTGGACCGCTGGAAATGGCGAGGCATGGGCTTGAGATGCGGCTTTTTCCTGTGGATCTTCGAGACGAAACTTTCTTTGTCCATGAAGTCCTCATTGGCTTTCGAGCGATACGCGGTGTCGGCCAAAACGGTTGAGACCGTATTGGTTTTATCCAGCAGGCCCTCGCGCAGTCTGGCACCATCACTGGCAGCGGCATCCGTTGTCTTCCCATTTCCGGATCAGTCGAAACTTTCGATCGATGGAAACATGCGATTTGTAGCCAAAGAACGGAATGGCGAGGTCCATGGCCGGGAGTGTCCCGTCCTCCTGCCGCTTTGCCTTCAACTTCAGCGTCCAGCGGGCGTGCCTGCCCTTGTGGAACAGCTTTACCGGCTTATCTTCCCAGCCTTCGGGGATCCGGCCTTCCCGAAGATCGGCTTTCTCCCCGTTGGTATTGCGCTGCTTTGGCGCTGCCACCAGCGTGGCATCCAGGATCAGGCCGGCCATCGGCAGATACCCAGCGTTACGCAGGGTGGTGTCAAAGCGCTCGAACAGCTTCTGGATGGCGCCTGCCTCGGTCAGACGCTCGCGAAACGGTCAGACCGTTTTGGTATCGGGCACCCGGTCCAACAGTCCCAGACCGAGGAAACGCATGGAGGACAGGCGGTCATTGATCAGATATTCTGTTCGTTCGTCGGAAATATTGTTCAGTGTCTGGATGACCAGGATCTTGAACATCAGCACCGGATCGAACGGGGGATGGCCGCCTTTGCTCCTGTCTTTCAAAATGCACGCAATTTGAAATAAGATCTATTTACTGAAATAAACGACCAAAAAGCAGCAGGCTACCACATCGGTGACGATGTCAACGCCGCAATTATGAGACCCGTGATGCATATTCCATCCGTAACAGCCAAAACATGGCGGAATGGATATTCTGGCAACCCGGCAGATCAGGAGCCCAAAAGAAAATCAGGAGGCTTTTTTGCTCTCGGGTTGAGAGACATCCGTATGGCAGATCCGGTCAAGGAAAACCGCCGTAATCGCGTAATTGGCGTCACTCTGGCGATAATGGTGGTTAATATGATGAATCTTGATCTTGCGCAGCAGGCTCATACGCATCGGAAACTGGTGGCAGGAATAATGCACAATGTCATACGCCACATACCCGCACAGGAACCCTGCAGCGATGGCACTCCCCGCAGCATATCCCATGGAACATACGCACCCCACCCAGATCAGCAATGCAAGAGGCAGCGACGCGCTGAGAGGCATCAGGTTACGCAAGGGATGATTAGGCTGATCATGGTGGTTGCCATGCAGCAGATAGATCATGGATTTCATGAATGCTGACCGGCCGTTGAAATGAAACAGGAACCGGTGCATCAGATATTCAAACGGGAACCATGCGACAAAACCGATCAGACAGTACCACAACAGACTGCTTACTGATGATGACATGCACCATGCGATAATCAGAGCGACAGAGAGTACAACAGCCCATACCCCCGCGAATACACCAAAAGACAGCAGCGTCAGGGATTCCATGACAGGATTCTTGAACAGACGAACAGGCGCCTCTTCCTTTATCCTACGCTTTTGCTGCATAACAGATACCTTTGAAAATTCACATCCGGCATGAATTTAGCTTTCCTGCCTGAACAGCGCTTTACAGACAACATATTTCAGGTCATGGCACGCCATTTCATCAGAGGTAATACCTATTTTTGTTGTTGTGCACCTCTGCCAATGTCTCGCGAGCATCTGATTTCTGACATTTCATCTTAACGATGCAGCACGCCTGATTTATGCTGAATTATATTCACAACGCAATAGGGGAAAAATTTTTTCCTAAAACCCGCAAAAATCCCTCAATTCAGCTTACTAACAAAACAATATGACATCATGACGGCAAAGGCAGATCAGGAAACCGGGAGCGAAGCTGCGCATAGAATGCAGCCAGACGTACTTTTTGGGCGGAAGGGGAGAATTTTTCCGCCTGTCGCAGGCCAGCCGCCCGTAACGTTTCCCACGTAGGCGTACCTGGCTGCATGTCATCAAGGACTCTGATGCCCCGCATGATGTCCTGTATATCATAGGCATCAACCAGAACTGCTGCCTGGCCTGCTATTTCCTCGGTGGCCCCGCCCCGGGATGTCAGTACCGGCACCCCAAGGGTCATTGCCTCGATTATAGGCAGGCCAAAACCCTCTGCCAGTGATGGAAACAGCAGGGCATGCGCATCCGCAAGGGTGCGCAGCAGGGAAAGGCGACTGCACCACGGGATGCGAATGATCTGCTGCTGCGGCGTTCGTGGCGTAAAATCAGGCGTGTCATCCCCATCTGGTCCAAGCAGGACCAATGGACGCCGTGTCCCGCTACGGGCATGGGCATCCACCAGACGCTCTATGTTCTTGCGCTTTTCCACACGACCGATACAGACAAAACAGTCTTGGGGTGCGACCTGCGGCGCATTCACCAGTTGTTGACGCTCGTGCTGCGACACACCGGCAAGCTGATAGAGATTGATGACCCTATCCGCCGGCACATCCAACCTGTCCATTATCTGCTGCCGAACCGTTTCCGAAACTGTGACAACAACATCCGCCCGCCTGACGAGTTGCATAAGAAGTGAGCGCAAAAAATCCGGCCGGATGTCTGTCAGGTCAGGATGGGTCAGAGGGATCAGATCATGGATTGTCACCACATTAACCGTATTTTCGACGATAACGGCCAGCGGATATGTCCAGAACATGATGGCAGGCGGCGTCGGAGTACGTAACCGTAACAGATGCCTGCATCTCCGGAAATGTATATGGGTGCTTCTGTACAGATCAGGAACGAAAGGATACTGCTCGCCTGATGGGTTCCGATAACCGTTTCTGATCCTGCGCACAAAGGCCAGCGCCCTGAAGACCCTCAGGATCCGTTGAACTGCTCTTTCCGTGTGCGTCTCGACCTTGTCAGGATTGTGATCCCACAGGTATCGTGTCTGAAATCCCATGGAAACTAGGCATTCCTGCAGGCCACGCGCATAGGTCGCAACCCCTGTTCCACCGGCCCTGCCGACATTCCTACTATCCAGCCAGATCATCGGAGACGATGATTTCCCCGTGGAAGAACCTTTCTTCTGCCTGATCTTAAAAAATGTCATGGAGAACGCTACCGATCACTACCCGACAGGAGCGTCGTCATATTGCGGACGGAACTGAAAAAAGGCCGCGGTCTGGTCTGCCGCCTGAATCCCCAGCGCCACCTGACGCGGCCAGTTGAACAGGTTCAGATCCAGACCATGTTTTACAGGCGTGTCGTTTGTACGTTCCTGCCCCAGCAGGCGTTCGATGGCAGCACGCCATGCTGGACCATCGGTCGGGTCAAGATAGATGGCATTTTCACCCGCAACTTCGTGAAACACGGGAATATCGCTGCACGCTACCGGCACACCGAGCACGAGCGCCTCGGCAAGAGGCAGGCCAAAGCCTTCCGCGAATGACGGAAACAGCAGTCCCGCCGATCCCTGCAGCAGGGTAACAACCTCGGGGTCGGACAGATCGTTATATTCCAGAACATTGCCCTGAAGCGCCGGACAGCGTTCCAGCATGTCCAGAATATTCTCATTTTCCCAACCACGTCGACCGACCAGAACAAGACGTGGAACGCTGCCGCGTGGCCCGGCGTCTTCCACCATGCGCCGCCATAAATTCAATAGCAGCAGGTGATTTTTGCGGGGTTCGATCGTGCCAAGACAGACAAAATAAGGTCGCCCATCGGACGGAATGCGCATGGTATCAGCGCCCTGCCCGGAAAGCTGCAGATGCAGTCCATGGGGCACGGCATGCACATGGTCCCGTGCCGGGCGTCCTTGCAGGTAAGGCGCCAGCGACCGTGCCACGGCGTGGGCGGGAACAATCACGCCCGCGGCCAGCCGGGCCACCGTCGCCATGCGCAGCGCATGCCGTTCCGGCTCACCCGGACGGGCATATTCCGGAAATTCAATGGGAATGAGGTCATGCACCATCGGCACGAACAGACTGCCATGGCGGGACAGGAACTGTTCAATGGCGCGCGGCCGGGTCAGGTGGTGGTGGGACACCAGCAGGTAGATGCTGTCCCCCCTGTACGCCGGCATGGTCCAGCGTGACAGCAATACGGTCTGTGTCAGGCGCTGCGCCATGCGGGGCAGGCGCGCGCGCAGACCCGTATCACCATCCCATACAGGCCCCATGACATCCAGGAAATCACGGACAGCCGACGTGCTGACATGCGCGATCAGGCCAACCGGATGAAAGGCCACGAATGTCAGACGATGTGCCTCATGCGCCAGAAGATACCGGGCATATTCATATTCTACACGGTCAATTCCCGTCGGTATCGGATTGCGCGCCCGCGACAGCAGGCGTGAAATATCCATGAAAATATGAGACTGATCGGACATCAGGCCTATACCGGATCAATGAGAGGAAGACGGCTGGGCATCAAGATGCGAGATGGTGAAAACCTTCCCATCCTGTGCAGGCGTGGTGCGACGGATACGCTGGAGCGTCCCCTGTACAAGCAATGCCAGCCCTTCTGGCGAAAAGAACCCGCCTTCAATCAGGCAACGGTCGATCAGCACACGCCGGAAAGCCTCAAATGTCACGGGATCCGGTGGTGTGGGGTCGGCCCAGAAATGATCCAGCGACCCCTGATCCGTAATGTCAGGGATATCATAGATCGCCTGCCCCAGAGTAATGACCGGAACATTGCAGATCAGCGCCAGAGTGCCCGTGGTGCTGTTGATGGTCACGACGCCCTTGGCAACCCGCACCAGCTGGGCAATATCACCCGTTTCGAGATAGCGTACCCGGTTGATGATCCCAAGCTTCCGGGCCATGGTATAGACCAGCTTGCGCCAGTCCTTGACCCCATTGTCCAGCGGATGTTCCTTGACCAGAAGGAAAAGATCTTTTGGCGCATGTCGGGCAAAGGATTCCAGTACAAGCTGGATTGCGCCCGTCATGCCGTCAAAATCCGAATGGAGACGGATCTGCGCATCAGCATCCAGCTGCAGGGGAAACAGCATGTAGGAAAAGTTGTTGTCCGCTACTTCCTTTATGATGCCTTCCGTCCGCATCCGTGCCGCATCCCGGCGGTTCAGACGCTTCAGCCAGCCGATACCCTCGGTCCATGGATGCCAGGGACGATAATCATGCCAGTTCCTGAAATACCACCGCGTCAGCAGATCCGCGGCGTTATAGGCCACGGCCTCCAGCGCCCGGCGCCGGAAAGAGGACGGAACCTGGTTATGCGGAGGTAACGGTGGAAGCAGGGCAGCCTGCTGGCGGTACCATTCGGGATTGCGCGGCAGCGAGGAATGTCCGTTTACCCCATCGAGTTCCAGCGTGACCCAGTCTGGACGGATATATCCTTCCTCAAACACATAAACGCGAATGCCACGTTCGATACACAGGGCCGTCGCCTTACGATGCAGGGGCCGACAGTCACCGAACAGCATGACATCGGTGATGCCATGCTTCGTCAGAACATTGGCCAGAAACGAAGGCCACTCCTCCATACGACCGGTAAAATCAATCCCGTTCGGCAGGCACCAGAACAGCTGATCTCCACCATTGAAATTGATTTTATAAACTTCATAGCCCGCCTTGCGAAACGCTTTTCCAATTTCATGGAAAAAGGGGCCCATCAGACCCTGAAGCAGCAGAAAACGGCGTGGAGAAGAAACTTCTTTCTGGGGTGACGTATCAAGCATCACACATCAGTCTGTTCGAGCCTGATATACATGCCAATTCCTCTTGGAGCAGCAGAAACTTCCGGGAGAAATCTCGCCGGTTCTGGTTAGGGTTTACACAAGTCTAAGATCATAGAGAGGATAAACGACGAAGCATATGAAAATGTCCCGCTCCTTTGAGAAAAACAGAACACCATTATCCTCATGCTGCGC
Source organism: Komagataeibacter ossonobensis (assembly GCF_057359305.1). Lineage (NCBI taxonomy): Bacteria > Pseudomonadati > Pseudomonadota > Alphaproteobacteria > Acetobacterales > Acetobacteraceae > Komagataeibacter > Komagataeibacter ossonobensis. The sequence goes on along the minus strand of NZ_JBXAYQ010000018.1, from coordinate 55,121 downwards.
ACTTCATGCTGTTTTTGTTAGGTTTTCAGGAGAATTTTTCTGGCAGCGAAGTACATGCATCTGTCGCATATGACATATTCCGTTCAATTCAGAGAACTATTGACTCCGCCCGACATAGCTTGAGATGATAATCTTTCTCATTTTATAAAGTAATTGATTTTTATTATTATAAAAATCACAGACTATGATACAGATCTATTCCTTCCTGAACGGTATTGCATTCAATCATCTTCCGTTCATGAATAATAGCACTTCTATTACATATTTCCCTGATGAAATTCATATCATGGGAAACAATAATCAGCGCACGGTCTGCCCGTTTGACAAACAGTTCATTGCGGCAACGTTCATAAAAGCGCGCATCACCCACCATGATAACTTCATCAATCAGATAACAATCAAACTCGATCACCACTGACAGGGCAAAGGCAAGACGGGCACGCATACCCGATGAATATGTCTTGACCGGGTCCAGAAGCTGGTGACCCAGTTCCGAAAAATCATCGACGTATTTACGCGTTTCCTTGTAATCCAGATTATATATCCGGCAAATAAAACGCAGGTTATCCAGTCCACTCAGGCTTCCCTGGAACGCGCCACCAAACGCCAAGGGCCATGACACCGACATATTCTTTTCAACCCGCCCGGATGTCGCAAGTTCTACCCCGCCGATAATCTTGATCAGCGTCGATTTACCCGCGCCATTACGGCCCAGAATGCCCAGCTTTTCGCCCCGTTGCACCTGAAAGTTGACACGGTCCAGAACGCGACGCGTCCCTTTATCCACATGGAAGTCTTTAACGATATCTATACAACGCAGCATGACAGATTTCTTTTTTCAGCAGACCACACCATCAGACCAGCATGCTTAACGAAGGTTGCGTTCCTGGGCACTGGCGATCAGCAGCTTGCCCATGGTGTACAGCCCCAGAAACGACATGAACACGAGAAACAGAACAATCGTATTACGCGGATATTCCGGCCAGTCAGCCGCGTTTGGCTGCGCAATCTCGTCTACATAGATCATCTGCTGGTTTGCCTGCTGCTTGGCGACTTCAAGCGAGACAACGTCACTGGCCAGCACGCGCTGCTGAATCTCACGCTGCACCATAAGATCTTCATATCCCGTGATCTTGGGCACGAGAGATCCATTGGGGCCTGTAATCTGGTTGGATGATTTCTTGATCTGGTCCGACAGGATCGTTGCCTGCCGCTGATATGCCGCGATCAGGGGACTATTGGGCGCGCTGGCCTGCAGTTGCTGCAACTGCATATTGGTGGATGTCAGCATGTTCTGCAGGCTGATCACATAACTGGTCATTGGCAGCGATTGCCGCAGCGGATCAATCAATTCGACGGCATTACGGTATTCAGCCAGTTTCTGGTCGATTTCACGCAGTTTGGTTTCTGCCGCCTGTGCTTCCAAGGCGGTCGCATGGATCAGGTTTTCCCGCTGCCGACGATTGATTTCATTGACCAGTTCCTCACCGGCATCCAGGAGCGCACGGGCAATCTTCTGGGAATCTTCGGCGCGGAACGTGCGAACCGTCAGAATGGAAACATTGGTTTCCGAATCCTGTTCAACCAATACGTGGCGCTGGTAATACTTGTAAAAATGCTCGAAATTCTTCTCCAGCCCAAACAGGGGATATCGGGCAAATAAATCCGCTTCAGGCCGAGAATAAACATCCAGTAGATGATTCTGTTTGATAAGCAGTTCCGCCGCATCACGGGACTGTATGTAATCCTGTACTACATATGTATTTTCGGATGTTGTTCCGCCGCCAGAAGACTGAAGGATGTTGCTCAGCGAAAAACCGGACTGGCTGGAATGTCCACGCACGACAAAATGCGCTTCCGATATATATTGCGGCGTCGCGATAAAAAACAGATACAACGCCGTCAGAAGAGTCGGTATGACAACAAAAATCGTAAAATACAGATTATTCCGTATTTTATTGCGTACCGCATTCAGCATGCGCACCAGCACGGATACATCTTCAGGCTGATATCGGTCTTCATCAGGGACATGCACTTCGATATTCATGAAGCATGCTTCCGGGAAAAAGGAACAGGACGCAGGAGCATAGCGCTCGAAACTGGATTACATACGGATCGGGTCATTATTTGGCTATCCATGCTGCGGTGATCCCGGGCGCGATAATGGTGCTGATCAGGCCAAAGAACTTATAGAACTTGTTGCTGGACGAATTGGCAACGTAGATCAGGTCCCTGTCCCGCATCATGAATTTCTGTGCAAGGAAGTAGTTGCTGGGATTCATCATGTCCAGTTTGTAGACCACCGGTGCGGTCGGAGCACTATCGTCAATCGGCATGCCAAGGCGGTGCAAGATATCCGCGTTTTCAAAACGGAAAAGATATACGGCATTGGGGTCCGAGCGTGAATCGATCGGTCCACCCACGCGGGAAATGGCCTGCGCCATTGTCAGTGTCGGAAGAGTGAACTGGGTCTGGGTAACCTGACCGCTGGCGCCAAACACCGTGAAGCTTCGAGGCGTGAACGTCAACTGCACCCGATCTCCCGGCTGCATGAGTATGTTCTGGGATGGATCGTTTTCAATCGCCTTGAGCGGCATTTCCGCGATCCGGTTGTTGCGTGTCAGCCGGACGACATAATCCTCATCCGGCTGGGTCAGACGTTCCTGTCCCCCGGCAAGGGCGATGACGTCAAGGATACGTTCACGGTTCGGAGTCAGTGGCACCCGGCTTGGCCGCCGCACCCCGCCATACACCATGACGGAATTGGCAATGTCGGACGCAATGCGGACCAGTACCTGAGGCGATTGCGATTTCTCCTTCAGGCGCCCCTGGATGGCTTCAGCCACCTGATCGGTCGTCATTCCGGTTACATGAATTTGCCCGGCAAAAGGCACATCCACATCACCACTTCCGTCAACAGACAGCAATGGCAGGCTGGACGCCGTGGATGGGGAAGGCTGCGTACTGGTGCCGCTGGCGCTGGATGCCGCCATTGCCGTGCTGCTGGGGCTGAAAAGCGCACTGCCTACTTCATATATCGCGACCTGCAGCAGGTCACCCGGCCCAACGGTGTCGTTACTGGTATGGGTCGTAGGCGCATTGTCCTTATCCAGACTACTGAAGGCCGGAGGGGCCTCGCTATCCAGAAGAGCAATGAGTTCGGGCGTGACTTCAACGATCCCGTATCCGAGGGTGTTTTTTTTCTGGTCCCGCTGGGCGTGATTGAACTGCGCCTCCGTGGGGCCACTATCAGGCAGGGTATTGCAGCCGGCCAGAAGCAGGATTACTCCACCAATGACAGCAAACCGCTGCCCTTTGCGAACACGATGGCGACGCGGGCCCAAATCTTTCAGAAAACAGGAAATGGTCAATGTCACACCGCGGCTAGGATTTATGGTGAAGGAGGCACTAAAAGTGAATGGAACCCGCACACGTCCAGCATGCCGTCGGTACGAGATAAAGTGGGTCAATCGGAAGGTCTTTTATCAGATCATATTTTAACTGACCATACATAGTGTACGGATGATGACAGGGGGAAACAGATCGCCTGATACTACCCGCACCGCCAGCATGTCAGATCCTGCGTACCCTCCGATGATGGCAAAAAATTGCCTGCCCACTGTGCGCCGCCATCAGGTCCAGAACGTTTCGATCGCGATAACCGTCGATGATTTTTCAGAATGCGAAAAGAGAAATCAGAAAACCGGACAATGAACCGTTACGTTTATAAACATATTGATACGTCAGGCAAAACAATTTCCGCATCAGCATGACAATAAATCATGTCACGGCCTGCCGGGGCAGCACCGCTCCACTTCTGCCAACCGACGTTCCATGGAAATCATGCATCTGTTTTTCATGAAAAAGGCATAAAACCTCAATATCATGATGCGCATTACATGAATTTCTGGCCGGATCTGTCCGCAAGAAAATGACATGCCATGTCGAATGACAGCAGGCATTCCTTTTACAAACCGACATGCTGATTTTCAGGATGGATGAACCTGTGCAGGCACCCTACGGTCAGCAGGACAGGACAAATCCCACAAAACAAAAACGGCCCCGAAGGGCCGCTTGTCAACCAACTGATTTAATCTCAAAATCTGGAGCGGGCGATGGGATTCGAACCCACGACCCCAACCTTGGCAAGGTTGTGCTCTACCCCTGAGCTACGCCCGCGCTCCGTGTCGGTGAAGCGGTGTTTACGGCAAACCCGATGGGCGTGCAAGGGGTTAAAATGCTTTTGTCGAAGTTTTTTTTCATCCCCCCAGAATGCGGTTGCGGGAATCACCGGGAATGCCAATCTATCCTTACAGCATATGAACCGACCGGCATGGGCATAAGGGCAGACAGTGCCCCCGTCCCCATGCCGGTCGCCAGACCAACAGGAACGCGACCAGATGGATTACATTATCGGCCAGACACCCCGCCCCGCCGGTTCCGCCCCCACAGGTACCCCGCCGACAGCGGGCGGCAGGCCCGACCCGGTGATGGAAGGCACGCAGAACACCTTCATGCGTGACGTGGTGGAAGCCAGCCGTGAAATCCCGGTTCTGGTCGATTTCTGGGCAACGTGGTGCAAGCCCTGCACGCAACTGACCCCGGTTCTGGAAAAAGTGGTGCGCGCCGCCGGTGGCCGCGTGCGGCTGGTCAAGGTGGATGTGGACGCCAACCGCGCACTGGCGCAGCAGCTGACCCAGATCGGCCTGCCGCTGCAGTCGATCCCGCTGGTTGCCGCCTTCTGGCAGGGGCAGATCCTTGACCTGTTCCAGGGCGCCAAGCCCGAGAGCGAAGTCCGTCGTTTCGTGGAAAACGTACTGAAATCCGCAGGCGGCGCCCTGCCCGCCGCCGATCTGGTGGAAGCGGCCCGCAAGGAAATGGAAGAAGGCCGTGCCGAAGCCGCCGCCGGACTGTTTTCGCAGGTACTGGAAATCGAACCCGAAAATCCCGCCGCATGGGGTGGCCTTGCCCGTGCCCTGATTGAAATGGGGGACGAGGAAGGGGCAGAAACCGCCCTGAACGATGCCCCCGCGTCCATTGCCAACCATGCCGAAATCACCGGGGCGAAGGCCGCACTTGAACTCAAGCGCGAAGGGCGCAAGGCGGCTGAGGAAGCCGAGGAAATCCGCGCCCGTATTACCGCCAACCCGAAAGACTACGCCGCCCGCTTCGAACTGGCTGTAGCCCTGAATGCCGCGGGCAAGCGCGCTGAGGCTGCCGATGAACTGCTGACCATCATGAAAGAGGACAGGGCGTGGAATGACGACGGCGCACGCAAGCAGCTGATCCGCCTGTTCGAAGCCTGGGGCCAGACCGACCCTGATACGGTGGCAGCGCGTCGGCGCATGTCCTCGTTGCTGTTTTCGTGACGCGGCATGATCCACGGGGAACCATCATCATCCATGATGACATCCTCCGCCGCATCCCGCAGATCGGGGAAATGACACTGGCGGACTTCCCGGCGGAGCTGGGGCTGTTCCCGCTGGATGAAGCCCTGCTGCTGCCGCAGGGACGGCTGCCGCTGAACGTGTTCGAGCCACGCTATATTGCGCTGGTGGAAGATGCGCTGGCGGGTAACCGCCTGATCGGCATGATCCAGCCCCGCCCGCTGGATGGCATGGATGGCAGCCCGCTAGATGATAGCGGGGATGCCGATATGGACGATGGGTACAGCACGACCCCGCCGCTATATAACATAGGGTGCATTGGCCGTATCACCGCCATGACCGAACGGACGGACGGCACGTACGCCATCACGCTGACCGGCATCGCCCGTTTCCGCCTGCTGCGCGAGACGGAGATGCGCCGGGGCTACCGCGTGGCGCGCGTCGATGCGTCTTCCTTTGTGTCCGACCTGACGGATGCCGGCGATGACATTCCCTTTGATCGTGAAGGGCTGCTCAACGCCCTGCATGATTTCTGCGAGGCCCAGGGTGTAAGCACGCAATGGGACGCGCTGCGCCAGATGGATGACGCTGCCCTGCTGGTCACCCTGCCCATGATCTGCCCGTTTGGCACGGCACCGCGCCAGATGATGCTGGAAGCGCCCACGCCCGCCGCCCGTGCACAGATCCTGCGCAATCTGCTGGACGGGGCTGGACATGAACCCGATGAGGGTGCATCCCCATCGTGACCAATATCGCCTGAATAACTGCAACCTGCATGGGATCTGCCGCCATGACTGAAAAGCCGCCCGCCCCACCGCTGGACCCCCGGCTGCTGTCCATCCTTGTCTGCCCGGTAACCAAGGGACCGCTGGTCTATGACCGTGAGGCCGGTGAACTGATCAGCAAGCGAGCGGGCCTGGCTTTTCCGGTGCGTGACGGTATTCCCATCATGCTGCCCGACGAAGCGCGCAAGTTGGACGCCTGAAAAAACTGATAAAAACCATAAGTTTCTGGTGAAGCTTTTTTCAAAAAGCTTCAAGGAATGCAGCCTTTTTGAAAAAAGGCTGCACCAAAAAACTTCCTTCTTTTTTATTCCGGCATGGACACCGCCATGCCGTCGATCAGCCGCACGTCACCCAGCCATGCCGCCGCAAGCAGGCGCGCGGGCGTGCCTTCGCTCATGACGGCCAGTGGCTGCAGGTCCAGTTCCGAGCACAGTTCCACGTATTCCACCGGGTCAAAACCAGCATCCGCCAGTTGACGGGCCGCCTGCGCCAATGCAGCCGGGATATCCGCGCCCGCTGCGATATCAGCGGCACAGGCCCGCATAATGCGCGGCAGGGCCACGGCAATCTGGCGCTGTTGGGGCGCAAGACGCCGGTTGCGTGATGACAGGGCCAACCCGTCGGCCTCACGCTGCGTGGGACAGGCCACGATCTCAACCGGCAGGTCAAGGTCGGTGACCATGCGGCGGACCACCTGAACCTGCTGGAAATCCTTTTCGCCAAAAAAGGCGCTATCCGCCAGCGTCTGCATCAACAGCTTGCACACTACCGTCGCCACGCCATCGAAATGGCCCGCGCGGGTGCCGCCACACAGCCCTTCCGACACACCTGACACACTGATGCGCGTGGCAAAACCGGGCGGATACATCTGCGACACGGTGGGCGCATACAGCACATCCACCCCCGCATCTTCCAGCAGGCGTGCATCCGCTTCCAGCGTGCGGGGATAGGTTTCAAGGTCATCCGCGTTATCAAACTGGATCGGGTTGACGAAAACTGTCGCAATCACCCGCTCCGCCTGCGCCCGCGCCGCATGGACCAGTAACAGGTGGCCTTCATGCAACGCGCCCATGGTTGGCACCACGCCCACGCGCGCACCTGCCTGCTTCCACTGCCTGACACGCGCACGCAATCCGGCGACGGTGCTGATGGTTTCCATGCGCTATCTTTTCCTCTCCCCTATCCGTCACTGACGCCAGTGGCGGGACGGATTACATAACATCATTCCGCCTGCGTGCACGATGGGGCGTGAGGGCGCGCGCCAATTCATGTATGGACGTGGTGCAGGCATGGCTTTTCTGCTATGTCGGCCATTGCGTCGTGCAGGAGGTTTTTTTGGCCCGTTTTCTTCCCGTTCTTGGTATCTGTGCCATCGTGCTGTCACTGGCCGCATGCGCCACCAATACGCCGGGATCGGTCAAGGACCGTTCGACATGGGCACGCTGGGGTTATGCCGAAGGGGTGAAGAACGTCGCCTCCCACTGACGCGACCCCACCACCACCCCACGCGTTTCCTTACAGACCTGCCCTTCCCCAGCTACAGGATGCCGGCGCGACCGGCTGTTTGACTGCATGACCAATATTCCCGAACCCGCATGGTTTCCCATTGCGCTGCGGCTAGACAATGTCCGGGTGCTGGTGGTTGGCGGCGGCATGATCGCGGCCAACAAGGTGCGCCTGCTGCTGGCCCATCGCGCGAAGGTCGAGGTCGTGGCAGGCCGCCTTGATGCGGAAATGCAGGCATGGGTGGAAGACGACTCCATCACCCACGTCGCCAGCACGGCCGACATCACCACACTGCGCACCATCATGCCCGGCTGTCGGCTGGTCTATGCCGCGACCGATGACCGCGCGGTCAATCGTGCCGCCGCGGCCCTGGCGCAGGAAATGAACATTCCCGTCTGCGCGGTGGATGACCCGCAGCCATCCACCTTCATCACCCCAGCCCAGATCCATCGCGGGCTGGTACGCATCGCCATTTCCACCGGCGGTGCCGCGCCCGTCCTGGCCCGCCGCCTGCGCGAACAGGTGGAAAGCACCATACCCGATGGCACGGGGGAACTGGCCGTCTTCATGCAGCAGCAGCGTGAGCATGTAGGGGCGGCCTGTCCCGACATCTCGCGCCGCAGGCAGGTCTGGGAAACCTTCCTTGATGGCGCGGGCGCGCAGGCTGCCCGGCGGGGCGAAATCGCGCACGCGCGGGCCATACTGGATGACATCATCGCCTCCACCAACACGAGGGGCGAGGTCTGGCTGGTCGGCGCGGGACCGGGCGACCCGGACCTGCTGACGCTGCGCGCACTGCACCTCATGCAGAATGCGGATTGCGTGCTGTATGACCAGTTACTGTCACCCGCTTTGCTGGACCGGGTGAGGCGTGATGCGGAACTGGTGTTTGTCGGCAAACGCCGCAACAAACACACCATGCCGCAGGAAGAAATCAATGCCGAACTGGTCCGCCGCGCGCGCATGGGCCAGCGCGTGCTGCGGCTGAAGGGCGGCGACCCATTCGTGTTCGGACGCGGCGGCGAGGAAATCGAGACCCTGCTGGAGTCCAACATCCCGTTTCAGGTCGTACCAGGCATCACCGCAGCCAATGGCTGCGCTGCCTATGCCGGTATCCCGCTGACCCACCGGGACTGCGCCCAGGCCTGCATGTTCGTGACCGGTCATGCCCGCGCGGATGGCACGCTGCACCTGCCATGGGACAGCATGGCGCGGCCGGGACAGACGGTGGTGATCTATATGGGGGTTGCCGCCCTGCCCGCCCTGTGCGCGCAGCTTATCGCGCATGGCCTGCCCGCGAATTGGCCCGCCGCCATTGTCGAACGTGGCACGCGCGCGGACCAGCGCGTGCTGACCGGGACACTGGGGGGGCTTGCACGGCAGGCAGCCGAGGCTGGCGTTGGCAGTCCCGCGCTGATCATTGTGGGGGAAGTGGTCCGGCACCGGGTGATATCGCCAAAATGAATATCAGCTATGCATGCTGTGCCTGTACATCCTTTGTTATGAATTCCCGGCTATTTCCATTGTATTAAACGCCGTGAGGCCACTGAACGGTCAGGGAGGCCATGCCAGACCTACAGGCAAACAGCACGCGACGTATTCACGACATCACACGTACCTTCCTTCCCTTGGCTGACCGTCTGCCTGCGGGCTGGGTGGGGTTCAGCCTGCGTACATGGTGTTCGCTGGTCCTTGGTCTTGCCACGGCCTTCTGGCTGCAGCTGGACAATCCCCTGCTGGTCGGCGTGACCGTCATGATTCTGGCGCAGCCCTTGCGCGGACAGGCACTGTCCAAGGCATTTTACCGGCTGCTGGGCACCATGGTGGGCATGGGCGTGTCCATTGTGCTGGTGGCGGTGTGGAACCAGCAGCGCGGTCCCTTTCTGGGGGGTGTGGCGCTGTGGCTTGCGGCATGTGCCTTCGTGGGATCGCTGGAGCGGGATTTCCGCTCCTATGCCGCCCTGCTGTCAGGCTATACGGTCGCCCTTGTGGCCGTGAACTGCATTGATACGCCACAGAATGTATTCAACATCGCAGTATCCCGCGCCTCAGCCATTACCCTTGGGGTCTTTGCCGTGGCCGTGGTCAATATCCTGTCCGGCTCGCCCGAGGCATGGCGGGGACTGGCGGGTGGGCTGAAACAGCTTATCCGACCGCTGAGCGAAACCGCACGCGCTGCCCTGCAACATATGTACGATCGTGGCGCACAGGCGGACATCAAACTGGGCGCGCGCATACTCGCACTGACCACGCCCCTGTCCTATGCCCGCACGGAACTGGAACGCGGCGGCACGCGTGCCAACGGGGCGCGGCTGGCCATGGTGTCCATGCTGACCATTCTTGACTGCGCGCGTGGACTGGGCCGCCACACCGGGCACGGCAATATCGACCCGGCAGTGGAGGACGCCATTGCCCGTGTCGCCCGGCAGACCGACCTGCGCACCGACCAGGCCGGTTTCACCACACATATACTGGATGCCGTGCGCACCGCCCTGCCCGGTCACGTGCCCAATGCGGATGAAGCCTTCGCCATTGAACGCGCCGCCCGCATGCTGAGTGCGCGTACCCGCATGCATACGGGGCAGACCATACTGACCGAAGGTACCGGCAGCGTTCACGACAGGACCGTCAATATCGCCGTCCAGCCCAACTACCTGCTGGCGCTGATCGGGGCGCTGCGGGTTCTGGTCGGGTTTTCGTTCGCGGCCGGGGTATGCGTGATCACCGGCCTGCCGGGGGCGACCGTAGCGCTGGCCCAGACCGCGCTGACCCTGACGCTGGCCGCGACCAATGTGGATACGGCGCGCTTTGGCATGGGGGCGATCATCGGCCTGCCATGCAGCGTGCTGGCGGCGGCGCTGCTGAACTTCTTTGTGCTGCTGCACGGGGCGGACATGCCGTTCCTGGCGCTGACGCTGCTGCCCCAGACGTTTCTGGCCTGCCTGCTGCTCATGCGCCCGTCCACGGCGGCCATAGGCTTCAACTATGGTGTGTTTTTCTTTGCCATACTGGGGCTGGACAACCACCAGAGCTATAACCCGACGGAATTCCTCAACCGCAACATCTTCTACCTTCTGGCGGCCCTGTTGGCCTTCATCATCCTTGTGCTGCTGTTTCCGCCCTCACCGCGGCGGCAGCGGTTCTGGATGGCGTCCAGCATCGTCCGTGCGCTGGAACGCCAGATGACCGGGCATGGCGAAGCCGACAGCCCGGCCCGCCTGACCCGTGCCTATGACCGGCTGGCCCAGATGCAGTTCTGGACCGACCGCCTGCCCGGCACCGCCAGCAGCACGCGACAGATGGAAAGTTTCACCACCTTTGCCGAACTTGATGGCGCACTGGCGCGGGCACGGACCTATGCCCGGCAGGCACAGGCAATCCCCCTGCTGCGCCCAGCCGCCGAACTGGCGCAACGCGAACTGCTGCTGCATGCGCCATGGGACGTGGTCCCCCGCATGCGTGAGGCAATGGCCGCCATCCCCACCCCGCGGGCCCAGCTGCCACCCCAGACCCAGATCGCCGCCATCAACCTGCTGGCCGGGCTGGATGGTGTGATGCGGGCATGGCAGGCGGCGGCGCCACGGTTGCGGCATTACGGCATCATCAAAACGAAGAAGGCAGGCTGATGCGGCAGGTTGTTGATCTGGAAGGCGTGCTGATCTCGGCCTTTGTCATGAACCTCGGGCTGGCGCTGTGCACGCTGCTGGTGCTGCGCATCGTGCTGTCGTGGTTCAACCTGTGGCGGTTTGTCTGGAACCCGCCGCTGACGCAGTTCGGCCTGCTGATCTGCCTTGTTGGCCTGTATACCCTGATCCTGTGAAAGAATCCTGACGTGTTCGCATATGCAAACCGCCTTGTGCGTCTGGCCGTTACCGCTGTCATCCTGATTGTCGCAGCCATCGTGGCCATTGTGCTGTGGGATTATTACACGGCATCACCATGGACACGGAACGGTCAGGTCCGTGCCCAGGTCGCCAATATCGCGCCGCGCATTTCCGGCCAGATCAACGAAGTGCGCGTGCATGACAACCAGTTCGTGCATAAGGGCGACGTGCTGTATGTCATCGACCCGTTCGATTTCCGGGTAAAGCTGGATATCGCCGATGCCGCCGTGAACGAACGGCGCGCGGACCTTGAATTCAAGACATCACAGTACGAACGCCGCCAGAAGATTTCGGGCGTTGCCGTATCGGGCGAGGAAAAGCAGCAGTTCGAGGCCGTGGCCCAGCAGGCGGAAGCCCAGTATGCGGCAGCCCTTGCAGACCTGAAGCAGGCACGCATCAACCTGGAACGCACCGAGGTCCGCAGTTCGATCAACGGCTACGTCACCAACCTGACCATGCGTGCGGGCGACTATGCCAATGCGGGACAGGTGAACATCCAGATCATCGATGCGGATTCCTACTGGGTGGACGGGTATTTCGAGGAAACGAAAATCCATTCCATCAAGGTGGGCGAACCGGTGCGACTGGACCTGATGGGCTTTCATGAACCGCTGTTCGGCCATGTGGAAAGCATCACGCGCGGGATCGCCAGCAACAACGCCGCCACATCCATACAGGGTCTGCCGGCGGTGGACCCGGTCTATACATGGGTGCGGCTGGCACAGCGTATTCCGGTGCGCGTGAAGATCGACAGCATCCCGCCCGACCTTATCCTGGCCGCGGGCATGACCGCCACGGTGACCGTGGTGTCGGAAGCGGGCAACCGCCGCCACATGTCGGTGCGTGACGCGCTACGGCATGTGGGCGATGACATGCAGCACCTTGCAGGGCATCGCTAAAAGACTGTTTGAAAAGAATAAAAGTTTTTGGGTGTCGCCTTTTTTCAAAAAGGCGACGTTCCTTTGAAGCGTTTTGAAAAAAGCTTCACCAAAAACTTCTTTCTGGCGCCGTCCTTACCTTATCCACAGATTCAGGGGACGAATATCCGGGCAACCCTGTGGATAGAACCGTTGGGAACCGGGGATAAGGTGTGTGTTTTCCACGACTCGTGAAGAGTCGTATGAATTTTTTCTGATATCCCATCCGTTCTATGCCCGTACAGTCAGGACGCAGCACCATCAGGCGCGCGGCGGCCGCGCATAGGGATCCGTCTTCCCCATATCGGGCGCCGGGACATGCCCCATGCGATGCGCACGGTACAACAGGCCATGACCCAGCTTTTCAATCAGGATGCCACGACGCTGCATGCGGTCATGGCTTATGGCATATCCAATTTCATGCACGACCTGACCACGCAGCACCTGCAACCAGCCACGCAGGGCAAGTTTCATCCGTGTCATATCGCGCGCACTCCCGTTCACCGCCATGTCAGTCATTATTCTCATGGCAGATAAAAGTTATACGCATAACTTTCAAGATGAGGCAGATGGCCTAAAAGGTTATTTTTATTTAATTCGTGTCATGACATGAAATGCATGGCCGTCCGCACCGGCCCCATCCATGAGAAGGATGGTCCGAACCAGTCCTGCCATGGGGGATATCTTGCGTTACCTGTTCCTGTTCCTTGCCCTTATGTGCGGATATTGCGGTACTGCCACCGCCCAGACAGCCCCGTCACAGGTGATCAGCACATTATTTGCCGACAAGCTGACCATGATGGACCTTGGCCTGATCCGCGCCGAACGCGCCATGCAGCATGAAATCGACAGCCTGCCCGACAGCTATGACAGCGAGATGATGCCGGTGGCGGATTTCGACCCCCGGCGCAACACCATACTGGTGGGCATCTGGTATCAGGACCACGATACCTTCAATCGCGGGCAGTGCGACAAACTTCTGGAAACAATAAAGAAATCTTTTGGTACCCAGCCCACGACCATCGTGGCGTCGTGGTTCCGCCACCATGGCTATACCTCGCTAAGGGATGCGGGGCAGTTCTATATCGGGCTGCGCAATATCATCTGGCTGGTGGTGACCGACGGGGACCGGGCCTGTTCCTATTCCATGGCCAACGGGCAGACCACGACCAACGGATTCTGAACACAAACAAGAAAGAAGTTTTTTCAAAACGCTTCAGAAAACGCTGCCTTTTTGAAACAAGACGGCACCCAAAAAACTTTTACCTTTCAAGTTTTCAGGCGGCGGGTCCGTCCTTTTCACGCCAGAACGTACGCTGCAATTCAGCCGCTTCGTCTTCCAGCAGGGGGCCAATGACCGCAACCGACCGCTGGCCCGCCGCGAATACCGTGCGGCAGGGCAGGTCGAGCGTCGGATTTTCGGGGTGGTCGCCGGTTATTTCCTTCAGGCTGGCTTCGCTCTGCCCATAGACCACGCGACCGATCCCACTCCAGTACACAGCACCCGCACACATCGCACAGGGTTCAGCAGATGTGTACATGGTGTACGATGCCAGCACGTCCGGCGCATGGGCCTTTGAGGCCCGCGTGGCCAGCAGGCGTTCGGCATGGGCGGTCATGTCACCGCCTTCCGCCGTATATCCATTCCCCTGCTCCATCACCACGTTGCCCTGCCCATCAACCAGCACGCAGCCAAAGGGATGATCGCCCGCCTGACGCGCGCGCTCCGCCACGGCAAAGGATTGACGCAGGAAATATTCGTGGTCCAGATCAGGCAGGCAGGTTGGCTGGGTCATTCCACATCCATGAAAAATAGAGGTTGCCTGCGCTTGTGCCGGTTCCCTATCGCATTTTCAAATGGAAATATCCGAGCGGCCCGTCCCCTGTCCCAGCGGACTGGGATCAGTCCCCATACTCCGCGACAGGATCGGCCATGGCCATACGAACCGTTTCCATCTCGTCAGCCAGATAACCCAGGATACCCACCCCATCGTACGCACCATCAAAACGGTCCGCCGCCAGTTCGGCCCGGATGGTGCCCAGACGGTCCAGACGACGCTGGAGCTGCGCGACATAAGGCGCGACCCAGGCCGGTTCATCGGGTTCGAATCGGGCATCGATATCAGCCTGGGTACAGCCTGCGGGCAGATAGGGATCGTGCATGAGGGTTCCTTACATGTGTATGAAAAAAATACACAAATATTCTGCAGGCATGACTGAATTTCCTCCCCCGCATAATCTCCTTGCTGTATGTGCGTTTTTTAAGCACAAATATCGTATGAAAAATACGCACACCGCCGCGCAGAGCGCATCAAACGCCATCCCTCCCCGTCGCACACGCCCGCCACGGCTGGACTGGACCGCCATTGCCCCATCCGTTGCGCAGTTACGCAGGCAGGGCTGTTCCACCCGTGAAACCGCGCGCAGGCTGGGCCTGAACATCAAGACGCTGGAAGCCCACCTGCGCCGCCACCGCATCCGCCATGCCATCCCCATGGACCGCCCGGATCAGGTCCGGCGCACCTGCCTGAACTGCGATACCGCCTTTGTCGCGGATGGCCGTTTCCTGCGCCTGTGCCCGGACTGCCGGGCCATGTTCAGCTAGCGGCGGCTCACATTTATGTGCAACCGGAACCCGGCTACCGCTTTCACTGTTGAGGATTCATCATACCAAGGCAGGGACCCGCACATGGATACGCATACGTCTTCAACCCCGACATCACCGACCACGCCCGACGCATCGACCCGTATCCAGTTCCGCCTGTCCCTGCACCATGACCGTCCCGCACATCCGCCCCGACGCCGCATACGCCCGCTGGCAGCGTTTGGCCTGGCGCTGGTTCTTGCCGGCACGGGATTGAGCGGGTGCAAGCGGCACCACGAAACCACCGGCGAGAAAATAGATCATTTCGGGGACAAGATGCAGGACACGTTCGATCCGCCGAAAGGGCCGGCGGAAAAGGCCGGGCGTTCGATTGACCGCACCATCCACAACGACTGATGCCCGATGCGGTCAGGGCGCGATATCGCGCCCGATCGCATCAAACGGCAGGTCCATGACCGGATAATCCTGCCAGTTCCCATAATCGAAATGCCACCATTCCTCGGCCAGCGGCAGGAAGCCGCTTGCCGTCATGATACGGGCCAGCAGATCGCGCAGGGCACGCGCCGCAGCATTGCCACCGGCATAGGCCACATGGGCGCGCGGTGTCATTTCATCAAAACCCGAGGGCATGGACACCACCTGGCGGGTGGCAAGATCCCACAGCGTCAGATCCACGGCGCATCCGCGATTGTGGCGCGAACCGATGGCGGGATCACCGACGAATTCGTACAGATCCTCCGGCACCGCCTGCCGGAACAGGTAACTGACATACCATGGACGATAGGCGTCATACACCAGCAACCCATAGCCATGCTGCGCGGCAAGCATGCGCGCATGGGACAGGGCCTGCGCCGCCGGGCGCTGCAGGAATGCCCGCGCTGTCGGATAGACAGGAAAGCCAAGAAAATTCCGTGCCGTGGCGTAACGGATATCCAGTGCGATCGCCGGATCGACCTGTGTTACGTCAACCAGGTCGACGGCCCTGCGCGCAGGCGCAAACACCGGCATGCGCGCCGCCCGTGCGTTGGCCAGCAACACATCGGGCGCATGTTGCAATGGCACGCGGAATGTCTCTTCGTCCGACTGCACATCGACAATCGGACCAGCCTGCCGTTGCGTTTCATGCGACATGCGCGGCCTTTCCCATCACACGGTCAGCATGACGCCATTCAGGCGGGTGGGGTATAGGACTGTACATCTTCCAGCGTATGACTGAGCAGGATCTTGCCACCATCGGTGGACTGTACCCACGATACGGGAATGGTGAAGGTACTTTCCGCCGGGCCATCAACTGTGATCTGGATGGTCGCATTGGTGTTGACGGCTGTCAGCGTGCCCATGCGGCCCGAACCTGTCGCGAACACATCCTGGCCCAGCATGGACTGCGTTACATCTGTCATGAATTTCCCTTCCCTGCGCGACTACAAAAGCCGCGCTGCCCTGTCGGCCTGAACCCCGCCATCATTCCAGGATCATCCGGTCACGGGGCCGCCCCGACAATACGGGCCGGCAGACAGGTTGCGATTGATGCCGCCATGGACATGGCGCTCCGGATTCATGCCCCGCATAACACACGCCGGGGGCACAAGTTGCCCTGCCCCTCAGTTCACGCCAAACTGCTTGCGCTGGGACATGACCTTATTCAGCCGTTCATTATAGCTATGGTAGGTGCCACGGGGCACGCAACCCATTTCCTCCAGATCCTCGAGCTTGATGCTGTCATTCAGCCATGAATTGACTTCATTGAACTCGACTTTCTGCGGCACTTCCCGACCGCTGAAGACCACCGGGTCATCCTGTCCCTGCACGTAGCCGAACTTCATGAACGTCCCGCCCGCAGGCGCGTCATGCTGGGCCATTTCACCGCACACGACCGACGTCGCATCCATGGAATGGACCGTGACATTGCGGAATGTCACCCCGTGCGGGTCAGGCAGGGTAGCCGCAACATGACGCTCTGCCTCGGCAATGACGGAAGTCTTTTCCCCATGCCGTCCGGACGCTGCATGGGCCACCCCGGAAAACAGGCATATGGCTACGCCCAGTATGATGAACCTTTTCATGCTTCCGCCTGCCTGATCATTCGCTTTGTCATTATCCGATCTTTCTGATGCGCTGCCCCGTTCCATCGGTCAAGCGGGCGGGCGGCCATCGGATCATTTTCAATTATATAATGTGCGATAACAGTAACAAAGGCATGCCAGACAAAACCCCGGCGCCGCGTTATAACGGGGTTACTGCCGCAACCGGCACATTGCATGAAGGCCATCCCATGTCGCAGCGCCCCATTTCCAGTCCTGAACCCGATCCACACAGCCGGGCGGATTTCGTGCATGTGCGTGGCGCGCGCGAACACAACCTGAAGGATGTCAGCGTGGACATGCCGCGCGACCAGCTGGTGGTGTTCACGGGGGTTTCGGGATCGGGGAAATCATCCCTCGCCTTCGGGACGCTGTATGCGGAAGCGCAGCGACGATACTTGGAATCCGTCTCCCCTTACGCACGTCGGCTGTTCAGGCAGATGCCTGTGCCCGACGTGACCGCCATCGAGGGCCTGCCCCCCGCCATCGCCCTGCAACAGCAACGCGGCACGGGTACCGGGCGGTCTTCGGTCGGCAGCATCACCACGCTGTCGAACCTGCTGCGCATGCTGTATTCCCGCGCGGGACATTATCCCGACGGCATGAAACGGCTGGAGGCGGAATCCTTTTCCGTCAACACCCCCATGGGGGCCTGCCCGCAATGCCATGGGCAGGGCCGGATCATGGATACCACCACGGACCTGCTGGTGCCCGATGACAGCCTGTCCATCCGCCAGCGCGCCGTGGCCGCATGGCCCACCGCATGGCAGGGGCAGAACCTGCGCGATATCCTGATTACCCAGGGCGTGGACGTGGACTGCCCATGGCGCGACCTGCCGCAGAAAACGCGCGACTGGATCCTCTATACCGAGGAAACGCCGACCTACCCCGTCTATCCCGGCCTGGACCATGCTGCCGTACAGCGTGCAATCCGCGACCATGTGCCGCCGTCCTATAACGGCACATTCACCGGCGCGCGGCGCTACGTGCTGCATACCTTCGCGACATCACAGAGTGCCAACATGCGCAGGCGGGCCGAACGCTTCCTGACCGCGACCCCCTGCCCCACCTGCCATGGGCAGCGCCTGAACCCTGACGCACTGCGTGTCACGCTGGCGGGGCTGAACATTGCGCAGATGACACAGCAGACCCTGTCCACCATCGCCCATACCCTTGCCCCGCTGGCCGAAGGCACGCAGGTGCCCGACGATACGCCACAGGCGGGCGACGCCACCGTCATTGCCGCCCGCCGCATGGCCGCCGACCTGATCGGCCGCATTGGCGTGCTGGAACATCTGGGTCTGGGCTACCTGCAGGCTGACCGTTCGGTGACCACCCTGTCACCGGGGGAATACCAGCGGCTGCGGCTGGGGACACAGATCCGCTCCAACCTGTTTGGCGTGGTCTATGTACTCGATGAACCCTCCAGCGGGCTGCATCCGGCGGATGCCCATAACCTGCTGGATGCGCTGGAAGGGCTGAAGGCGGCGGGGAATTCGCTGTTCATCGTCGAACACAACCTCTACCTGATCCGCCGCGCGGACTGGATTGTCGATGTTGGTCCCGATGCGGGCACACGCGGGGGCGAAGTGCTGTACAGCGGGCCGCCAGATGGCCTGCGGAACGTGAAGCTGTCGCGCACCGCGCCCTACCTGTTCGCCAGTGATGCGCCCATCGCGGGCACGCCGCGTCCGGCCAGGGGATGGCTAAAGCTGGACGGGATCACGTGGAACAACCTCCGTAACCTGCGTGTCGAAATCCCGCTGGGTACCTTCGTGACCGTCACCGGCCTGTCCGGGTCGGGCAAGTCCAGCCTGGTCAGTCAGGCCCTGCCCGCCATTGTGGCCCATGCGCTGGGACAGAAGCTGGTGCAGGATACGGACGGCGAAAACATCGAGGACATGCCCATCGGCACACCGCAGGGGCATGTCACCTCCGGGGCCAGCCAGATCAAACGGCTGGTCATGATCGACCAGAAGCCGATCGGGCGCACGCCGCGTTCCAACCTTGCGACCTATACCGGCCTGTTTGACACGATACGGCAGATGTATGCCGCAACCGATCTGGCCAAATCACGCGGTTACGACGCCGGGCGTTTTTCCTTCAACCTGCCCAAGGGCCGCTGTCCCACCTGCGAGGGGGCTGGGTCGGTCATGGTGGAACTGCTGTTCCTGCCCAGTGTCTATTCCCCCTGCCCCACCTGCCACGGCACGCGCTACCAGCCGGATGTACTGGAAGTCACGATACGCGGGAAATCCATTGCCGATGTCCTGAACATGACGGTGGATGACGCGGCCGTGTTCTTTACCGACACGCCCTCACTGGCCAACGCGCTGGGTACGTTGCAGCAGGGCGGTCTGGGCTACCTGCGACTGGGACAGCCCGCAACCGAGCTTTCGGGGGGCGAGGCACAGCGCATCAAGCTTGCGACAGAACTGCAGAAGCAGCGCCGGGGCCACACGCTGTATATCCTTGATGAACCGACCACCGGCCTGCACCCGGCGGATGTGGACCGGCTGCAGACCCATCTGCAGTCACTGGTCGATGGCGGCCACACCGTCGTGGTGGCCGAACATGACATGCGGGTTGCGGCACGTGGGGACTGGGTGATCGACATGGGACCCGGTGCGGGGGATGCGGGCGGCCGGATTGTCGCCGCAGGCACGCCCCATGATGTCGCACGCGCATCCGACAGCCGCACTGCACCGTTTCTACTACCGCTAACTGGCTGAAAACAGAAAGAAGTTTTTGGTGAAGCTTTTTTCAAAAAGCTTCGAAGAACGCCGCCTTTTTGAAAAAAGGCGGCACCCAAAAACTTTTATGACTTAATACCTTCAGGCTGGCAGCACTGCCCACATCGTGGCGACACCAGCAAAAACCAGCAGGGCCGCGACCAGCGTCATGATGCTCCAGCTGCGCAGCCCTTCGCGCACGCTCACGCCGCACATGCGGGTCACGATCCAGAACCCCGCGTCATTGACATGCGACAGCGCCATGCCGCCCGCCCCCATGGCCAGCGCCACAAGCGCCAGATGCGTCTGGTCCAGGTGCAGCCGCCCGATCATGGGGCCAAGGATGCCCGCCGTGGTCATCAGCGCCACCGTGGTCGGCCCCTGCGCCACGCGCAGGATCATGGTCAGGACAAAGGCCAGCACCAGCAGCGGCAGGCCGCTTGCCGCCAGCAGGCTGCCCAGCGCATCACCCACGCCGCTGCCCACCAGCACCTGCGCAAATGCGCCACCCGCGCCGGTAATCAGGATGATGATGGCCGTCCCCGGCAGGGCGGCGGCCACCACTTCGGATACGGTAGCCAGCGCCAGCCCGCGCCGCAGCCCCAGCAACCATGCGCACAACATGACATCCAGCCCAAGGGCGACAAAGGGAATACCCGCAAAGACCAGCACCGACCGCAGGCGACCGGGCGGCATGAGTTCCCCCGCCAGCGTGCCCGCCACCATCAGCATGACCGGCACGGCAATGACCGCGACGATTTCCCCCATGCCGACCGGACGCTTCTGACCAGCCTGCATGAACAGGCGGGCGGGTTCATCCGCCGCGCCATGGCCCCGGGCGGCGTCGCGCGCTTCATCCACCACGGCGCGGATATCGGGCGCACAGCCGAAGGGCTGCGCCATGATCGGGCGCGTCAGCACATAGGTCAGCACGGTCACCACCGCCGCCAGCGGCAGGCCAAGCAACAGCATGTGCCCCGCGCCCACACCAAGTGCCGCCGCCACCGCCACGGCGCCGGGATGGGGTGGCAGCAGCGCATGCACCGTCAACATGGTGACCGCCATGGGAATGCCAAAGACCGCGGGTGGCCGTCCCGTCTGCCGTGCCATGCCATAGACCAGCGGCATGAGCATGATGACGCCGACCTCAAAAAACACCGGAATACCGACCCCGAAGGCGGAAATGACCAGCGCCAGTGGCACATGGGCCGCACCCACCCGGCGCACCAGTCCCTGTGCTACGACAGCGGCCCCGCCAGACAGGTCGATCATGCGCCCGATCATGGCCCCAAGGGCCACGATAATGGCGATATGGCCCATGGTGCGGCCCATGCTGCCCTGCACCGCGTCAGCCAGCTTTGTCACCGGCATGCCGGTCAGCAGCGCCACCCCCACCGCGACAATCAGCAGGGCCACGAAAGGATGCAGCCGCAGCCACAGGATCAGCAACAGCAGGACGGCAATGGAACCAATGCCGACCAGAATCAGCGCAAGCGGAGTCATGCAGGGAATCCCGGGCGTAAGAGCGGCCTGTCCTGGACGGCCAAACGGATCTTATCGGGCATCCCGACACTGCCCGCAACGCCGACACGCATGAAAAGCATATCCTGCGGCCACAATGGCGGGAAACCGGAATTTTTCAGGTGATTATCGTGTCCCCTGCAATATGGGGAAATTTTCATGCTTGACAGGTTTCAATCCTGTCTGCATTACGCGCCACCGGTCACGAACCGCAGTCGCTTTTTTGGGGCCTGAACGCCCCGGGACGCCATGCCATGACAACCATGATCAATACGCCATTGCCCTCCGCCCGCAGCATGCATGCACGCCGCGCCGTGGACCATGCCAAGAGCATCATGCGCGAAATGTGGATCGTGCCCATGGTCGTCATGGGCAGCGTCCTGTGCGGTGGTGTGGTGACCCTGCTGTCGCACCTGCTCGGGCATGCCGGGTAAGGCACGCCCGCCCCGGAACGCAGGTTCAGGGGCCGGGTTCAGGCGATCCTAGCGCGAAGCGGAACGTTCGTTGCCTGTGCGGCGGCGTTCAGGCTTGTGCGGCGCGGGTTCCGCCAGCCAGTGGATACGGGCGTTGCGCAGTTCGAAATTGCGCTGTCCCTGTACCCCCATATCCCCGAACGGATCATAGACCACGCCGCTGACCTCGGCCTGGCACTGTTCGTTCTTGCCGGTATCGCCACAGATCTGCTGGGCCTTGCGGAAGGAGGATTCCTCCATCGTCGGGCCATCAAGCGGCACCGCCCCGTTCCAGTCCACCTGCCCCGGCAGGTCGGCAATACGGAAGGCCGCGCAATCCGCCCCGCCTGAATTGGCGGAAGTGATGTAACACCCCTCGACCCGCACCAGCTTGCCGACATACTGGGCCGCCTGTGTCTGGAACGCCGCCACGTCCAGTGTCGCCACCGGTGCCGGGGCTGCTTCATGGCGTGCCTTCGCTTCCCGTGCCGTGGCGGGACCGGGGGCGGTTACTGCCGCGACAAGGGCCAGCCCGCCTGCCAGCACGCCAAGATGAAAACGTCGCCTCACGTCCTGTCTTCCTTTTCATGTGGGTCAGCCCGTGCTGACAATCCGCAAAGGAAGAATGTTTGCCATACACACCGCCATTGTCACCACAGCCCAGCGTGCGGGCTGCCATGCATGCACAACCGGCTTGCACCCCCAACCATACGCGCCCACCCACCTGCCCATCGCCACCCCGGCATTGCGTGGCGTCACACACCCTGCCGCCCTGCCCGCAACGGGAATGGTGCAGGCAGGTATCAGGATGAATTGACGATATATCCCTCTCTTTACAATGATGATGTCATTAGCGTATGCCCCGATCTGGTCCGCATGTGGTTTATGTAATATTATTTCATTATGTAAAACGAATAAAAAATAAAAATGACACTACATCCAACAGATCTGAAATATAATTTTCCAAAAATTATCATCATCAGCCTGTCACACGCCATCGAACGCCGGAATACGCTGGCACGGCAACTTACCGGCTTCGGTCTTGATTTCGATTTTCTGGATGCGGTCGATGCCCATGACCTGACCGATCATGATTATGGAATCTATAACAGGCGCAGACGCCGGATTTTCATGGGCAAGGATCTGTACCCGGGGGAAATAGCCTGCATGCTGTCGCACAGGAAGGCCATGCGGCGGGTCGCGACCACGGACCGGCCATCGGTCATTCTGGAAGATGACGTCCTGCTTTCCACCGACTGGCCCTATGTCATCCATGCCCTGATGGCGCGGCAGAAAGAGTGGGAATTCGTGCGTTTTTTTGGCGACGAAAAACATGCCACCCGCCTGCAGCGCAAGCTTTTGCCACTGGGGCGCGATTACTGGCTGACCCGCATGTCCACATCACCCGGCGGCGCCCATGCCTACGTGATTACCCCGTCTGGCGCGCGCCGGATCCTGCATTGCCTGGACTACACGGCCACACCGATCGACACATTGATGGGCCAGCCATGGAAAACCGGGCTGGGCGCCCTGAGCGTCTGGCCCGGGCTGGCGCGGGAAAACGGGAAATTCCCATCCCATATCGGCAATGCCCGCTTTGCCAGCGCACCCACCACGACAGGACTGGAACGCACACTGTATTTCGCGGCCAACCCCGGCCTGCGGCTGGTGCAAAACATACTCAAACGCGGGTTCTATTACGGCCACGCGCCATCCGACCACTGGCACCGGCACCGCGTGCAGGCGGCCCCTCCCTCCGTACCCGTGCGAATCTGACCCGTTTTCCGTACATATAAGATCTGGCGCAGGCCCCCGACCCGGCAGGCCACAGCGCCCTCACTTCCTAGAACGGGGAAGCCTTCTGTCCCGCGCCCTGACCCAGATTGGCGAAATGCTGGGTTTCGGTACAGCCGCGGAAACGGTCCAGAACGGGAATGCTTCCCGCCAGGTTGACGCTGAGTGTCGTGCGATCGCCAAACTTCACCAGTGCCACATGCGACGTCGCCATGGCATCCAGCAGGTGGGTCAGGTCATCGGCATGGATGTCGGCGGCAAGGGTCGTGGCGTCATTGGCCTGCATGTGGAACACGCGGGTATAGGCCCCCACGGTAACCGTCATGTCGCCCTTTTCACCATTGGCCAGCGTCCAGTGGTCATCCGCGCTGCGCACCTGCAGCGAATCGGCATCGGCACGGAACATCAGGATTTCGCTTTCCGAACCGGCAATGCACAGATCGGTATGCACACCGGCATCGGGCGTATGATGAATGGCGACCCAGCCACCGGCGCGTTCATCCACCAGCATCTGCGACGGGCTGGGGCTGCTGTTCTCGTCCTCGGGCTGCATGGCCACGGGCACGGCACGGGGCCGTTCATCGTAAGACTGCGCCAATGCGATCCCCGGCACGGTGATCAGCGCCATACAACCCAGAAGAAAATTCCGTTTTCTGTTCACTTTGCGACAATCCCATTGCAACAAGGACCGACGAATCGGGATAATGGATAATTTCAGCATCACTGTGACGTGATTTAGACATATATTGTCATAATTCAGGCCAGGAAAAGATATTTCCACATGCCTGCTTCCATGACGGGAAACACGGACGGCATGCCGCATGATCGTGACAGGCCTGCGACAAAATATGTCCGTTCCCTCCAAAGCGATGCGTGCCATGCAGGGGGCGAAAATAATACTAAAGAAGATTTTCATTTTGACGCGTCACAGGGGCGATCTGTGCAGGCGGCATTGGTTTGTCGGTATCACGCCGTTATCATGGGACGCGTTGATGACATTTTATGGATACTGGAAGGAAATAGCCGGGATGCGCCTGCTACCTGCTGCCATCCTGGCAATCGGGACCCTCTGCGCCACGCCCTGCGCGCACGCCGCCGACCCGGACTGGATATTCGCCAATAGCGGACCGGGCGGCCAGCCCATGATCATGTCCCATCAGGGCACGCTGGATATCATGTTCTACCGCGCGGCCAGCGGCACGGTCGGCATTGCCTTCCACCAGCGCCACGGTCGTTACCACAACCCGAAAGGGGTGGAGACAGCCATGGTGATGATCGGCAAATTCACCATTGCGCTGCAGGTCTTTGGCAATACCCAGAAATGGGACACGGCTGGGGGCGACCTGAAACCCGATACCGTGCCCGATCTGGTCAGTGCCCTGCAGGGGGCGGCCACGGGGGCGCTGATCCCGTTCGAACGCGACCCGGTACCGTTTTCGGTAAAGGGGGCGATGGCCGCCCTTGATGATCTGGCCCGGTATGCCACCCAGCATGGGGAAAGCCTGCCACCGCCGCTGCAACCCGCCCCTGCCGCCCATGCGGCAGCTCCGGTGGTGGATATAGAAAAGCTGGCCCATCACCCGTACGATACCCAGCACGGGCGCAAACTGGTACTGCCGCAATATGATATTGCGGCCAACTGCGACCGTGCCCATATCGAAATGCAGGATACGGACGGGGAATGCATTGGCGCCGAACAGAAAAGCCAGGCAGCCCTGACCGCGCACTGGACCGGATACGACAGCGACCTGCGCGCCGCCTGCCTGTCACTGGTCAGCGATCCGGGGCGGCTGGAAAAGTACCAGGCACTGCTTATGTGCCTGTCGCGCTATCAGGATGACCGGCGTCAGTGGCAGCTTGTCTCCGGCTCCAGCGGCAGCGATGACATCATGCCCGCCAAGAACCCGGCACAGGCGGGTGATACGCCGGCAACACCTGCCGCCCACCCCTGAAAAATCAGTCGGTGGGGTTACGGCGCGTCAGTGCGAAGATGAAAAAGACCACACCGCTGAGCAGCAGCCCGAACAGGATGACCAGCGGCTGGATATAGAGTACCACCAGCACAAGGAACAGCACCAGCAGGGCGCTGTATTTCAGCTTGCGGTCCTCACTGGAAAACAGGTCGATCAACCCTTCGGAAATCTGGTGCAGGGCTGATGCGCCCTCCGTACCCTCGCGCGGGGCGACCGTCAGCCCCTGACGCGCCAATTGCTGCAGGAAAAGACGCGCCTGATCCTGCGCCGGTGCAGCCGCCGCATCACGGCCCATGCCGGTGGGCAGGGATGCCGCCACGGCATCAATGATACGACTATCCACAGAAACCTTATCGTCCATTTTTAGCAGTTCCCCCAGCCATGCAGCGTGCAACGCGCTGGCCCATCCACGCTGTTATCCACATAACTTACTGGTTTATCCCCAAAAGGGGGATTATTGCCCTCCGGCATGATTATGGCCCACATGGGCGCATGCGATACGCCTGCCATCGCGCAGCGACGGGTCAACC
Source organism: Komagataeibacter ossonobensis (assembly GCF_057359305.1). Classification (NCBI taxonomy): domain Bacteria; kingdom Pseudomonadati; phylum Pseudomonadota; class Alphaproteobacteria; order Acetobacterales; family Acetobacteraceae; genus Komagataeibacter; species Komagataeibacter ossonobensis. Next base: position 28,954 of record NZ_JBXAYQ010000018.1, on the reverse strand, counting down.
GTCATCTCGCCGCGCGGTACCGGGCCGTCAGCAATCCGGTGACCCGTGCCCATATGGCCCGACCATGTGGCGTAGGACAGCGTGCGGTACGTATCCGCCGCACAGTTGTACATGACGGAAAACCGGACCGAGGCAAAGGGCAGCCCGTGCCGGATCATGTCCTCGTCAAAATCCTGAATGAACGTGGCGGATGAATGCGTGCCATGAACCTGGACCGAGGCAAGGTCGATATACTCATTCACCTTGTTCTGGTACGGCGGCAGCTTCTGCAGTTCCGTCTCACCATGCGGGGCCGGGGATACGGGCTGGTCCTGCACCTGTGCCGCCCTTGCGCCGTTTACCATCCCACCACAGGCCATGCCTGCAGCCATCAGCGCCACCACAACCCTGTATCGCATCTTCTCCCTTTCAGGCGCGCGAAACGCACGCGTACACACCACACCCGTATTCATTGCCCTGTTTTGCAGGATCGAACCCATAGCGGCAAGATAAACAGCAGCGAACAGGGCTTCATACCGACCCCATAATGACAGGAATGCGCCATGCACGCTTTTTTTTCGCACGGGAACTGCCGTTTTTCCCTTGTCGGGCTGCTGGCGATGGCGGTTGTCACGGCGGCCCATGCGGATCCCGCACCAGCCGTGACACTGGACCGTGCCCCGTTTGGCACCACCCCGGATGGCCAGAAGGTTGAACGCTTCACCATGGCCAACAGGCATGGCATGCGCGTGCAGGTCGTGACCTATGGCGCGACCATCACCGCCATTGATGCACCTGATGCCCACGGCCATGTCGCGGATATCGTGCTGGGGTTCGCGACACTGGAGGGATATACGCGTGACAGCGCACGTGGCGGCCTGTTTTTCGGGGCGACGGTCGGGCGCGTAGCCAACCGCATCGCCAACGGTACCTTCGTGCTGGACGGACGAACCTACCACATTCCCCGAACCGAGGGGACCAACGCCTTACATGGTGGCCGCAAGGGGTTCGACAGGCATGTCTGGACGGTGGAAAACACCAGCGTCACCGCCAGCAGCGCCAGCGTGACCCTGAAACTGGTCAGCCCGGACGGGGATCAAGGTTTCCCCGGCACGCTGACCACGCATGTCACCTTTAGCCTGAACGATGGCAATGAACTGTCACTGCACTACACCGCGACAACGGACCGGCCGACGGTGGTCAACCTGACGAACCACAGCTACTTCAACCTGGGTGGGGAAGGCAGTGGTTCGATCGAAAACGAAGTCCTGCAGGTCAATGCCGCTACCTTTACCCCCATTGATGCGAAATCACTGCCGCTGGGCACGGTCGCACCCGTTGCGGGTACGGCGCTGGACTTCCGCACGCCCCACCGTATTGGCGAGCGCCTGCGCGATCAGGATTCACAGATGATGTATCAGCACGGTTATGACCAGAACTGGGTCGTCAACAGTCAGCTATCGCGCATACCGGTGCCTGCGGCCCGCCTGTGGGACCCGGCATCGGGGCGGGTGCTGGATGTGCTGACCACGCAGCCGGGGCTGCAGGTCTATACATCCAACGCGCTTGACGGCAGTTACGTCGGGCCTTCGGGTCATGCCTATCGCCAGACGGATGCCGTGGCGCTGGAAACACAGCATTATCCCGACAGCCCCAACCATCCCGGTTTTCCCACCATCATACTGCGCCCGGGGCAGACATATGACGAAACCACCCTTTACCGCGTGGGCGTGCAACCTGTCCCCCATCCGCGTCCTTAAGGAATATGGGAAATACCGTTGATTCCGGGAGGAATATCCTTACATACCTCACCATAGCGTGATTGAAGGACACAGGATCCAGATGAAAAAAATTGCCGTTGTGCTTCTGCTCGCGGGGCTGGCAGCATGCCAGTCCGGTCATTCGCCCTCTGATCCAAGCGAAAGCGGCGGTATCGGTGGCATGACCGGATCACCGGGGCAGGATGCGCCCAGCGACGGACCCGGCGGAAGTGGTGGACCGGGTATGGGCAACTAGCCCGCACGACCGGGTGCGGGCGTAGCGGTATCAGTCGCGCCCGCCACTCAGGTTGATGACGCCAAGCCCCAGCAGACCAAGCCCGGCCAGCCCTTCAGCCACCATCCATGATATCGGGCCGATCCCTTCAGCCGTCATGCCGCGCACCAGAACACCCACGCTGCCAATCATCAGGAGCAGGGACACAATGGTAACCCATTTTACAATCTTGCCGCGGTTCATCAATCTCTTCGCTGTCTGTCGATCCGGTTACCGGCAGGCCCGGTCCCTGCCCTTCTAACACCCTGAACGGTCAATCGTCCAAACACAGCATGCGCAGCGGCAATGCGCCTGCCGCGTATCAGGGACCATTTCATGCAGATGTGATCCCGCGCCGATGCATCCTTGCGTATCGTCATGGCGTTGATGGCTTCATGAACCCTTAGGGTACAGGCCCCACGACAGGGATAGCCCACATCGGCAAGGAGCAAGGTCATGCAGGCAACCGGCACCCTTTCCACCCCGCCACGTCAATGGCCCGCGCGCATGCGGCACCTTGTCCGGACATGCACGGCCTATCCCTATGCCTTCCTGCGTCTGTGGGACGGGGACTGACCCGGCTCCGGTTCATTCATGCCGCAGGTCGGATGCGGAAAACCACTCGTCATTGCCCGTACGGTCACTACGCACGCGGATCTGGCCATTTTCGATGATTTCGACGATGTCGCCCTTCATTCCGCGCAGTTCCGGTTTGACCGGTGCATCATCCCTGACCACCACGATATCACCTGCCTTGAAATCCACGTCCGGTTCTCCTTTCTTCCGATTATGGCGGTCCTGTGCTGGGGCATGGTCATAGTAGCCCACGACCCTGCCCGCACCCGCCAATCATGCCAGCGATGGCGGACATCACAAGCCGTTGTCCGGCCATGTCATACCACATCCGCACAAAGGGCAGGTTGCCGCAGGGAAAGATGTTCCGACATGAAGGGAGAAGCCGATACAGCATACAGGAAGACCTCATGTCATCAGAACATCACCTGCCTTCCGCCACGGACCTGCAGCGCGAACTGGAACAGGTGCGCCGTGATTACGCCATTGCACTGAAGGACCGGCCCGAGCACGCCCGGGCACTTGAAGCACGCGCCAGAAAGCTGGAAGCCGAACTCGCCCGCCAGAAATAACATAACAGGCGGATACGGGTCGGGACATGACGCATCCGGCCCGGCCGGGCAACATGGCATGGCCCGGTATTGACCACTCCCATGTCAAGATGGCCGCATGACAGGCAGCCATGCGGTGGCAGACATGGTTCATGGCGTGGTCACACCCCATGTGAATGGGAACGGACACGCCGTGTGTCCCCTACAGAACAAGAATTAGGATGCTATCATGAGCAAAGTGGCAACCAGTGGTCCCGACGCACAGGGCAAGTACAGCCTGGAAGTAAGCATCGGCGGCCTGACCGGCACGCTGGGCGGTTTTTCTTCCGCCATGGAAGCCGAGGATTATGCCGTTTCCCTGCTGCGCCGCGTCAAGGAACTGGCCAAGGCCGATAACCTGAAGACGGCCTGAAATAATTCCTGAAACCCCGCCGACAGGCGGGGGCGTACGACAGTATGCCCCCGCCGGGCGGGATGACGGCCATCACCGGTCGTCTTTATGCCTTTTTTCTTTATACAGTTGGAAACCTGACAGGATCAGGACGTGAAGCTGTATATGGAAAAAGGACACTCTTTCCCATGAAACGACTGACCCGCTCACTGTCGGTACTGGTTTTGGCCAGTCCGCTTGTCGCCTGCGTGGATGGCCCCGGATATGGCGGCTATTACGGCGGGTACGGTTATGGCCCCAGCGGGGGTTATTATAGCGGATATGGCGATTATTACGGCGGCGCACCCGAATATATCGGGCGTGGCGGTGGATGGGGCGGCGGTCGCGGCGGCCCCGGTGGCGGTTTCCATGGTGGTGGGCCACGTGGGGACTTCCACGGTGGCGGACCGGGGGGTGGCGGCGGCTTCCATGGTGGACCGGGCGGTGGTGGCCACGGTCCCGGCGGCGGCCCGGGTGGTGGCGGTGGCCACGGCCCTGGTGGACCGGGCGGCGGGGGCGGCCACGGTGGTGGTGGTGGCGGTCACGGCGGTCCGGGCCGACATTGATGCACATGGCCGGTTCCGTTTGCGGGACCGGCCATTTTTTATCCGTGCTGACCCGCGCCCGACAGCAGGTTCATGACCAGCACGCCACATATGATAAGCGTCATGCCCACGACCGCCGCCAGATCCAGCTTCTGTCCCAGCACCACGCGACAGACCAGCGTAATGAGTACCGTGCCGATACCCGACCAGATGGCATAGGCCACGCCGGTAGGAATGGTCCGCAACGCCAGGGACAGCGAATAGAACGCCACGCCATACCCGACCACGGTCACACATGACGGTCCCAGCCGCGTAAAGCCACTGGATAACGTCAGGCAGAACGTGGCGGTGACTTCCGCCGCAATCGCGATCAGCAGATAGATATAGGCCATGCCCCTATCCGCGCCGACGGCCCACCGTGCCACGGGGGGGCAATCCCGTCATCCGGGGCCGGGGTACGCGTGGTGGCAGCGGCGTTTCATCGCGAATTGCAACGGCATCATGTCCACGGGCACGCAGCGCATCAGCGAATCGCTGGACATGGGTCCATTGCGCGCCCGCATACAGTTCACGCCCGTCCAGCATTACACGATGTCGTCTCAACTTTTCCCTCATCCCCTCATATCTGGCCTTAAAGATGGGGATGGTGGCCATGAAACGCAACGGCACGGGAAATTTGTTTCAAGCGTGCAGGAAACCTTCGCTTTCGTGAAACGATTCATGTATAGGAAAGATAGGAGGTATGATACATGAGCAACTCTGCACGCATGATCGCCCATCTGCTGATCACAGTCCGGTTGAGTACGCGCAATCGTCCTTCCGCCCCTGTTCCCGCAGTTTCGCGCGATTGAACAAGCCGCGCCGGGGTCGCCCGGCGCGCATCCATCAGACATATTTTGTCATGTTATGACATAATGAAGAATCACGCCTTTTTCCGTTCCCGTGCCAGGCGGTCGGCAAAAGCGGGCAATTCATCATGATGCAACAGGAACACGTCGTTGGATCGGGCCAGTTGCCGGGCCGAAGTCGTGTAATCCGCATTGGAGACCACTGCTGCAATATCGGCATGGTAATGCAGCCGGGCTGCTGAAATCTGCTGCACGGCCTCGTTCCCCACCGCATTGCGGTACAGCTTGCACTGCACGACCAGCCGTTTTCCACCACGTATGGCAATGACATCCGCACCCTGGTCCCCGCCAGGTGGCGTGGCCTGCGCGTCCCACCCACAGGCACACAGGCGTTCGGCGCAATAGCGTTCATAGGCGATCGGGTCCATGTCCGGCGCATAACCGTTGCTGGCCTGTCCTGTTCCCGGCAGCGTCTGGCTGGCCACATGCTCGATCCGGGCCAGTACGCGATCTGCAATGGCGGGCCATGCCCATTGCAGGCGACGGCCCCGCAGGGCGGGCTGCACGATCGTCCTGATGAATTCCGCCTTTTCACGTTGCCACCGGGTCGTGCGTTCAACGCCATAACTGTTGACCTGCACCAGTTGCCTGCGCCGGATTCGCAGTGCGTCGGCATGACGGGACACTAGCCGCCTGCACACGCGCCAGGCCTGCCGCCTGCGTAAAAACCGCCAGCCATACCGTAACAGCGGCCACAGCAGCACCGCCCCGACTCCCGCCATGACCAGACGCAGCAGGCCGGATGGCCGCGACAGCATATGACCCGACACGGGATGCAGGACGGTGGCAGGAAAATACAGCGAGCCTTCCCCTTTCTGGACAGGCAGGTGACGCAACAGCACCACATCACCGTGGTGGCCCAGCACCTGCCAGTTTCCCGCCCCGTCCACGCGCCTACAATGCATCTGGATCAGCGTCCGCTCAGACAGGGCTGCAGGCGACAGGCTGCCCACCCGTTGCAATGTGGCCGCCTGCGTGCAGCCCACGGTTGCGGGGGGAACGTGACAGGTAGCCTGTCCCGCCATGGCAGCCAGCGGGACCAGTAGCATCCCGCATCCTACCCATGGCATGATCCCTGCACGCATCCCTGTGTTCCACCCCGTGTTCATAATCCGTTCCACGACACTAACGCATGAGAACAAAATGGGAAAGCATGGAAATACTACTCTTTCCCACCATGGTTTTTTATCTTCCGCCATGCCTATCATGCCGGTATGCGAATCTGTTTTATCGGCGACAGCTACGTAACGGGAACGGGTGACGAGACCTGTCAGGGATGGGTGGGACGCCTGTCTGCCATGGAACGACAGGCCGGTCATGACATCACGCCCTACAACCTGGGCGTGCGGGGACAGACCAGCCGTGACATCGCCCTGCGGTGGCACACCGAAACCCTGCCGCGCCTGTCCGGACGCCATGACGGGGGTATCGTGCTGTCCTTTGGCGTCAATGACTGCACATCCACCGCGCATGGGCAGCCACGCGTGCCGCATGATGAATCCATCGCGACGACACAACGGATCGTGCAACAGGCCCGGCAGTCATGGCCGGTCCTGATGATCGGTCCCCCGCCGGTCGGGCGGCCCTGCCCCGACGGGCGCACACAGGCGCTGTCACATGCCATGGCGGGCATATGCGCGCAGTTGTCCGTGCCCTTCCTGCCGGTATGGGAACCGCTGCTGGCCCATCCCACATGGTGCACCGAGATCGCGCGCGGTGATGGCGCCCACCCGGCAGATGGCGGTTATGCCGCACTGGCGCGGATCATCCATGACTGGCCTGCGTGGCGAAAGTGGATGGGACCGCTACCCTAAATCCGCGCGCCGGTTTATCCGTTCCCCTTGGCATGGCGCGACGGCAGGGTCACATTCGCCACATGACCGCCATATCCCGTTTTGAACAAAGGCATACAGACATGAAAAAGATCATTACCTGTGCCCTGCTGGGCGTGCTGGCAGCCAGCGCCGTGCCCACGGCGCATGCCGAAGTGCCGGAGGGGGAACTGAACTCGCTCTACATCCGCCCGGAAGTGAAACTGCCCGCGCCTGCGCTGACGTTCCCCAATTATCCCGTCGTCGATGACTGCACGACGGAATTTGGCGATGAAGTCACCAATGTCTGCGTCACACAGGAAAAGGAACGCGCGCTGGTCCTGCAGCCTGCATGGGACGAGTACCAGGACAGCGACAAGATCGCCTGCCAGGAAGACGTGACGCATGTGCGCCATATCCAGCTGTACAAAAACCTGGCCTACTGCCTGGACAAGCGCCGCTATGATGCATGGCTGAAGAAGCATCCCAACGGAAAATAAGAGAATCTGCCCAGACAGAATGCTGATAAAAATAAAAGTTTTTGCGTGCCGCCTTTTTTCAAAAAGGCGGCGTTCCTTTAAAGCTTTTTGAAAAAAGCTTTACCAAAAACTTCTTTCTTTAATTCCTTGCAACATGGCACCGGCCATCATCATGGCTGTGGTCATAATCGACATTCTGGTTGGTCGTGCTGTCCCCATGCACGATACGTGGCATGTGGACGGGATGGGCTGACAGCACCGACAGACCCGCATCCGCCGCCCCGTAATGCAGCCCCGCCGCATCCAGCACGCTCGGCGGCAGGGCCGCAAGCGTCAGCGGAACATGCACGTTATCCCGCGCGGCCTGTGCCGCCTGCGGGTGGGCTGCCTGCCACGCTGCGGATGTCCACAGATAAAACGGTATTTCATATGCGGCGCGCACATCCCCATGCGCGGGGATGCCGCCGGTACATTCCGCAACCCGCACGCCGTGGTCGGATACATAAAACAGGGCGGATTCCCCGCCATGCGCCGCCAGCGTGGCGCGGACATGGGCCAGCATATGGTCGGTATAGGCAATACTATTGTCATAAGCCGTGCCAAGGCTGGCAAAACCGCGTGGATAACGGTCGGCCGCGTTTTCATGGCTACCGAACAGATGCAGCACGATAAAGACCCGCCCATGGGCATCCGTAATCGCATGGTCCACGACCGGCAGCATGCGTTCGTCCAGCACCGGGCTGCTCATGATCCCGTCATGCACGGTGGTATAGGCGATATGGCGGGCCTGTTCCGAATACGCGCCAATCACGCTGTCATATGGCCCCAGACGCGGATGGTTGCTGATCCACCACGTATCGAACCCCGCTGCATTGAAGACCGATACAAGGTCATGCCCCGGTACCGCACCGGGCCGCAGGCGGTCATAGCCGGACAGGATGACCGGCACGGCGCCCACCGTGTAATCAAAAGGGGTAACCATGTCATCAAAGCGGACAAGTCCCGGCACCTGCTCCATTTCCGGTGTGGTGGAAAGGCCATAGCCATAGCTGTGGTGATGATCGCGCCGCGCGCTTTCCCCGATCACCAGCACGATCACCTGTGGCGTGGTGGGGGGTGGGGGGTCAAAATGGATCGGTTCATGACTGATCCGCCGCGCCATTTCGCTCACGCGCCGGGTTTCACGCCGGGCAGCGATGTAGCCGGTCGCCATGCTCCACGGCCATGCCCGGTCAAAGCGGGAATGGATGGGCACCATCGGGTTTTCGGTCCCGCCGCGCGTGGGGGGCAGATGCCGCCATAACTGCACGGTGGGCACGATGATCCATGCCAGTAGCACGCCCACGCAAGCCATGCGCGTCCGGGCCCGCCAGCCAACCACCACCCCACGCGGCCGCGACAGGTAAAATCCGGCCATCACCACCCACACCAGCGTCCATAGCCCCAGATACGGCAGGACAGGCCGCACATACCCGACCACGACGGGGAACGAGCAGTAAAACAGGATCAGCCACAGCGGATAGCCCGGCGGTGTGCCACTTATGCTGATGTAATACAGCGCCGCTGGCAGCAGCACGACCACCGGCAGCAGGCACGCCAGCAGTACCCGCCTGCTGTTGAACAGCAGAGCCACCACCGCCCACAGCACAACCGATCGCACGATCCCCTGCAATGCCGTGCAGGCGGGCAGCAGTGCAAGAACGGCCATGAGGCCAAGCAGCGTATCGGGCCACAGGCGCTGGAAACCGGCCTGCCGGCGGGCCGGATCATGGGGGAAACGGGCGGTCATGCCCGTTTCATGTCACACGCCCCCGCCCGCGGGTAGCCCCATCATGCCGGCGGCCCGCGCAATGATGGCACGTTTGTGAATGAACCCGCGCGCGGCAATGCTTTTTATCCCCTGTCGGCACGCCTAATAATGCGACCGCCGGGAGGCCGCTGCGCGAACGGGCGCCAGAAAGAAAAAGCACATAAAAACAGTAATCATCTAAAGGCAGACAAACGTACCATGGCAAAAATAAAGGTCAAAAATCCCGTTGTCGAAATGGACGGCGACGAGATGACCCGCATTATCTGGCATTTCATCCGCGAACGGCTGATCCTGCCGTATCTGGATATCGACCTGAAATATTACGACCTTGGCATCCGTCACCGTGACGAGACCGATGACCGCGTGACAGTGGAAGCCGCCGAGGCCGTGCGCCGGTATGGCGTGGGCGTAAAATGCGCCACCATCACCCCCGATGAGGCACGGGTGGAGGAGTTTGGCCTGAAGAAGATGTGGCGTTCGCCCAACGGCACCATCCGCAACATCCTTGATGGCACGATCTTCCGCGAACCGATCATCTGCTCCAACGTGCCACGCCTTGTCCCGCACTGGACCCAGCCCATCGTGATCGGCCGCCACGCCTATGGCGACATCTACCGCGCCGCCGAAACCCGCATTCCCGGCCCCGGCAAGGTCACGCTGCGCTACACCCCCGCCGATGGCGGCCCGGAACAGGTGCTCGACGTGCATGACTTCAAGGGGCCCGGCGTGGCACTTGGCATGCACAACACCCGTGCCTCGATCGAGGGGTTCGCGCGCGCGTCGCTGGCCTACGGGCGGGACCGCAGGCTGCCGGTCTACCTGTCCACCAAGAACACCATCCTCAAGGCCTATGACGGCATGTTCAAGGACGTGTTCCAGGAAGTGTACGAGCGGGAATTCAGGGCCGAGTTCGAAAAGCTGGGCCTGACCTACGAACACCGCCTGATCGATGACATGGTGGCCTGCGCGCTGAAGTGGAAGGGCGGCTATGTCTGGGCGTGCAAGAACTATGACGGCGATGTGGAAAGCGACATCGTGGCACAGGGCTTCGGCAGCCTTGGCCTCATGACTTCGGTGCTGCTCAACCCGACAGGCGACGTGGTGGAAGCCGAAGCCGCCCATGGCACCGTGACCCGCCATTTCCGTGAACACCAGAAGGGACGCCCCACCAGCACCAACCCCATCGCGTCGATTTTCGCATGGACACGGGGTCTGGCCTATCGCGGCAAGTTCGATGACACACCTGACGTAACCCACTTCGCCCATACGCTGGAGCGCGTCTGCATCGAGACCGTGGAGGGCGGCCAGATGACCAAGGACCTTGCCCTGCTGGTCGGCAAGGATACCAGATGGCTTGACACCCAGCCCTTCCTTGACGTGCTGGATAAAAAGCTGCGCGCGGCACTGGCCAAGGCATAAAAACACGAACGGGACGGCCCGCCAGCCGTCCCGTTTTTCATAGACCCGGTTAACAAAAGTTATTGGGTGCCGCCCTTTTTTAAAAAGCAGGCGTTCTTTGAAGCTTTTTGAAAAAAGCTTCACCAAAAACTCCTTTAAATTTCAGAATTTTATTCCCCTTCCGCCAGTGCGTGGTCAGCCAGCTGGCCTTCCCATCGCGCGGCAACGGCGGCGGCATAGCCATTGCCCAGCACATTGGTTGCCGTGCGCGCCATGTCGAGGAAGTGGTCGATCCCCAGTATCAGCGCCAGCCCGGCTTCCGGCAGGCCGAACTGCGGCATGACGGCCGCCAGCGTGACCAGGGCCGCGCGCGGCACGCCGGCGATGCCCTTGCTGCTGAGCATCATCACCAGCACCATCGCAACCTGCTGGCCCAGCGGCATGTGAATGCCGTAAGCCTGCGCAATGAACAGCGCCCCAAAGGACTGGAACAGCACCGACCCGTCCAGATTGAAGCTGTAACCCAGCGGCAGCACGAAGCCGCTGATGCGGTCGGGCACCCCAAAACGCTCCAGCCGTTCCACCAGCAGCGGATAGACGGATTCACTGCTGGCCGTAGCAAAACCCAGCAGGATGGGCTGCACCAGCATCCGGGCCAGTTCAAACACGCGCCGGCCCAGCACACAGAAGGTCATGGTGGTCAGCAGCACCCACAACACGCCCAGCGTGCCGTAGAATTTGCACAGGAACAGGCCGAACGTTCCCAGTATGCCCGCCCCACTATGTGCCACGCTCCCCATGACGGAACCGAACACCGCCACGGGGGCGACATACATGACCATGTCGGTCATGCGCAGCATGATGCGCGCCAGTTCCCCCGTCCATGGCAGGATCAGGCGCTGCGCATCCTTGCCCGCCACCGGCAGCGCCAGCCCGAACAGGATGGAGAACACCACGATCTGCAGGATGTCATTGCGGCCCATGGCATCAAAGATACTGGTCGGCACGACATGCAGCACGAATTCGATCGGGTCGAAGTGACCATGCGCAAGCCCCAGATCCCCCACCGATAGCGGGGTGGTGAACCCGGCCCCCGGCTGCAGCAGGTTTGCCGCCACCAGCCCCGTCACCAGCGACAGGAAGGACGCGGCAATGAACCACAGCAGGATACGCCCGCCGATCCGCATGACCTGCGTCCCGTCGCCAAGGCTGCCGATACCCGATACCAGGGTGGCAAAGACAAGCGGGGCGATGATCATGCGCACCAGCCGCAGGAACAGCCCCGTAAGCAGGGTGGCAACCCGCGCGGCAGGGTCACTTGCCGCAGGCCCCGCCGCATGCAGGGCCAGCCCCACCACAACACCCAGCACAAGGGCCACGACAATGGCGCGCGTGCGGTGGTTTGCATTACTTTTACCGGGATCGGCCAATATCTCAGTATCCTGTTGCGGTGAAAGACACGCGGGGAGTAGCGCGGCGCCCCCCCGTCACGCAAGGCGGCGACCCACCCGGCACCAGCCGTGCATTCCGCCATATGTCCCGGTCATGCGCCATAATTCCCGTCCCGTGATGGCACCCGGACCATGCCGGGACACATAAATGTCATCACCAGCCGGAGCAGGAAAAAAGTCCGATAAAAAAGTTTGGAGATGCAATATATACCTACCCATTCGGGTAGGATGAGATTATACAGACCCCATGCACGATCCCACGCCGCAGGCGTCGTCTCCGGTTCCCACGCAGGGAACACCATGGCTGGAAAGCGGCCTGGAACGACTGTTCTTCCGTGCGCGGTGGTTGTGCGCACCGCTATATCTCGGTCTGACGGCCGGGTTGCTGGTGATACTGGTCAAATTCTTCCAGACCGTGTGGACGCTGGTCAGGCATAGCTACACGCTGGAATTCGATGATGTGTTTGTTGGCATCCTCGACATGATTGACCTGGTACTGCTGGCGAACCTGCTACTGATCGTGATGTTCGCGGGATATGAAAACTTTGTTTCCAAGCTGGATGTGCGCAGCCACCGGGATTTTCCCGACTGGATCGGTCACGTCACGTTCGGGGACATCAAGATAAAACTCATGGCTTCCATCGTGGCCATGTCCGCCATTCATGTACTGGCGGATTTCATCCGGGTTAACGAAATCTCCAGCCGGACACTGGCATGGAGTGTAGGCATCCACCTGGCCTTTGTCGTATCGGGCCTGATGCTTGCGATGATGGACCGGATGATGGAACTACCCGCCAGCCCGGCAGGGCCGCAGAGAGAATCGGGCACCCACTGACAGGTCGCCTATCGCCGTTACGGCGGCCAGAAACATGACGCCCGGGCGGGCGTTGCAGGCACGAACTGGCGCCTGAGGGAACTTGCACCCGTTGATTTGGGGCAGGAAGAAGGCCTTTGCGCCCCATTGAAATCACATTTGCGTGATATTATAGGACTGTTTCCGTCATCTTTATTTGCCATTGGCTTACTAAAACCAAGGGCTGGAGCATGTTTTGACATATAAATTGCATTTGAAATGCTATTTATATGGGTCTGTTTCTGTCGATTACCCCTATGTTAGATAGCCATATGCGCCTGACCCTGCACACCGATTATGCATTACGTACGTTGCTATACATGGGAATCCATGCGGATAGACGCGTGTCGATCCATGAAATTGCCAGCGCGTACGACATCTCCGAAAATCACCTTGTCAAGGTCATTCATCGGCTGTCGCGCCTTGGGCTGATCGATGCACGCCGTGGCCGGGGCGGGGGACTGTTGCTGGCCCATGCGCCCCAGGATATCCGGATTGGTGACGTCGTGCGCCAGACCGAGGACGACATGCGCCTTGTCCATTGCGAACCGGGTGCCTCCGAAAATGCCAGTTGCTGCATCCTGTCGGACATGTGCCGCCTGCGCGGGGTATTGTCGGTGGCGCTGGGGGCATTCATGCAGGTGCTGGATTCCACGACACTGGCCGACCTGCTGCCGCCGGAAGAACATGGCATGCTGCGCGAGCGCCTGCCCGGTCCCAAGCTGACGGTGCCCCCACCCCGCAAGATCGCCGCGCAGGACAGGCCGACACTACAGTAAAGCCTTCCCATACATGGGATAACCGAACCGGACCGTAGTGTCGCTTACGCCACCGGTGATCCGGGCGTGCCCTGCGCTGCCGCATCCGCACGGGCTTCAAGCAGGGCCTGCCGGGTCAGGCGTTCTTCATTGCGACGCAGGAAAATGGCACTGGCCACCAGTCCGGCAGCCACTGCCACACCCATCGCAATACTGGCGGTGCCTGATACCTGCGTCACCTTGCGGCCAAGGTAATACGCACCTGCGGCATAGCCCCCGGCCCAGCACAGGCCACCCAGCGCATTGAACACCATGAAGCGCGGCCATGGCATATGGTTGGCCCCCGCCAGCAGGGCAACAAAGACCCGCAGCAGGGCGACAAACCGTCCGAAAAACACGATGCCACTGCCATGATGACGGAACAGGAAACGCCCCAGCAGCAGCCGGTCCGGGGTCAGCTTGATCCGTGCACCATATTTCTGCAGCAGTGGCAGACCGACCTTTCGCCCGATCAGATAACCGATGTTATCCCCGATCACGGCCCCCGTCACAGCGGCAAGGGCCACGAACTGGATATCCAGCTTGTGGGTGGCGGCACAATAGATGGACGCTGAAATGATCAGTGTTTCAGCCGGCAGCGGCAGTCCCATGCTTTCCAGCATGACGATAAAGGTAATTACCCCATATCCGTAATGCTGGAACAGGTATTCAAAATGGTGCAGCAGCGTTCAGTCCTCCATCGCCGGGAAACGGGCATGATCCATGCATTCCGCGTACCGACACGACCGGCCCGCCCGGCACGGGATGCCAGCAGGTGGGGCAAGAGTACATCACCCGAATAAACCCGCCTGAAACCCGGCAGGCACAATGGGTGAAACAGGACGACAGCAAAACCGGCTTTAGCGAATATCTGCCACCCGTTTTTTTTCCTGTCCGGTTCCCCGTGCCTGCCACAGGTCAGCGCCAGGGCATGACCTGCACATGGCCATGGCGGAACCGGGCCTATCCCGTGATATGGCAACCAAAACCCGGGCCGATGGAAACCCGTGGCCCTAGCGCCTGATCCACTCCCGGCGTTCGGGGGCACGCCTTTCCCATCCGCGCCGTTCCAGTTCGGGTGTGCTGGCAGGCTGGGCCGGGTACCCCACGCATAGATAGGCGACAAGTTCCAGCACGGGGTCCATATCCAGCACGGCCATGACCCGTTCAGGATCGATGATGGAAACCCAGCCCACCCCGACTCCCGCCGCCGTGGCCGCCAGCCAGAACGTATGGATGGCCATGACCGTGGACCATGTGGTGGTCTGTGGCATTGTCCCACGACCCAGGCCCCGCCCCTGAACAGGTTCAGGATGGGACAGGACCGCCACATGATGTGGCGCATCATCCAGTCCCGCCAGTTTCAGCCGTGCATAATGCCGTGCATCCGGCCCCACGCGATCCGACAGGGCGCTGGCATTGCAGCGGGCAAAATCCGCCCTCACCGCCGCGCGACGCCGGGGATCATCCACACGCACGAAACGCCATGGTTCACTCAGTCCCACCGACGGGGCAAGGCAGGCGGTACGCAGCAGACCGTCCAGCACGGGTTCGGGCAACGGGTCACGGCGGAAATGGCGCACATCACGCCGCCAGCGGAACAGGTCTTGCAACCGCTCCCTGAAGACAGGAGAAAATTCGGGCATGGAAGTCATGCCCCCTCTTTCGTTCATTGCAGCCGGTCTGTCACGTCCTGGATGTTGTCGGGATCTGCGGACGTGGGTTGCGTCACGCCCCCTTCCTCCGGTGCCAGGGGGGCAGCATAGGCCGGGTCTTCCTCGAACCTGGAAGCCACTTCGCGGATTTCATCAAAACTGGCCTTGTACCAGTCCACCTGCGTATGGGTATGGCTGTTCACGACAAAACTCAGGAACGCGGGGGAAGCACTTTCCTCAATTCCATATAACGCCTCGTCCTCACCCCCGCCCCCTTTCGTATGGAATACGAAGTGGCAGTTCGTCGCATCCGTATAGCGCAGGAAGGTATGGTAAATGATGGTGGGGACGATTTCATGCATGGCCTGCCCGATATAATAGGCTGGGCGCCTGCTGATGATCGCGGGCGTGACGTTGTCCAGAATCCCTTCATTTTCCAGCGCGCTGGCGCTGTCCACGAAACGGGACTGGTTGATCGTGACCGTCACCCCGCACCGGCGCACGTGATAGGCGCTGGCGACCGTAATGCCGAATTTCTCGTAATCAGGCAGCTTGTTGAACGCGGTCGTGGCTGCATGGGCTGTTCCCACCTGTACCAGCATGGCAACCACCAGCCATGCCGTACGTCGTGGCATATGATGTTTACCCATGTCCTTCCGCTCTCCCCATATGACCGCCTGTCAGGTGTACTCTACGCTCCTGTTATGTGTCATCCAATGAATATGGCGGCACACCGGAATGCGCCGCCATATAATCATGATGCAGGACCTGCCCGGTCGCAGGCCACGGCAGTCAGGTCCGGTCCCAGCAGCCCCGCAGCGCCAGCAGGGAGGGCGATCCCTCCATCCCGGCATGGCAGCCCGACGGCACGGCGATACTGGGCAGTGTCGCCAGCAGCATCATCCCCTGTTTGCGGTAGGCTGTACCGACCCAGCTTACAACGCGCTGGCGCAGCGTACGGATCTGGAGGGGATTGGAAGAAGGGGAAAATCCCACGGCGGGGACAGGAGAAAAACTACGCATCAAGGCGTTTCCCGTGAGCCTAGCGGGCGAGACTGCCGCATGCTGCTCCTGCGCGCACGCTACGACGCAACCGGGGGGTTGGAAATACGATATTTTCGCAGATTTCCCGGGGGATCCATGCTTTTTTCGCAAGGCTTATTCCGGCAGGTGTTGCATGGAAAATACACCTGCCGGAAAGGCTGTGAAATCAGATACAGCCAACCTGCCACGATGCCCGCCATTCCTGTCCGGGCTGCAGGTGAAACACACCCGGGCGCGTGGAAAAATCGCCCTTGAACCCGACCGGGCTGGCCATGCCATGCCACGGTTCGATGCATACGAAATCAGCGCCGGGCTTCATCCATATGCCCAACTGGGGAAAACCTTCCCATGTCAGGCGCAGACCCGGACCATCGGGGATGCGATAGGTCAGTCCCGTGCTGGCGGGACGGTCGAAAATCAGCGCATCGGCCGCAAACAGGGATTCGTCGAGGTGCAGTATCCGCCCGACAACCGGGGTGGGAAAGGATTCAGGCAGCAGCAGGCCATCCTTCAGCCGCCGTATGCCCTCGGGCTCCGGCTGGTCGAATTCGATGATGTGCCGATCCTTGGGCACATCGGCAGCCAGCGGCCATACAAAGGCGGGATGCGCGCCCAGCGATGCAGGCAGGATACGACTCGCATCGGGGTTGGTCACACAGTACCCAACCCGCAGCCTGCCCTGTTCAATACGGTATTCAATGACAAGGCTGAAAGCGAAGGGATAGAGCGCGCGCGTGGCGTCCGTATCGGACAGTTCAAGGCGGCAGCCCGTCTCGTCACGTTCCAGCCAGCGGAATGTGCAGTCGCGGGCAAAACCGTGCTGGGTCATGCGGTACGCCTGCCCATCCACCCATGCCGCATCATCCACCAGTCGTCCCACAATGGGAAACAGCACCGGTGAATGCCGACGCCAAGGGTCACCGCCCCCCCATAACAGGTCACGCCCGCCCGCCCGCAGGGCACACAGTTCAGCACCCTGTGCCCGCACGCTGGCCGCAAGGCGGCCGTCGCCAAATGTATGGGTATCTTCTGTCATGCTGGTGGCTCCATCCGTTTTCATGATGGTGCCTACCATGCACGATCAGGGGGTGACCTGCCTATTCATGTGAAGCAGGGGTGATGGCCGGGGTGGCGGCGGCGGACGCGGTCTTTGCATCCGGCGTCAGGCTTATGGTCAGGCGTTCGACCGAAAACGCCAGCCGTGCGCCACTGCTGCGCGACGTGAACTTGATATAGATCCCGTTGTTATTTTCCATGACGGCACCGCCCTTCCCCGCGCCAACCGTCGCCTCGCCCTGGACGGACCAGTAGGTCCCTTCGATATCCTGAATGCGGTACAGGTTATAGACGGTGCCAATGGCATGGGTCTTGGAAAAGCCGATGGCTGCACCCGAGCCACCGCGGATGCGGAAAGGATAGTCGTGTCCTTCAAACGTCAGGACGCCCTTGCCCCATGACATCCCCGCCCCCAGATCGGCGGCTGACAGGGTAAAGGCGACCGTTGCCGTATGTTCACCCAACGCATCCGCCGCATGGGCACAGGTGAAAGGGGCCATACCGGAAAGGGACACAGCAGCCGCTACGGCGGCCAGAGATGCTAGGCGCAAAAGCGAACTCCATGATTTCTGGCGGGCAAGGTCGCCCCGCGTCCTTACGTGACAGACATGATTTGCATGTCATCCTTTGCACTGTGCCGCACAAATAGCAGCCATGCAAACTATATCATGGACATGATCCCAACGGGTTGCGGTTTATTTTTTCCCGCCGGGGTGAACCGGTGCAAGCTGGGCGCGGGCCTCGCCATTGGGCTGGGCGGCCGTGTGCAGATTGACATAGACCTGACCGTTCTGAAGGGCCTGCGCCTGTTCGGCCGACAGCAGGACGGACCCGTGCTGCCCGGATTTATAGGGGCTGGGAATGGGCACCAGCACGCCTGCCTCTTCCCCCGCCGGGGCGGGACCATGGAAATGGGCGGCCACTACCGGCCCGCTCAGCCCGGTCCAGGTCAGGGTATATTTCACAAGATTCGTGCGCGTATTCAGCGTGGCCTGCACGGTGCCATCGGGCTGGCTGGTCGTGCCGTGTTCCGGGGTAAAATGACCTTCCAGCCGCACGGTGGCCGCAAGGGCGGGGGAAGCCACGACGATACTGGCGGCGATAAGGGCGGGCAGGGTGGGAAAACGGATCATTTCGACCTCCACCACAGGCTGGGCCTGCGGAATTTTCTTGTTACTGAAGTAATTGGGAAACGCCACGAACGCCCGATTGGGTGCATGATCCGCCACAGCGGCGCAACAAAAATCACAACCGGGCAGACCACCCGGCCCCCGATCCCGTGATGGCCCGCTTCATACCCGCCCACGCGGCCAGAAAACTGGCGTGACCGGCGTTACCATGGATGGGAATCGGAAATGAAACGCCCGGCATCGGTAATCATGCCAAAGGCATAATAACACGCTGCAACCCCCAGCAGCATCAGCAGGCAGGACATAATGATACGCATCCACGCCATGTGCCATTGCAGCAACCATGCTGCAAGGACATTACGCGCGCTTATTCCACGCCCGTGCCCCCGGCGGCGGCATAGACCTGACCGGTGATATAACTGGCTGCGGATGAGGCCAGCAGAACATAGACGGGTGCCAGTTCCGCAGGCTGGCCCGCACGGCCCATCGGGGTCTCGCCGCCAAAATTATGGATGTTTTCTTCCGTCTGGCCGCCACTGACCTGCAGCGCGGTCCAGAACGGGCCGGGGGCCACCGCATTGACGCGGATGCCACGGTGGACCATCTGCTTGGCCAGTGACTTGACGAAGGCGACAATCGCCCCCTTTGTCGCGGAATAATCCAGCAGGATTTCAGACGGGCTGAACGCATTGACCGACGCCGTGGCGATGATCGCGCCCCCGCGCGGCATAAGCGGGATGGCCGCCTTGCTCAGGTAAAACAGCGCGTAGATATTGGTGCGGAAGGTTTCATCAAACTGTTCGTCGCTGATATCAAGGATACTGTCCTGATGGCGCTGGCGACCTGCATTGCTGACCAGAATATCCAGCCCACCCAGTTCCTGATGCGCGCGCTGCACCAGGGTGTCACAGTATTTGCGGTCCCGCAGATCACCGGGTAGGGCCACGGCCTTGCGCCCGGCTTCGCGGATCAGGGCGATGACCTCCCGCGCGTCGGGTTCTTCCTGCGGCAGGTAGGCGATCGCCACATCCGCTCCCTCACGCGCATAGGCGATGGCAGCCGCCCGCCCGATGCCGGAATCGCCCCCCGTAATCAATGCTTTGCGCCCGGCCAGCCTGCCGGAACCACGATAGCTGGTTTCCCCATGGTCGGGCCGTGGCGTCATCTTGCCCGCAAGACCGGGCCAGGGCTGCGACTGCTGGGGAAAGGGCGGACGGGGATAGGCATTTTCGGGGTCCACCAGCGCAGGCGTGGGGGCCGCCATTTCCGTGGCAGCATTGGACCGGCCGGCACTGGCAGCCGAGACAAGCCCGGCTGCTGCAACACCCGTCAGGACCTGACGGCGGGATGAGGCGTGGCTGTTATCATCTGGCATGGTGGTCTGCTCCCTGTCATGGGCGGCTCTATCGGACCGCATTCAGGAATCTGAACAGGTCGGCCACGCCACGGTTGCATGAAAACAGGCGCGCAGAACCGCCCGCAGGTCAGGGCAGGGCTGCGATGCCGGTGATTTCAACCTTCCAGCGCGGATCGGCCAGACGGGCTTCCACTGTGGCCCGGGCGGGTTTGGCGTCACGGTCCAGCCACGCATCCCATGCGCGGTTCATCGCGGCCATGTCGTTCATGTCGCTGAGGAAAATCTGTACCGACAGCAGGCGCGCGCTACTGGTTCCCGCTTCCGCCAGCAGGGCGTCGATCTGGCGCAGGATGTCAGCCGTCTGGCCTTCGGCATCAAGGGTGGGGTCATCGGCCACCTGCCCGGCCAGATAGACGGTATGCCCATGCACGACGGCACCGGTCAGGCGTTCCTCAGGTTGCAGGCGTTTGATGGTCATGGGTGGCTCCTTCAGGCTGGTACGGGTTCATGCCCGGCCCGGTCGGTCGCGAATCGGGCAGGACGTGGAAACGGTGGGTAATATCGAAAAACCGGGCATGCGCCACAAGTTCACGCACCAGTATTTCCAGATAGGCGACACTCCACCCCAGATCGAGGCGACGCGACAGGTTCCCCTCCGTTGCCACACGCGCCCGCACGCAGGCCAGCGCGTTTCCCGCCATCTGGGCCAGACCGGCTGGCGGCTGGCCCCGCCATGCGGCAAATCCCGCAATCGTGTGTTCCACCGCCTGCCGGGCATCGGGCGGCAGGCTGCCACGGTCCAGCATGCGCCGTAGCCGGATCAGGTTCAGCCCCACGGTCATGGCCGCCAGCACCCCGTCCAGATAGGCATTGGTCTGGACATCGGACATGGAGACGGAATGGCGGACCAGACGTGCAAAACGTGCGGTCAGCACATTCACCCATGCGCCGGTATCGGAAATGGCGGGCGCCCGTGCGATACGGCGCAGGTCACCCACCATCTGGCGGCGCATGCGCCAGCGTTCCGTGTCCTGATCAAAGGGCAGCACCAGCCGGAACACCAGCACGCTGCACCATATTCCCAGCACGACCGCACTGTTGGTATTGAAAAAGGTCAGTTCATCCAGCCGTGACTGGTTGCCCGGATAGACCATGAAGGGCAGGAAATTGTTATAGGGTGCGGCGGTGCCCACCGTACGGGCGTCACGCAGCGCAAGCCCCCCCACCATCATGGGCACGAACAGCGACGCGACCAGCGTTTCCCACACTGCCTGCCGGGGCAGCACGACAAAGGTCAGGAAGGCCGCCACCACTACAGCCCAGACTGCGCCGCGCAGGAAGCCCAGACTGTCCTGCACCGGGTTTTCATTGGCGGCAAAGCGGCTGCATGTCACCACGACGAACATGGCAAACGTCGGCCCGTCGGGCCAGCCCGTTACTTCCCACACCAGCCCACCCACAAGGACCGCCCCCGCCGAACGCACGCCGTTATGCCAGGCATCCGTCCGGTCGCGCCATGGCGGGGTGGAAAAGTGGAAATGATCATGGACCGGGGCCACCTGCGTCGCCGCCAGATGTGCCAGCGCCGCATCCAGCCGCACCAGCAGCACCCCGAGCGAGGCATTGAGGATATACCCGTCCAGATGGACCTGCGACCCGGCCGCATCCATGGGCATCGGGCCACTGACCGCGATGATGTCATTGACCAGTTGCTGCCGGCATTCCGCCCCCAGCATGCGGATGCGCGCGCGCAGGCCCGGCACGGCGGCGACGGGATCGGGGCCGTCCATCAGCCCCTGCATGTCAGCAAACAGTGCCTTTGCCGTAGCCAGCGGCGTAACGAAGGCCGGGGGCACGCCGCCTGCCTCACGTATGCGCGCCGCCAGTCCCAGCCCGCGCGACATCACCACGGCCACGGCGGCCAATGCCGCGCGCGCATGATCACCGGCATGGGTGCGGTGCTGCATTTCCACTTCACTGAACTCGATCTGGTCCGAAATGGAAAAGACGGACCCAAGCAGCGTGCGTGACCGCAGGAACCCGGAATCGTGCCCCGCCATCATACCCGTCAGGGCCTGCGCCGCCTGCCCCACCGCTGCCGCGACACGGCGGGTGATTTCCCGGTGCGCGACATCGGCCAGATTGGGCGCGAATACCGACGCCAATCCGCTTTCACATAGAATACCAAGAAAAATATAGGTTGAACGCGACATGGCGATCGCAAACACATCACGCGGTTCATCCGCCGCGTTCAGGGCGATCAGACCACTGGTAAACGCCATGAGCACCAGCGCATAGGAATGGAAATTGCGCAGGAAGGTCGCAAGCCCGCAACATATCCCCACCCAGACTGCCAGCACCGGGAAAAACAGCCACGATGACTGCGGCAGGGCCGCGATCAGCGCCACACCCACCACAGCACCACACACCGTACCCAGCAGCCGCCACCGGGCCTTGGACATGCTCTGCCCACGCGAATTCTGGGCCACGATCCATGTGGTCATGGCCGCCCATTGCGGGTCGTCCATTTCCATCCACAGGGCAAGGACCAATGCCAGAAGGGCCGCGACAGTGGTCCGTAACGCAAAGCCGAAATCCGCCACACGCGGGGCATACAGCCACCGGAAACGGCGCAGAAAGCCACCCATGACGTCAGCCACGCAGGCAGCACGCCATCAGTCTGTCGCCGTTGGGACGGTTTGCATCACGCGCTCGTGTCATTCATTCCGAATGACAAGAATGCCGCAATAAATCCATGCGTTATAACATAAATAGTTTTTCATGATGCTGCCCGGCCCTGTGGGCCCGGGACCGACCTGCCGTACCCTGACAGGTTCACCCACGGAACAACCTGATTAAAAAGTTTTTTGGTGAAGCTTTTTGCAAAAAGCTTCAAGGAACGCCGCCTTTTTGAAAAAAGGCGGCGCCCAAAAACTTTTATGGTTTTTTACGCAGCCTTCAGCGATTGCGGTACATTTCATACAGGGCCACGGCAGCAGCGTTGGAGACGTTCAGGCTTTCCATGTCGCTGCTCATGGCAAGGCCCGCGATCTCGTCACAATGTTCCCGCGTCAGGCGGCGCAGGCCCGCGCCTTCCGCCCCCAGCACCAGCGCCACGCGGCGTTGACTGAACGACGCGCCGTCCAGTATGCCGCCACCCGCGTCCAGCCCCACCACCCACAGGCCACGGGTCTTGAGCGCATCCAGCACACGCGACAGGTTGACCACCCGGATCAGCGGCACGATTTCCAGTGCGCCGGATGCCGCCCGCGCCAGTGTTCCCGTCTCATCGGGGGCATTGCGGTCCTGCATGACAACCGCCACCGCGCCAAATGCCGCAGCCGAACGCAGAATGGCCCCCACATTGCGCGGATCCGTCACCTGATCCAGCACCAGCACGGGGCCGGGCCGTTCCAGAACGGTATCAAGGTCGGGCGGCGTCAGCACATCCACCAGCAGCGCCATGCCCTGATGCACCGCATCAGGACCGCACAGCGTATCGAGGCGGGCCCGTTCGGTGCGTACGGGCTGAATGGGGAAACCACCTTCCAGCCGGGCGGCAAGGGCTTCCTGCGCTTCGGCCGTGACCAGAAGCTGCCGCAGCTTGCGCGCCGGGTTTTCCAGTGCGGCCTGCACCGCGTGCTGTCCATACAGCCAGCATGTGCCACGCGGGGCCGAAGCGGCACCCCGCCCCCCCCGACCACCCCGGTCGGAGGCAGGACGGGCGGACTGGGCGGAAGGTACGGCTGACGCGCCGCGACGACGGGGAGTGCGCATGTTCATGACCGTTCTTTAAGCCCAACCATGGCCTGCGTCATGCCCCCAAACGGGGAATGGATGAAGTTTTTCACGCTACCTATTGACACCCCCCGCCAATCCCCGTAATTACCGCGCCAACCCGGAGGGATGCCCGAGTGGCTAAAGGGGGCGGACTGTAAATCCGCTGGTGTACGCCTACGTTGGTTCGAATCCAACTCCCTCCACCAACTGCCTTTCCCATACAATCACATATGGTATCACAACGCTGGTTTTCCGGCGTTTTCTGTGTTTTCTCGCTCCCTGTCGTTCCTTATGCGACCACCATTAAAGAAGTTTTTGGTGAAGCTTTTTGCAAAAAGCTTCAGAAAACGTCGCCCTTTTGAAAAAAGCAGATTCCCCGGCTTGTTTTAAAACGGTCTCCCTATACGCCAACCGTAATACACCAGACCTTACTGGCAAATCGCAGGTACGAAATCCGCAACCCGGCTCACCAACTGACCGGCACGGCGGATGATTCATGCCTGCATACCCGCGGTACTACCCATCCGATGGGCCAGGACACAGGACACACGACGCCCGGCCAGAATGAAGCCGCCTCATTCATTACTATACAAGAACAATACTCCTTTCCGTCTCAAGATCATGTGAGGGCACGCACCCATGATCATCGCCACGGAACCGCATCCGGTCCTCAGGCGCTATGTCCTGTAATAACGATGACAGACCGGAAAGAGGGAAGATGCACGGATCAATACCTGTCCTGGCCGCCTGCCTGGCACTTGCACCCATTTTCACCCCGGCCGCCCATGCGCAGACGGTTGCATCCGGGCACCGCGACATCCTGCTGCAGTCCACGAAGTCATGGAATGGCGTGGCGTATGAAAAATACCCCACCACCCAGCCGGAACTGATGATGATCCGCCTGACCATTCCCGCCCATACCGCCCTGCCATGGCACACCCACCCCGTGCCCAATGCCGGTTATGTGCTGCAGGGGCAACTGACGATCCATGACCGGGACAGCGGGAAGACGGAAACTTTCCATCAGGGCGAAGCGTTCGCTGAATCCGTGAATGACATCCATCGTGGGGAAAGCGGCGATACACAGACCGTCGTGCTGCTGACCTATGCCCTGACACCGGGCACGCAGCCCTCCATCCCGGCCAAGGGAGAAAAACCGGAATACTGACAGTCCTGCTGATGCCACGCCGTCCCCGCGGGGCCGATCATGACAGTCAATACGTCCCTTTTCCATGTAATGAGGTAGGGGCGGCAGACCATAAAACTGCCGCAATATAGTCAATAATAAAATAACATTTCATTTCCTCTGCCCAACGGTACTGCATGTCCCCCGACAGCCCTTTCCTGTCCGGGGCATGGTGTTCCTTTTATATTGTGAAAGACGCGATCATGCCGGACATCACACAGATTTCCTCCCCCCTGCTGGAAAAGCTGCCCATGGCCGTGATGATGGCGGATGTATCGGGCCGCATCGTGTACGGTAACCCGCGCGCCTGTGCCCTGACCGGCTATGATGCCACGGACCTGGCCGAAACGCGTCTGGGTCGCCTCTTTCCCGAGAGGGCTGTCGATGTCACGGCCACGCTGGCCATCCCCACAACGCAGGACCGGGCCACGACACAGGACGGTTGCACCACCCTGCGCCGCAAGGATGGTCTGGGCATGCCCGTACGCCTGTACCGTGAAAGCATAAGCTGGGATGGCGGCCTGTACGAACTGGTGGCCCTCCTTGACCGCACGGAAGAAGAACAGACGCGTGAGGATGCTGAAATCAGCGCCCTGATCGTGCAGGCAACGGACCGGGGCATTCTGGTGCTGGACCCGCAATACCGCATTACCCACGCCAACCGTGCCATGACCGACCTGCTGGGGGTGGAACCCGCCGCACTGCACGATGCCCCGTTCGGCACGCTGCTTTCGGGCGGAGAAAGCGATATCGCGACCCTGCGGCAGTTCCGGCGGAATCTGGCGCGGCGCACGGGATTTGAACAGGATATCCATACCCGTGGAAAACAGGGCAAGGACCTGTGGCTGCGCTGTGCGGTGACCCCGCATTACGGGGCTGATGGGCAGCTTGCGGATATCATCGTCATCCTGCACGACATTACCCATGACCGGCAGTTGCGCGAACTGCAGCGCGACGTGGTGGAGGCGCTGACGGACCAGTTTTCGCTGCGCGAAATGCTGGACTTCATGTGCCGCCGTATCGAACTGATCGCGCCGGACTGCATGGCGGTGGTCATGCTGGGCACGGGCGGTGTCCTGCGCACGGGTGGGCACGGCGCACTGCCCATGCCGGTATTGCAGGCTTTTGACGGGCTGGAAGCCAGTACCGCCGGTGGGGCCTGCGGCACTGCGATCGTCACGGCACAGGATGTGGTCGTGCCCGACTTCACGACCGAGACCCGCTGGCCCGCCCTGCGTGACGTGGCAGGCCAGCACGGGATCGTTGCGGAATGGGCCGTGCCCATCATCCTGCGCAATGGGGATGTGGCGGGCAGCTTCTCGCTGTATTTCCGCATACCCGGACAGCCGGGGGCATGGCACCGACGCATTGTCGGCGCCTGCGTGCATCTGGCCATGCTGGCCATTGAACAGCAGCGCAGCCGGGATTCGATCATCCGCCTGTCCTATACCGACCGCCTGACCAGCCTGCCCAACCGCATGTGGTTCAACCGCCGCATGCAGGAACTGGCCACCCGGCCACCGGCGGCACCACTCAGCATCATGGTCATCGACCTCGATCGCTTCCGCAAGATCGTACAGGCGCTGGGACAGGGGCGTGCCGACCAGCTTCTGCTGGAACTGGCCACCCGCCTGCGCCACGGGATGGTGGGACGCGACGTGCTGGTGCGCACCGAAGGCGATGAATTCGTCGTCCTGACGGAAGAAAACGCGCCCGATGTCACCCTTCTGGCCGAACGGATCATCCATAACCTTGAGGAGCCGTTTACCGTTGACGGCATTCCCGTCAGCATCTCCGGCAGCATCGGCATAAGCACCCACCACGGTGAGGGGCAGGATGTGGAAGAATCCCTGCGCCAGGCGTACACTGCCCTGGCGCAGGCCAAGAAGGCGGGACGATGCTGTTACCGCTTTTTCCACCCGTCCATGAACCGGCAGGCGGATGACCATGTCATCCTAGCCTCCGCGCTGCGTGAAGCCATCGCCGACAACCGCCTGACACTGGTGTACCAGCCACAGGTCAACCTGCGCACGGGCGAACTGCATGGCGTGGAAGCCCTGTCGCGCTGGGATGACCCTGTTCTGGGCATGGTGTCACCGGGGCGGTTCATTCCCGTGGCGGAAGAAACGGGACAGATCCGCGCCCTGGGCGTATGGTCGCTGCGGGTCGCGTGCGAACAGATGGCTGAATGGATCGCACACGACATTCCCGTGCCGACCGTATCGGTCAACCTGTCCGCCATCCAGTTTCAGGACCCCGATCTGGTATCGCAGCTGGCGACCGTCCTGCACCAGACCGGCGTGCCACCGGAACGGCTGATCGTTGAACTGACCGAAACCGCCATGATCGAGAATTTCGACCAGACGGTGACAACTGCGACCGCCATCCGCAACCTTGGCATCGGGCTGTCGATGGATGATTTCGGTACCGGCTATTCCAGCCTGTCCAACCTGGCCAGCCTGCCCATAAGCGAGGTCAAGATCGACCGCAGCTTCATGAACGGCTTTGGCAGCACCGGCAATGTGCGTCAGGTTGTGACCGCCATCATCCGCATCGGGCACACGCTGGGCATGACCGTCATTGCCGAAGGCGTGGAAGAAGCCGTGCAATGCGACCAGCTGCGCGATATCGATTGTGACGTCATACAGGGTTATTACTTTGGCCGGCCGATGAATACCGCATCCCTTGATGCATGGATCAGGGAACGCAGGACCGAAGCCGTCCCGGTCGCCTGACGCACTCTACAGCAGCATGGGCGGCACGATGCCGCAAGGCCTGATGACCGTTCCCATCCTCCCGGCCGTCCCACGCTGGTCCGTGCACTGCATGCCAACCCATAGACCGGCATGGAAAAAGACGGCACGATCCATTAACAGTCCTGCGGACCCCATACATGGGGGCGTGCAATCCGTGGGGCGGTGAGACATTGAATTACAGACACAGCTATCACGCCGGCAATTTTGCCGATGTCATGAAACATGTCGTGCTGGTGGCGCTGATTGATGCGCTGCGCCGCAA
Source organism: Komagataeibacter ossonobensis (assembly GCF_057359305.1). NCBI lineage: Bacteria > Pseudomonadati > Pseudomonadota > Alphaproteobacteria > Acetobacterales > Acetobacteraceae > Komagataeibacter > Komagataeibacter ossonobensis. Next base: position 1,109 of record NZ_JBXAYQ010000018.1, on the reverse strand, counting down.
GCCTGCGCCTTTCTCCGTTCTCGACACCCATGCCGGTATCGGCCTGTATGATCTGTCGGGCCGCGAAGCCCAGTCAACCGGGGAATGGCGCGAAGGAATCGGCCGCCTGCTGGACGCACCGCCTGATCCCACCGCACCGGCCTGCGTGGGCGAATGGCTGGAGATCGTGCGCGCCACGATCGCAACACATGAAGGGCGGCTATTCTATCCCGGCTCCCCCGCCATTGTGGCAGAGCTGCTGCGGCCGGGCGACACGCTGACATGCTGCGAACTGCACCCCGAGGACCAGCGCAGCCTGCGCCGCGTGTTCCGGCATGATCGCGCCGTCTCCATCCATGGCCGCAACGGGTATGAAGCCATTACCGGCCTGCTGCCGCCAAAACAGGCGAAGCGCGGGCTGGTGCTCATGGATCCGCCTTTTGAGCAGAAAGATGAATTCCATGCCCTGGCGAAAGCCATCATCACGGCCCGCCAGCGTTTTGCCACGGGCATCATCGCCGCGTGGTATCCCATCAAGCACCGGGCGCCCACGCATGCCTTCCACAATGCGCTGAAGGATGCGGGACAGCGCAACCTGCTGGCCCTTGAACTGACCCTGCGGCCGCCGCTGGACCCGACACGGCTGAATGGCAGCGGCCTGCTGATCGCCAATCCGCCATTCCAGTTTGAACAGACCGCCCGCGCCATCCTGACCACGCTGTGCCGGCATCTGGGTGATGGTGAAACACAGGCAGCCATTGAATGGATCGTTCCGGAATGAGCTGTCGATGAAATAACAAAAGTTTTTGAGTGCCGCCTTTTTCAGGGTCTGTTGGGAATTGTACTTTTTCAAAGTCACCAAATGTGATTCAAAATCCGTATGGATCGCTTCGTACTGACAGACGCCCAATGGGCGAAAATGGAACCGCTGTGCCTTGGCAAGAAAACAGATCGCGGGCGCAGCGGGCAGGACAACCGTCTTTTCATTGAGGCGGTCTTATGGATTGCCCGGACCGGCAGCCCATGGCGGGACCTTCCGACGTATTTCGGACATTGGAACTCTGTCTATTCCCGTTACAGCGACTGGGTGAAAGCCGGTGTTTTCAAACGGCTTTTTGAAGCGGTCTCTG
>NZ_JBXAYQ010000017.1:0-69781 GCF_057359305.1 Komagataeibacter ossonobensis | reverse complement strand
TTACGCGGGAAGTCAGGGTGGCGCCAGCGAACTTCTATAACCATTATGGCAGCCTGAACGATCTTCTGCTGGAAATTGCCGCGGATTATTTCGAGGTTTTCCGCGATCAGGCTGCCCATATCAGCCGCACGTCCGCAAACAGGACGGAAGCGCTGAAGCGGACCGTTTTCTACTTTGTGGACTTCGCGCGCTGCCATCCACAGCTCTATCGACTGATGTTTGGCTATATACCCGATGCCTATACCTATCCCCGGTACCGTCTGACGGCGGGCGCTGCATTCGAGGACCTTATGGAACTCATATACGGCTACAAGGTCTTTACCATCAGCGATGATTTCGGCCCCAACGACATGTCGGTACTGGGAAGCAAGGTACAGATCGGCTATGGAATGTACGCCATGCTGTGCGGCCTGTCGAACCTGTTCGTTGCCAATGCCAGCGAAGGACCATTTGCGAAAATCGGCGACCCGCGTGAAAGTATCGCCGCGTTCCTGAACGGCATTCTGGATGCTTTTATCAAGGGAGACCTACCCAAGGTTCTGGAGGGCAAGCCCTGAAGCCGTCCGTCCCTTTCCTCCTGCGGGGATAGGTGATACTTTTCCCGTCCCGCACAAATATCATTCCTATGCAAGTTGGACCGATTGAAGGGGAAGGATTTGGCTGCCATGGTTTCAGCTCTTCCCAACGCCCCGGCTGCGCGCCCGGAACTGACACGATCACAGATGTGGCTTTTCGCCTTTCCGGCACTTCCGGGGGCTTTCATTATTCTGCCGATGAACATTTTCATACCGGCCTTCTATGCCAGTCATACGGCTGTCACCCTTGTGCAGATCGGTACGGTTACATCCTTGTGCAGGGTCATTGATGCACTGGTGGACCCGGCCATCGGTTTCATGTCCGACCGCCTTGATACCCGGTTGGGCGGCCGGGGCATATGGGGCGTGGCCAGCGCCATCATCTGCTGTATCGCCCTGTATTTCCTGTTCCAGCCATCCGCGCATGCAACAGTCCTGTATTACGGAATATGGGCCTTCGTACTGTATCTGGGGTATTCCCTGTTTGAAATTCCCCGTAACGCATGGAGTGCGGAACTGGGGTCGCGTCCCTTCATGCGCACACGCATCAACGCGGCCATTGGCCTGTTTACCGTTGCGGGAAGCCTGATTTTCTGGCTGGTTCCCATCACGCTGTTCCGGGTCTATGGCACGACGGGTTTCACGCAGAAGACACTGTCCGTCATTGTCTGGTTATACATGGCACTTATGGTGCCTGCTGCCCTGTGCATCATGCATTCCATTCCCGGCAGCCTACCCGGACGCGCCACTGCGCCAACATGGCACGACCTTGTGCATTCCCTGAAACGGAACCGCCCCCTCACCCTTTATTTCCTCGCCATCGGTCTATGGGCCACAGGACAGGGCATATGGTTGTCCACGACATACCTGTTCCTGAATGACTACCTGCGGGTCGGCAGCGCGTTCCCGTTCGTCATGATCGTGTTTTTCGTGTCCACCATTGTCGCCATCCCGTTATGGGCACGATCGGAACGCAGGCTGGAACGCCATGACATATGGGCCATCAGTATCGTTCTGACCGCAGTAACGCGCCCGCTTGCGTTACTGCTGGCACCAGGCATGCAGAACCTGCCCATCATCCTGCTGCTGACGGCCCTGGGCGGGGCCCTGTCCGCACCCACGAATTTCGCGCCTGCCGCCATATTGGGGGATGTCGTGGATTATGATATCTGGAAAACATGGACCAACAAGTCCGGTATCATTTATGCCCTCAATACACTGGTCACCAAAGCCACGCTTGCCATAGGCGGTGGTGCGGGGTTCATCATCCTCGGCTGGGTCCATTATCATGCCGGACAGGTTAACCATGGCCTGCCGCTGACCGGCCTGCTGTCATGCTACACAGTCGTGTGCAGCATTCCCCAACTGATCGCGACAGTTATCATTTTTCGTTTCCCCATTGGACGGCGCGCGCACACCCTGATCCGCCATCGCCTGCATGGACGCTGACATCATCCGGATGCCTGTCAAGAAATGATACCTGAATATGCCTTTCCTGGTTACAGGAAACGACAGGCCCGCAGGATACCATGGCCTGCATACATGCTTTTTCTTATTACGTTGCATTCTGTATTATGCCCCGCCAGGGCTACATCCCTGTCTTCCCACAAAAAGAACCGGAAACTTCCGGTCGCCCATCTGGAACAGGGCAGCCCACAGGCCGAACAGATGGAAGTCACCGCCCGGCGCACCACGCAGCGATTATCTGACGTAGCAGCCCCCACAACCGCCATCAGCGGCCAGACACTGCATGCTTTTGATATTCTCGACATGAAAAGCATCATGAACATGGTGCCGAATGCCGTGGTGCCGACTGATCCGCAGAATATCAATACATACATCAACATCCGTGGCATCCGGCAGGTGGACAACAACGCCGATCCCAATTTCGGCATGTACCGCAATGGCATTTACGATGGGGGCCTGCGCACCAATCTCGGTCCGCAGGTGGATGTCGCACGGGTCGAGGTCAATCCCGGCCCGCAGACGGGCCTGTACGGACGTGATGCCGTGGGCGGCGCGGTCAACGTGATATATGCGACACCGGAACAGAAAACCGGGGGATACCTGACCGGATCCTATGGCAATTATGGTCGGGGTGAATTACAGGGCGCAATCAATGTGCCGCTATCGCATCATTTTGCGCTGCGCCTGACAGGCTGGTATATCGACCAGCCACGGGGCGCGCTCTACAACGCCACATTACATGAATATGAAGACCGCTACCGCCAGCAGGGCCTGCGGCTGGGGGCAAAATGGACACCCAATGACAATCTGTCCCTGACATGGATGGCGGAATATGGTGATGTTCACGGACCGTCCCTGGCCGGTTACGCACCCGGCGGCGTCGCCAACCTGATCCAGGGTGGCGTGGCAGAGACATCAGGTACGGTGTACCGTGACACCCCCGACCGTTCCCACAACCACCAGCTCTACCTTTCACAGGATCTGACATACAGATCGCGCTGGGGCACGTTCCAGTGGCTATCCGCCTATCGGGATTATCATCTTGATTCCGTGGAAGATGGGGACCGGACGGATCTGTCGGCATCATCCTATCCCCTTACGTTACAGAATCAGTTTGTCCGCCATGAAAATACGCGTAATTATTATACCGAACTGCTGTGGTCATCGCCACGGAACCGCCGCCTGACCTTTATGGCGGGGGCATCCTATTTTCATGAATATTTCTCGTTTCAACAGATATACAATACAAAAATCGACCTGAGCCTGCTGCAGGGGACGTGGGGCAACATCGCCTGTGATGCATTACAGGGTGACCCGACCTGTTCCGCCATTCCCGGTGGCAGCTTTCCCAATACCGGCCTGCAGGCGATAAGCGAATATGCCCCGGGGCCCGGATCGGGTATCGGGACACAGTCATGGTCCGGGTTTGTTTCTTCCACTTTCCATATCACCCCGTCCCTCAGCCTGACGGCGACGGCACGCTATACACGCGACCGCAAAACACTGTCCTATAATCAGTACAATAATCCCATGAATGCCAGCGGGCGGGCCATTGCCGCCCTGTTCGGGGATGTCTACCCGGACATGTCGCTCCATGACACGGCAACCTATGGCAACTGGAGCCCCAGCGCCGAACTGAATTACCGCCCGTTCCACAACGTCAACCTTTATGCCCTGTACAGCAACGGCTTCCGCGCGGGCGGTTTCAGCACGACCACGACAACACCTTCCCTGATACCTTATGGGGAAGAAACGGCGACCAATTATGAACTGGGCGGGCGTACGCAATGGTTTGGCGGGCGTCTGGGCGTAAATGCCAGCCTGTTTTACATGACACAGAAACATCTGCTGCTGGATGAAGCCGATCCGCGTGCGCCGACCGCGTTCAGTTTCTATTACCTTGCCAACGTCGGCAGTGCGCGCACATACGGTGCGGAACTGTCGGCCCAGCTTATGCTGACCCGCTGGTGGTCACTGTCGGGCAATGTTGGCTGGCTGCATGCCCGCATGGCTGGCGGCCAGTCATATGGCAGTTACGTTACCGGACAGTCCCTGCCCGATACGCGCACATGGACAACAAACATACGATCCGAAATGGCGTATCCCATCACGCCCACCTATAACCTGCTGTTCAATGCCAACTGGCATCATGAGGCAGGCGGCGCGCTGGATATTACCAATGTCCCGTGGCATTCGCTTGACCGCCTGGACCTGACACTGGGCATGGCGTGGAAGAAGAACCAGCTTGTGGTCTTTGCCAACAATGCCTTCAACAACCGCGTCGTGGATTATGCACTGACCGACGGAATGGACATACTGACCGCACCCGCAACCTATGGGGTACGCTTTACCGCAGCCTTTTAGGTCCCCATCAATGCAGTGCCCCTTTCACCCAGAGGCTGCCTGAAAAGTCAGATCAGGAAATACCCTGCGATGATAAGAAAGTTTTTGATAAAGCTTTTTTAAAAGGCTTCGAAGAACACCGCTTTTATCAACCAGTTGTATTCAAACAGCCCCTCAGTCATCGTGTGATCCGATCAGTGATCTGATCTGCTGCCTGAAATCATTCCGCATGGCGTCTTTTTCCATATCCGACAGCCATGTCGCATCAATCGTCCGCAGCGACAGGTCCGCCACCGCATGCACGTCCAGTGACAGTACACGGGCCATCGTAACGTACGCCGTCCCGATATCCGTCGCGAACATGGCAGGATCATCGGTGCAGGGAACCATGGACAGACCCGCCTGCGCCATGGCCTTCAGGGACGTCCAGCGCTGTTCCAGACGTTCAGGCACACAGGTCTGCGGGCAGACCGTAAAGGCCACGCCACGTTCTCGACAGCGACAGACCAGTTCGGGATCAGCCAGCAGGTTATAGCCATGGTCGATCCGGTCACAGCCCAGCACGTCAAGGCACGTCATGACGTTCCGGGGAGGGGCCTGTTGCAGTGTCTGGTTATCTTCACACGCATGGGCCGTGCAACGCAGTCCGGAAGCGCGCGCCAGCGCATAGGCATCACGGAACAGTTCTGGCGGCCCCTTGCATTCCGCGCAGTCCATTCCGATCCCGATGACTTCCGCGCGGGGATTGGCCACAACTTCCCTGACCATGGCCATCGCGGCATCTGGGCCGAGTTCGCGGTTGATGGCCGGGATCAGGCGCCCGACCACACCCAGTTCCGTCTGTGCCGCCCGCAGGCCATCGATCAGCCCATCCACCATTGTCGTGTACTGCACCCCATGGGGATAATGATAATCGGGGCTGAAAAAAAACTCGGCATAGTGCAGGTTGCCCTGACGGTATCCGTCCTCCATCGCTTCATAGGCTATGCGCGCGAAATCATCACGCGTGACGATGCATTTTCCAATAATCTCAAGCCGGGACAGGAAATCATAGAAATCCATGAAACGGTAAAATGCATCCGGGTCAGTGGTGGGCAATGAGACACCGTTCCTTGCCGCCAGGGACATGACCGTCGTGGCCCGCACCGCGCCTGCAAGATGGCAATGAAGGTCAATTTTCGGAATCCGCCGTATAATCGCATCCATATTCACACTCGATCATCCTTTTCGGGCGCCGTCATGTAACGCGCTTCCTGCGCCACAGCGGACAGAACACAACCGCACAATTGACAAGAAGCCCTATAAAACCCGGATTGATGCCCCCAACGGACAGGCCGCTGGCGAACAGGGCAATCGCGGTCATGGCCCCGCACACGACCCCGGTCCCCGCGACACGCGCTGAAACAGGCCAGTCCAGCAGGACAACAAACCACAGTGATGCAAACTGGATGCCGACATAACCGCTGATGTTCAGCGCTGTCAGCATGATGGCAGGCGCATGCGCCGTAGCCACCAGCGCCAGGACCAGAAACAGGATAACACCCAGATTGATCGCGCGGCGTGGATGCCCGTGCGCCAGACGGGACATGATGCTACGTGTCATCATCGCCGCAATGTTAAGTGATGTCGCGGCCAGAACCAGCAACCCCGCCAGTACTGCGCCCGCCATGACCAGTGCCACCACCCATCGGGGCAGCAGCATGCCCGCCACATGGAAAAACACCCCATTCCCATCATGCAGCGGGGGTAATGAACGGATGGCAAAATATGTTGCAAACACTGCAAAGGGATACATCAGCATGTAAAGCGGCATGAATACCATGGCCCTGCGCACCGCCTGCGCTGAACGCGCTGTAAACAGGTACGGTGTAACGGATGGCTGGAAATAGAACCCGACACCCTGATAGACAATCGTGCTGATGGCAAAGACCATATCCGTCACGGCAGGCTGCCGGAACACGACAGGATGGGCGACATCTGGCCCTGTCCCGCCATATTGCGCGCAGATTGCCGCCACACCGACAGCCGCAATCCCGAACAGCATCAGGCTGTCCTTGAGAAACGCGACATAGGTTGATGCACGCATGCCCCCCAATGCCACATATGCAAAGGCAATGACGGCACATCCCGCCAGTCCTGCCGCCGGTGTGCCAGGCAGACCCATCATGCCCAGTGTCGCCCGCAGCCCGATAAACTGGAACTGTCCCCACGGCACCAGTGCGGCGATACAGCCCCATGCCGTCAGGCGTTCGAAAACCACACTTCCGAAATGCCTGCCAAATACTTCGGGCACCGTACAGGCATCATATCGCCGGGTCCGTTCCCAAATGGCGGGACCGACAAAATATCCGACCGGGAATGCCAGCAGAAGATAACCCAGAAACCAGTATCCATAACTGACCCCATGGGCGTAAAGCCCGGCGGGAAAGGCGACAATCGACCCGATACTGTAGATTTCCCCCACTGTCAGGATAAACAGCATGGGCGCGGGCAGCGCCCTGTCCGCCACCAGCAGCGTTTCCACCGACAGGTGTTGCGAACGTGATCGGGCAAGGCAGGCCGCGCCAAGCGACAGAAGAACAACGCACGCCACAATCCCTGCCATCATGATCGTTTCTCACACAGCCACAGGCATAGGGATGTCAACGGAAACCAGGCAAAAATCCAGATCAGGACAACCGGAATTCCCATAATCGTCCATGACCGGAACCCCAGAAACGCGGCGACGGGAACAATGGCCATGAACGGAACACCCAGTCCCAGTGCGACACGCCGCCAATCCGGCCGACCTGACTGACGATCCCGGTTCATGGCTGTTCCGTATCATCATGCCAGCCTGCTTCAGCACGGGTTTCACGCAGGACAAGTTCGATCGCCCAGCTAATGACCGCGCCTGCGTCCTTGCCGTTCATGCCGAATTCTTCCTTGAGCGTAAGCCACGACAGCACATTATCCAGACAGGCCACGACAGCTTCCGCCCGCACCCGGGCCGCGAGCGGCACATCGGGCGTGTCACGCCACAACGCCTTACGCCGGCGAAGCGCCAGTTCATTACGGAACCGGATGCGCATTGAACGCCCGACACGGGTCAGGGCAAGGATACGGGCAAGATTGGGACGACTGTCGAATTTCTCCGCAGCCGTGCGGAAACCCTGCACCAGTTCCTTTTCATTCGTGCCCGATACAATCCCGAAGACTTCCGAATTCAGCCAGTCACCTGTTGCGCGCAGCAGGTCATCGCGTGAGGGAAAATACCGATAGACAGTCCGCAATGACACCTCCGCCCTCTTTGCAATGGCGGAAGTCGGGACGGCCACATCATTCATTTCTTCAAGCAGGGCAATGAAGCCATCGATAATGCGCTGTCGGGTCAGGGCAGCATATTCTTCACGTAACATATGACACATACATGCAGTTGTGACACACATGTGTCACAATAACGCAAACGAGTCAATTACGCACACATGCCATGTCGCCTGCATTGGTCATATCTTGATTGATGGAATGACGGTTATGGAATGCAACAGGGAGTCAGGCTGCCACAAGGACAGCCTGAAACAGTTCAGCAGGTCGCGCCCCGCACGCCGTCTGCCAGAAAACGCCTTTGCTTGACCCGGCTACTGGCCGGGAACATGCCCCAGCCAGCCGGAAGACCTATTTTTCCAGTTTCATCAGGCGTGATGCCCGGCTGAGCGCCATGATCGGGAAAAACTGCCGGTACAGGTCATAACGCAGCATGAACGCACGCGAGAGTTCCGCCCCCTGCTGCAGCCGCTTTGACAATGCGGGATCATCCAGCTTGATGGTCTGGCCAACCCCGTAACCGGGGAAGCCGGTGCCGGTGAATTCCTTTTCATGCCAGCTACCGTCAGCCTGCTGCAGGTCGATCAGGTAGCGGCAGCCACGGGCGATGGCCCCGTAATCCTGCGGGCGGTTGGCGGCGATCAGGCCCATCAGCGCCCATGCGGTCTGCGATGGCGTGGTCGGTCCATGTCCAACCATGGACAGTTCCATATAGGACGCGCAGCTTTCGCCCCACCCGCCATTTTCCTGCTGGTGGGCTACCAGCCAGTCACAGGCCTTGGTGATATAGGGCTGCGTCATGTCCTCACCAATTGCGGCAAGTGCCGGCAGGACCGCACCCGTGCCATACAGGTAATTGACACCCCAGCGGCCAAACCACGGGCCATCGGGTTCCTGTTCGGCGCGGATATAGGCCAGTGCGCGCTGGATGGTGGGCATGTGGCGCGGCAGGCCCAGAATGCCAAAGGCTTCCAGAACATGTGCCGTCACATCGACTGATGGGGGATCGAGGGCTTCGCCAAAATCACAGAACGGAATTTTTGACAGGATGCTGCGGTTATTGTCCTTGTCGAACGCACCCCATCCGCCGCATTCGCTCTGCATGCCGATCAGCCAGTTCACTCCACGGCTGATGGCTTCTTCCACGCCCCGCTTCTTCCATTCATCGCGGTTACGGCACGACGAAAGGGCGATCAGGGCAACGGCGGTGTCATCCGTATCGGGATAGCGGTCATTGGCATATTCAAATGCCCAGCCACCGGGTTCCACGTCCGGCAGCTTGATGGACCAGTCACCCTTTACACGCACCTGACGGTCCAGCAGCCAGCCCAGTGCCTTTTCCATTTCCGGCGTGAACCGGGTTTCGCCATCGGCATCATGCAGGGCCATGATCGCCAGCATGGTATCCCATACCGGGCTGTTGGTCGCCTGGATCCAGCTTGCATCACCCCTGTCATGACGCCAGCCGGGATCATTCAGGGCGGACAGCGCCTTGGCCATGACGGGGTGATGGAACTGGTAATCCTCGCCATGCAGCGCCATCAGGCCGTACACCCATGGCGGCTGGATGCCGCCCCAGCCACCATCGGCATCCTGATGGCGGATGATCCATTCCAGCATGTGCCGGATGGCGGCCTCACGCAGGGTATTGCGCTTGAGGAATTTGGACTGCAGCCAGTGCAGGCTACGGTCTGTCTTGCGGAAGAACTTGTCCCACAGGTCGCGCTCCCCCCTGGCGGGCAGTTCGTAATCGAAATTCGCACGCCCCCCGGGGAACAGGACGTCCAGACGGTCCTGCGGGCGCAGCGGGCGCGAGGGCCTGCGGGCGGACAGGATGGCCAGCGGCACCAGTGTCGCACGTGCCCACTGCGCGAAATTGTAGATGGAAAAGACAAAGTTGTTGGGAAACCAGATGACTTCTGGCGGCAGGTTGGGCGTTTTCTCCCACGGCCATTCCCCGATCAGCGCCAGCCAGTACCGCGTGAAGACGCGGATGTTCTTCAGCCCCCCCTTGCTGGCGATCCATGTGGCGGCCCGGCTTATGGCCGGATCATCAGCGGGATAACCAAGGGAACGCAGGGCGGCGTAGGATTCAACGGTGGCGTTGATGTCGCCATTTCCGGCGCCGTAATAGGTGCCCCATGACCCATCCTCACGCTGCATTTCCAGCAGGGCCTTGCCCAGACGCGGGCGCAGCGGGTGATCTTCAAGACCAAGGAACCACAGGGCCAGGCACCACTCCGCCTCCATGGAGGCATTGGACGCGACCGGACCAACCCAGTGGCCATCGGGCTTCTGCTGCCCGATCAGCCAGTCACAGGCGGAAGACACGGCATGGGACAGGCTGTTATCCATCGTCCGCAGGACCGAGACCGCAGCCACGTCTTTGCCGCCCCCGTTCACGGACCGGGTGCCAGCAAGGGGGAAAGTTGTGCCGGAAACGGTGTTGTCAGAAGATGTGGCTGTTTTTGTTAGCGGGCGACTTTCCCTGGTCATGTTTTCCATACCTGTGTGAAATGTCATGGAGGATTTGAATGATCCTGCTGGCCTGAATTACGGCGTGCAGGGGTCGGACAGGATCAGCCGCTGAAAATCGGCAAAGGTGGTTTTCCACCATTCCTGATCCATTTCCATAAAACCGAGGCTTCTTAGAAAAAACGCTCCTTCAGCAGCAAATATCGCGATGCGGGCCTGGCGCGCGTCCCGACTGTCAGGGTCGCTTCCGTTAAACCAGCCTGCGTACCATGCACGTATCTTCTGTAAATATTTTGGCGACTGAAGCAAGGTGACAAGCATGCCGGCCATTCTGGCCTGGGTTGTATCATCGATCTGGCTGATGGTCAGGACATAGGCACGGGCCCGGTCAATGATACCGGCATCGGGTCCGATCTGCCGGGCGACGCTTGCATCGAATGCCGCAAGCCAGCGGTCGATCAGCGCGGTCATCAGGTCATCCTTGCTGCCGAAACAGTACTGCAGGCCCCCCTTGGTAATGCCCGCCTCCCTTGCCACGGCTTCCAGCGTCAGGGCGGCCACGCCTTCGCGGTGGACAAGCCGTTCAACACAGTCCAGGACGTTTTCACGGTCTATGGTTCTGGGACGCGCCATGCGGTGCCTCTGCCGTTTCAATCCAAGCGTATGGAAATAAAACACGCACTGTCATCGCGCAAGCCGGAATCCGCCTCCCGTCAGGCGGATTGCCGCCGGTTACGCACCATCAGCCCGACAATCATGAGGAACGCCAGAAACATGAAGCTGCTGCTGACACTCAGGCTGGCGCTGATCGCAGCCTTGTAGGCATCGCGTGCCTGCAGGCGCATTTCAGGCGACAGCCCATGGACGGCCGCCATGCCCTTGTGCAGGAATGCCGTCACATCAATCCTTTCCGGCAGCGCATGCAACTGGTTCTGCAATGTCAGCGCCATGACGCCACCCGACAGCGCCACACCAAGGGATCCACCCAGCGAGCGGATGAAGGACATCATGGCTGTGGCGATTCCCAGCATGCCGGGTGGTACGGAATTCTGGATGATGACCGTTGCATTGGGCATGCCGATCCCCATACCCACGCCAAGCCCGCCAAGGCTGAGCAGGAAGAACAGTGCCGGCGCGCCATGATGGGCACACAGCGCGATCAGGGTCAGCGCCGAGAATTCAATGCCGACACCCAGCGCAAGCAGCGGCGCGTAACGCTGCGTCCGCGACGAGACATAGCCCCCCACCACCGAACTGACCATCATCGTGCCGACCTGCGGCAGCATCATCAATCCCGATATTTCCGGGGTCTGCCCAAGGACAAGCTGGTAATAGAGCGGCAGGAAAACCAGCGACCCCATCATCGCAAACGACATGATCCCGGTTGCTGCGACACAGACGGAAAAACTGGCAATGCGCAGCAGCCCCAGACTGACCAGTGGTTCGGGCGCGCGCCGTTCCTGACGGATGAACAGCACGAAAAACGCCACGCTGGCGCCAAGCAGCGCAAATGTCAGCGGTGATGTCCACGCAAGCGTCGTGCCGACCGAATTGAACAGCAGCAGGAAACCCGCCGTGGCCACAGCCAGCAGGGCAGCCCCGGCATAATCAATCCGGGGCCTTGCCTCGGCCTGGGCCGCGGGCAGGCCCAGCATGACCAGCGCCATGGCCAGGCCACCGACCGGCAGATTGACAAGAAAAACCCACCGCCATGACAGCGCACTGGTCAGCACGCCCCCCAGAAAGGGGCCGGTCACGCTGCTGACCGCAAACGCACCGGTAAACAGGCCCTGATAACGCCCGCGCTGCTGTGGCGTGACCATGTCGCCGATCACCGTCTGCGACAGTGTCATAAGCCCGCCTGCCCCGATGCCCTGCAGCCCGCGGAATACGATCAGCTGCCACATGTCCTGCGCTACACCGCACAGCAGGGACGCGGCAAGAAAGGCCCCGATGCTGAACGCCAGCAGCGGCCTTCTGCCAAACATGTCGGACAGCTTGCCATACATGGGTGTTGCAATGGTGGAGGTCAGCATGAAGGCCGTAACCACCCATGACATATGCGCCAGCCCCCCAAGGTCGGTGACAATGGTGGGCAGCGCGGTCGAGACGATGCTCTGGTCAAGGGCCGCCATGACCATGGTCAGGATCAGGCCGCTGAAAACAAGGATTCGGGTCGCGGGCGTATAGGCGGAAACGGTCTGCGCCGTGGGGGAAGGCTGCACGAAGGGATCCTGTAACTGTCAAAACCCGATCATGCAGCCAGTAGTACGGGGCTAGCAAGACAGGGCCTGATCGGACCCGGATAGAAAACCGACCTGTAAAGCCTTCAGAAAATCATGAAAAAGTTTTTTTGGTGAAGCTTTTTTTCAAAAATCTTCAGGAAACGTCGCCTTTTTGAAAAAAGGCGACACCCGAAAACTTTCCTTTTTACAATTCCTTACATACCCAGTGTCAGGGAAGGACTGCGACTGCGTGAACAGCACAGGGCAATATTGCCACCCTGTTCTTCTTCCGTCAGGACCATATCCCGATGGTCCCCCTCACCTGCCAGCAGCGGCACGACACAGGCCCCGCACATGCCCTGTTCACATGACAGGGGAACATCCACCCCCGCCGCAAGCAGGGCTGATGCGATGCTCTGCCCCGACGGCACGCTCACGACCTGCCCCGATTGCGCCAGAACCACCTCAAACGGCCGGTCCGAAAGGACATGCGCCGTTTCCGTGGGCCGGAAATATTCGGTATGGATCTGATCCGTCAGCCATCCTACTGCGACGGCATGGGCATAGACGGCATTCATGAACCCATCCGGCCCGCACAACATGATGGCCGTATCGGCACATGGGCTGGCCAGCGCATCCGGATACCCGTTTTTCAGGCTGGAACCGAAACGGACATGCGCCGCATAAGGGGGCTTGCGCAGCATGTCCCCAAACGGCGCGTGTTCAGGCACGCGCGCATAATAATAAAACTGCCAGTCCGCACCGTTTTGCTGCAACCGCGCCATCATGGACAGCAGCGGGGTCACGCCAATCCCGCCCGCGACAAGGATGTAGCGCCGTGCCCGTGGCAGGGGAAACGCATTGCGGGGCCTGGATATCCGCAGTTCCATACCCTGCCGGGCCTGCGTGCACAGTGATTCCGATCCGCCACGGGAATTCGCTTCGCGCTTGATGCACAGTTCATAGGCGGATGGATCATCAGGCGGTCCACACAGGGAATACTGCCGGATCAGGCCCGAAGGCGTCATGACATCCACATGCGCGCCCGGTTCAAAATCAGGCAGGGCATCATCACCGGCGCGCGCAACCAGACGCAGGCGCACGCACTCCATCCCTTCCGGAACGGCGTCACCAACGATTACAGGAAACAGGGTAGACATGGTCTGCGTTTCCTTCAGGCGGTAAAGAACTGGCTCAGCCCCATCGTGCGCAGGGCACGGCGATAGGCGATCGAACTGCGGTCGGCCATCACATGTGCCTCCAGCGTCGGGTCCAGCGGCAGGTTCTCCGGCTTCTGGGCTTCGACCAGCGCGCGGTCTTCCTCAAATACTTTCAGGTTGAAATCGTACACATCCTGCAGCGGCAGGTCCTTGTCGAAGTTACGGCACATCGGCGCGAACATGCGCGTCTGCCGGGCCGATACGGGGGATGCCGCATTCATGATGACAAGGCGGCCATTATCAGGAAAATGGATTTCCAGCGTCGCGACAAAAGGCGCATGCACCCGGAAATGCCGCAGCCATTCAAAGCCCGGACGCCCGCGATCGGATTTGCCAATGGGGTAATTGCCGACACTGCTGCGGTATTCCGCCTCGAACCCATCGGGCGTAATGCGGGTTTTATAGGGCGGCACGACAGGATTTTCAGGATCGGCAAAGGTATCGGTATGGACAAAGGCGAAATGCGCCACGTCAATGAACCCTTCGACCTGCCTTCCGGCAAAACCGGCAATATCGATCCATGGACAGTTGATCTGCTGGAAGTCCGGGTCATTCCAGTGCGGCATGGGGGGAATGGCGACCGCTTCCCCCTCCGGCCGCAGGCAGGTCCAGATCAGGCCATAGCGTTCCACCGCCGGATAGGTACGCAGGTTGAGCTTTGACGGAATGCCGCTGTCGGGATGGGCGGGGACCTTGACACACTTCCCCTGCCCGCCAAAACGGAACCCGTGATAGGCACAGGCCACGGTCTGCCCATCGCCCTTGCCCATGCTGAGCGGCACGCCACGATGCGGGCACAGGTCATCGGCAATGACAATATCTGCCCCCGCCCGATAGATCACCAGCGGCGCATCCAGCAGGGTCACGCCCAATGGCCGGTCGCCCAGTTCACGCACAAGGGCTACGGGATACCAGCACCGGGCAAGGATGTTCCAGTCATCCACATCAAACGTCATGGTGCGGGGCAAGCTGTGGGTATCGTTGGGGCGGGTGCTGGCGGCGGTGGTCACGATCGGTTCTCCTGAACGGGCCGGGGTGGCCCGGCGGCTTTCAGAAAGATCATTTCACACGCGATGTGCCCTCAGATATATCATAATTAATCCTTCTTCATTCTCAAAATAAGAACGCATGCAGCCCTTTTCCCGCTTTCTGGTCTATTTCCTGGCTGTTGCCCGCCATCGCTCCATCCGCAGGGCGGCGGAGGAGCTGCATATTGCGGGGTCCGCCATCAACCGGCACATCCTGCTGGGTGAAAAACAGCTGCAGACCCCGCTGTTCGAACGCCTGCCCACGGGCATGCGCCTGACGACGGCAGGTGAACTGCTGTATGGCTGTGCGCGGCGCTGGGTCAGGGAACTTGATGACCTGAACCGCCAGATTGATGACCTGAAGGGCATACGTCGTGGCCAGGTTGACCTGCTGGCGCCCGAGGCCCTGTCACGCGCCTTCCTGCCCGAACTGGTCACGCGCATGAAGCACAGCCATCCCGGCGTGGTGCTGAACCTGAACATTCGCGATAACCGGCGGATCCATCATGCCCTGCTGTCTGGCGAAGGCGACCTTGCCCTTGTGCTGGACCCTGAAGAGATGCGCGACCTTACAATCCTGCGCCGCATGTCCTTTCCGCTTGGCTTCATCTGCCGTCCCGACCACCCGCTGGCGCAACATGGCGCTGTCAGGCTGACGCAATGCGCGGATTACCCCATGGTGATACCGGAACAGCCGCTTGCACTTTCATCCGTCTTTGCACGGCTTATGGATACCCGGCGCATCATTCCCCACGTTGCGGCACGGGCCAATAATGTCCAGATGATCATTTCCCTTGTCACGGGCGGGATCGGGATCGGTTTCCTGAGTTCTCTGGACGTGATGGCCGAAGTGATGCGGGGGGATCTGGTCTTTGTGCCACTTGTGGGCACAAACGTGCCGCACCTTACGCTGGCGCTGGTGCATGACCGCACGCGCCAGCTTTCGCGCACCACGCATCTGGTCGAAAACATGATCGAGGACATCATGTCCCGGCATGTGACCTGAATGGACTCTTTCGAAAGAAAAGACGACCGGTCTAATTTTTGTCTGGACATGCCGACTGGTCACCCATATATAGACTTCCATGAAGATCGCAGAGAAACATCGCGCTGCCCGGCAGCACATTCTGGAAGCGGCCCGGCCGCTTATCGGCCAGCGTGGTTTCTCGGCCGTCGGTCTGGCGCAGATACTCGATGTCGCGGGCATTCCCAAGGGGTCGTTCTACCATTACTTCGAATCAAAGGAAGCCTTTGGCGAGGCCCTGCTCCAGACCTATATCGACGATTACCTGATCAAGATGGATGACATCCTGGGAAACGACGATGAGAACGCCGCACAGCGGATCACCCGCTACTGCCAGTTCTGGCGCGACACCCATATCGAAGGGCAGATCGGCAACAAATGCCTGATCGTAAAGCTGGCGGCGGAAGTCTCGGACCTGTCCGAACGGATGCGCGCCATTCTCGATGTCGGCACCCGCACGGTCATTGACCGGATCAGTGCTGTCATTGCCAAAGGACAGGAAGAGGGATCGATTGGCAGCACACAGCCCGCGCTGATGTTGGCGGCATCCCTTTACCAGCTCTGGCTGGGGTCGACGCTCATGGTGAAGATCACCCACAGTTCTCCACCGTTTGATCATGCGTGGGAAGCAAGCAGGCAGCTTCTGGAAATCTAGCGTGCCGGACATGCCCCAACGGTCTGTCCTGCGATTTTAATAGATGACCGGTCTAATAGATACGACCGGTCCAATAGGTGCAAAGATGCAGAATTTCGAATTTTACAACCCCACACGGGTCCTGTTTGGCAAAGGCATGATTGCGCGCCTTGATGACCAACTGTCGCCCGAAGCCCGCGTGCTCGTGCTGTATGGTGGCTCCAGCGCCGAACGCAGCGGCACGTTGAACGAAGTCCGTGCGGCCCTGGGCAACCGGACCTTCCGTGAGTTTGGTGGCATTGAAGCCAACCCCACTTACGAAACCCTGATGAAGGCCGTGGCCATGGTGCGGGCGGAAAAGCTCGATTTCCTGCTGGCCGTGGGCGGTGGGTCGGTCATGGACGGCACCAAATTCGTTGCCGCCGCCGTGCCGTATGAGGGCGAGCCGTGGGATATCCTGGTCAGCAAGGGCGACGCGGCGAAGAAGGCGCTGCCGCTGGGCACCGTTGTCACCCTGCCCGCCACCGGGTCTGAAATGAACTGCCTGAGCGTGATTTCGCGCCAGTCCACGGGCGACAAGCTGCTGTTTTCCAACCCGCTGGTCTATCCGCGCTTTTCCGTTCTGGACCCCATGCGCACCATGAGCCTGCCCATGAAGCAGGTCATCAATGGTGTCGTGGACTCCTTCGTGCATGTGATGGAGCAGTACATGACCTATCCGGTCGATGGCATGGCGCAGGATCGCTTTTCCGAAGGGCTGCTGTCCAGCCTGGTGGAAATCGGGCCGCGTATCATTGCCACGCCAGATGATTATGACCTGCGCTCCAACCTCATGTGGGTTGCGACCCTGGCGCTGAATGGCCTGATCGGCGCGGGCGTGCCGCATGACTGGACCACGCACATGATCGGTCATGAAATCACGGCGAAATACCACATCGACCATGCCCGCACGCTGGCCATGGTGTTCCCTGCCCTGCTGAAGGTACGCCGCACCGAAAAGCGCGCCAAGCTGCTGCAGTATGCCGCACGGGTGTGGAACCTGACCGATGGCACGGAAGACCAGCGGATCGATGCCGTCATTCGCAAGACCGAGGAATTCTTTGAAAACCTTGGCGTGCCGACCCGCCTGTCTGCCTACGACATCGGGGCGGAAGGCATCAATGATCTGGTGAAGCAGCTTGAAGATCACGGCATGACCCACCTGGGTGAAAACGGTGATGTCACGCTGGATGTCAGCCGCCAGATACTTGAAGCGGCTGCCTGATTTCCACTGAACGACCACCGGGATATGGCCACACGCCGTATCCCGGACATAACTGGCTATATTAAGGGACAGATATCCAAAATGGCTTACGCATCAACCAATCCCTATACCAACGAAGTTGTTGCCACCTTCCCCGATGCCACGGATGCCGAAGTGCAGGCGGCACTGAGCGAAGCACATGCCGCTTTTGAAAGCTGGCGCGACACGTCCTTTACCGACCGGGCAAAGGTCATGAACGCGGCGGCCGCCATCCTGCGTCGTGATATTGATAAATATGCCCGCCTTGGCACGCTGGAAATGGGCAAGCTGTTCGAGGAATCAAAGAAAGAAGTCATTCTTTCCGCCGAGATCTTCGAATACTATGCCAGCCATGCCGAAGAGCTGCTGAAGCCGGAAATCCTGCCCGTCGCCAACCCCGCGGAAGGCAAACCCGTTCTGGTTCACGAACCGCTGGGCATCGTGCTGGCGATCGAACCGTGGAACTTCCCCTTCTATCAGGTCGTGCGCATTATCGCACCGCAGCTTTCGGCCGGTAATGCCGTGCTGCTCAAGCACGCATCCAACCTGCCGCAGTGCGCTGCCGCCTTTGATACGCTGATGGCCGAAGCGGGTCTGCCCAAGGGTCTGTTCCGCAACCTGTATGCGGCACGTCCCCACACCGCCATGATCCTGAACGACCCGCGCGTGTGTGGTGTCGCCCTGACGGGTTCGGAAGGTGCTGGCACCGTGATTGCCGGCATTGCAGGCAAGGCGCTGAAAAAGGCGACCATGGAACTGGGCGGTGCGGATGCCTTCATCGTTCTGGATGACGCCGATGTGGAAAAAGCAGCCCGCTGGGCAGTGATCGGCCGGCACTGGAATGCTGGTCAGGTCTGTGTCTCGGCCAAGCGCCTGATCGTGGCGGATGCGGTTTATGACCAGTTCCTTGCCCTGTACAAGGAAGGTGTCGCCGCCCTGAAGGCTGGCGACCCGATGGACCCGGCCACAACGCTTGCCCCCCTGTCGTCACAGGCCGCGGCAGACGACCTGCGCGATCAGGTTACGCGGGCGATGGATCTGGGTGCGAAGGTCGAGATCATCGGAGCACCAGTGCCTGAACAGGGCGCGTTTTTCCAGCCGCTGCTGATGTCCAACCTTGATGGGAAGAATGCGGCCCGCCACTGGGAATTCTTTGGCCCTGTAACCCAGATCTACCGTGCGAAGGACGAGGCGGACGCCATCCGCATCGCCAATGACTCCCCTTATGGGCTGGGTGGCTCGGTTTTCACCCGCGACGAGGCACGTGGTGCACGTGTGGCCCGCGCCATCCGCACCGGCATGGTGTTCATCAACCATCCCCTGTCGCCCAAGGCGGACCTGCCGTTTGGTGGCATCAAGAACTCCGGCTATGGCCGTGAACTGATCGGCCTTGGCATCAAGGAGTTCATCAACCACAAGCTGATTAACGTGGTCGATATCGACGCGGCGTTCTGAACCAGACCATTGCGGATAATGACGGGATGGCTTCCTGTCATTATCCGCAATAATAAAGTCCCCTCAGTCACATCCGTTACTGAGAGACATTGTATTTTTCTTTAATAACAAAAGTATCATGGGAAGTATTTTTTAAAACTTTTTGAAAAATCTTCAGAAAAAACTTTCTTATGGTCCGCTGGGCAAACCCTTAATGGGCGTCGGGCGATACGCAGGCAAAGCTGGCGGCATCATCCATGTTGCCATGGCCATCATAACGCGCGACTTTCGGCCATGCGCAGAGTGGCCGCGTACGCACGACCTGCCCATTGTCCACGCGGGCCGCAATGATCTGCTCCGGCGCCTGTTTGTGGCTGACCCAGTTATCAATCGCACCCAGCTTGCTGAACGTGTCACACGCCGCACCGCCATAGCAGTGTCCCATGCCCGGAATGGTTATCAGCCGCACCGCATCCGCACCCGCAGGCCCGGCATTGCGCTGCACCGCCTGATAATATCCCGCCAGCTGTTCAGGGTTATGCCCATCGTTCCAGCCGATATACATGAGCAGCCTGCCACCATGACGGAAGAAAGGCGTCAGGTTGTCATCCACATGCAGTAATGGCCCGACCTTGCGCGTGGCTTCCTGAATGTCCGTGTCCCATTTCAGCGTTGTCCAGTTCCAGTCCGGGTTCTGGAACGCTGCGTATCTGAACAAATCAAGGGCAACAGGGAACGGCTTGCCATCAGCCGAGAACCCGTCCTCGCTTCCCTTTGCCGGGCCGGGGAAAATGACCTGGTGCGTTTGCGGGTCAAGTGGCCCCTGATAGATATTATTGGCGGCCTGCACCTCGTTCGCAGTCAGGCATTTTGCCGTGTTCTTGCCCTTGCACTGCAACTGTTCGGGAGTGAAGGTGCATTTGTCCGGTTCATCCAGAAAACCCTGTTTCCTGCCAACCGGTGACGCACAGGCATTCATGACCGCCGTGTTCAGCAGGTGGAATTTGTCCCGCGATACACGCAGGGCCGGGTTATGGTAGCTCATCCACCCTGCCCATAACTGTTCGGCATTGAAGTTCACGATCGGATTGGGCGGCGCGCCAGCCACGATCCCGTCATAGTCCTCGGGATAGCGCCTGGCCTCGATCAGCCCTTCAAGTCCACCCAAAGAACAGCCGATCCAGTAGGCATGCGCCGCCTTCCGTCCATAGAAATTCCGGATCAGCGCCTTTGCCGCCACCGTCATCAGGTGATCGGCACGGTAGGCGTAGTCGATCATCTTTTCCGGGTGCCCCAGCGTAAAACGTCCCCCCTGCCCTTCGGGGGTGGAACTGTCATGCCCGGTGTCAGTGCTGGCCACGGCATAGCCTTCGGCTACACCCGTCGCCATGCCGTAATACATGAGCGAACCGGCCCAGCCAAAATTGCCAACCCCCAGCAGCTTGCCATTCCATCCCTTGAGCGGCAGCCAGACTTCCGTGCGGATACGGGAATCAGATGATGGATGCAGCGTAATCGCCACACGGCAGAACGCGGGATTGGGGGCCTGTGTCGGGCGGCCCGCCACATTCATGCCCGGTGCTGACATGATGCGGGTCAACTGGTCCTGTGGCGGCTGCCAGCTTCCGGCAGCTACGGTCTCCACCATGGTGAAGGTCGCATCCGGCAGGGCACGGTGGGCAAGATCGGCGCAGTCCGTGGCGTGGGCATCCGCCATACCCAGCACCACAAGTCCGGTCCCCGCGACCAGCAGGGACAACAGGCGGGACAGTCCGCATGAAGGTTTCGGACGGGATACAGGATGGGACATGACGGTTTCCTGACGGATCATTGCAACAGAGCGGCGGCCATGCCGGACAGTCCGGTAAAACGGATACCCCCATGACAACAGGCCATATTCTGGACAGGAAAACCACAAAAGGGAAAGCCCTTGATCCCGTGACGCCCGGCGGGCAGTGTTCGGTCACACGGGAACGATCCCATGCAATGGCGAAAAGCAGAGGACTGATGCGAAAGATTTCCCTGATGGCTGGTGGACTGTTTCTGGCCACACTCCCCATCATGGCCCGAACGGTCCCGGCCATGGCAGCCATGGCTTCGCCCGGCACGGGGACAGATCCGGCCACCAGCCAGACACAGGCCGTCGCCAGCGCCGCACTGTCCTTTCTTGCAACATTTGACGCCACCAGCCGTGCGAAAGTGCAGTTTCCATTTGTTACACAAAAATCCGGCATGCTGGCCCGCTTCCGGCGCAGCGCCCCTGACCAGCCTGTCCAGCCGGTAACCGACGCGCAGGCAGTTGCCCCCATGGCCCGTGGACCGGGCATGGGACCGCCCGGTGGTTTTATTGGCGAACGCTATGGCACGTCGGTGTGGTCCAACTTCCCGGTCAGTGACGTGCCGCGGCCGGGATTGCAGATGGGCCGGTTGACACCTGCCCAGCGCACTGCGGCATTCCATCTGCTGCAGACCGTTTTAAGCCCGAAAGGCTATCAGAAGGTCATGGACATAATGGGGGGCGATCAGGCGCTGGCGGATGCCGGCACGCCGTTCGCGTCGGGCAAAGCCGTCTATACCATTGCGATTTTTGGCAAACCGGGTACGACCAGCCCATGGATGGTGCAGTTTGGTGGCCATCATCTGGGGCTTAACATTGTCATTGACGGACAGCATGGTGTCATGACCCCGACCCTGACGGGCGCACAGCCTGCGATCTATCAGGCGGACGGCAGGACAGTGCGTGTTCTGGCAGGTGAAAATGACAGTGCCTTTGCCCTGCTGGATGCCCTGGATACAAAACAGCGCCAGCAGGCCATCCTTTCGTACAGGGTAGAGGATCTGGTGCAGGGACCGGGCCATGATGGGGAAACCCTCATTCCCGAAGGAATAAAGGGGTCTGCACTGACTACGACACAAAAGGATTTGCTGACAGGCGTGATCGGGGAATGGGCAGGGATCATAAACGACGCCTATGCCACCCCGCGCCTGAAGGAAATACGGGATGATCTGGACAATACATGGTTTGCATGGAGCGGCCCGACAACCCATGCGCCGGATCGTAATGGATCATCCTATTACCGTATTCAGGGGCCACGACTGCTGATCGAATTTTCACCACAGGGCGTGGGTGATGATCCGACCATGCATGTGCATACCGTCTATCGTGATCCTACCAACGACTATGGCACCGGGTATACCATGCCATGAACTGGGCCCGGTTCGTATGGCTGGCGATGATCGGACTGTCGGCAGCCCGTAGCCCTGCGTATGCACACCGGCTGGATGAATACCTGCAGGCCACGGTCATTGATGTCACACGACAGCATATTGCCATGACCCTGCGGCTGACGCCCGGTGTGGATGTGGCATCCGGTGTCATTAACCAGATTGACAGCAACGCAGACGGCATCCTGTCACCACAGGAACAGCAGGCTTATGTTGCACGGGTCAGGCAGGGACTGTCGTTTTCCATCAATGGTAACCCGGCCTCCCTTACTGTTGCCGATGCTGCTTTTCCATCGGTCATGACACTACGGACGGGAAGCGGTGTGATCAGCCTGCGCTTTCATATAGCGACCAGACTGACACCGGGTGCATATCAACTGGCCTATACCAATCATGGTGTGGGACCGGATACGGTGTATCTGGTCAACGGATTGCTACCCCATGATCCGGCCATTCATATCGAACGACAGCAACGTTCAGTCAATCAGTCCACTTACGAACTGGATTTTACGGTGGCGCCGTAAAAAAGGCGGAACATCATTCCGATGGATTGTTTGGGAACAGTCCTTTTATCCGGTTTTCAAGAAAATAGTGTTTCCTGAATATTTGTTATTATTGCAGGATTTTTCTGGAGCGATCTTCCGGACGGAATTGACAGCAGCCTGATCAAGCAGCCACGCACCGGACGAAATCACACAACCTGCATCCCGCCCAGGAAAAACCGGAAAGCAGGGCCATTGTGTAACTGGCATCTGTATAAAAAATGCTCCCTGACTGAAAATATGTTTGCAAGGAACCCCTCATGTCCATTCGCGTCGGCGTCGCCGGCTGGTCGATCCCCCCCGCACTGGCCAGCCGGTTTCCCACGGTCGGCACACATCTGGAACGCTATGGCGCGCGCATCGCGGCCGTCGAGATCAACAGCAGTTTCTATCGACCGCACCGACGCACGACCTATGCGCGTTGGGCGGCAAGCGTGCCGGCTGCGTTCCGCTTTTCTGTCAAGCTGCCCAAAACGATCACACATGAACGCCGTTTTTCCGACTGTCAGGCGTTGATCGAACGCTTTGCCGAGGAAACCGGCGGCCTGGGTGACAAACGTGGTCCCATCCTGGTCCAGCTTCCCCCCAGTTTTGCCTATCCCGGGGCTATTGCCGAACAGTTTTTCCATGACCTGAAAGCCGCGATCGCCGGACCGGTTGTTGTGGAACCAAGACATGCCAGCTGGTTCACACCCGAAGTCAGCCATATGCTGGAAAGACTGCAGATAACGCGGGTTGCGGCCGATCCGGCCAGACCATCCCCTGCGGCGCAGCCCGGGGGCTGGCGTAACCTGGCCTATTTTCGGCTGCATGGCTCGCCGCGCATCTATGAATCAATGTATACAAAAGAAGCTATTGAAGCCCATGCAAAAATCGTCACGTCCCTTGCCATGCGCGGCATTGATGTCTGGACGATCTATGACAACACTACCTATGGCGCAGCCACACAGAATGTATTTGAACTTATGGACATCCTTGACAAGGACAAACCCGGAAATGGATTGCCCGGTTCCAGATAGAAATCTGTATTCTGGATATTCTTGAAATCGTCAGATCAGAAAACATCATGCAATCATAAGAAAGGTTTCAGAAGGCTTCGAAGAATGCCACGATGGCCGCCCGCCTCGATCCCATGCGCTACAATCTCGCGTCCATCCCTGCGGTCTCGGCAGGGCGGGCTTCGTTCAGGCTGGTAACTGTTGACAGCAAAACAGCATCTGAAAAATAGCGGATCGGCGGCTTACGCCTCATTTTGGTTATCAGGGAAATTACCACTCATTCCAAAACGGCAACACGTCGTAGCCCAATCAATTGGTGCAGCACATGCCATCCAGCAACACGTCCAGCGCGGCCGGAACCGGGGCTGACCCGACCTTCTCTTCAAGCAACTGATGACTGATCGCCAGCATGGCCAGGCCGTGCACCTGCGCCCAGCTTGCCGCAGCCAAAGCGCTGACGGCAACCGGCCGGAAGCTTCCGTTACGTTGCCCCCTTTCCAGAAGATCCAGAAGAATCCCGAAGGTCTTCATGGCCGCGTCATGCAGTGGTGGGTCTATCGTCTTATCGGCATCGGAACTGAACATCAGCCGATAAAGACCGGGATTTTGACACGCAAACCCGATACAGGCCTGTGCCGCCGCCACGAATTGCGCACGCGTGGACGGCAGATCGGGGGACATGGCCTCCGTCAGGCTTTCCCCAAGCCTGACGAAGCCGATCCGGGCCAGTTCCCGCAACAGCATCTCGCGATCCCGGAAATGCTTGTAGGGCGCTGCGTGACTGACACCCGTGCGCCGCGCCACTTCCCGCAGGGTGAACGCCCAGTTCTGGTCTGTGGCCAGCATGTCCAGAGCGGTATCGATCAGGGCGCGGCGCAGGTCACCGTGATGGTAGGGGCGGTCCCTGGTTTCACTCATTCGTGAGGTCCATGTTTACACAAGAAACTTTTATTGACACCAGATCGTCATGCTCCATATTCTGCCTGCATAAGTTTCTCCTGTAAACATGGAGGATGCGATGTCCGATGTTACGCCCGCTGACCTGAACCATATTCTCGACCGCCAGCGCGCCGCGTTCCTGAATGCCGGGCCACCCGACCTGAAACAGCGCCGGGCCGATCTGCGGCGCCTGAAAGCCGAAATCCTGAAGCGGCGCACCGAGATCGTGCGCGCCCTGAAAACGGATTTTGGCCAGCGCTCGGAACGCGAAAGTGCCATCGTGGAACTGATCCCGCTGGTGCAGTCGATCAATTACATGATCGCGCATCTGGGGTGCTGGATGAAACCGCAGCGCCGCCACGTCTCGGCCTATTTCCAGTACGGTCGTGCCTGGGTGGTGCGGCAACCGGTGGGTGTCGTGGGGATTATCGCGCCGTGGAACTATCCGGTCTCGCTTGCCCTCGTGCCGCTGGCGACAGCGATTGCCGCCGGCAACCGGGCCATGCTCAAACCGTCGGAATTTACACCGGCCACATCGGCAGTGATTGGCGAGATCGTTCAGGCTGCCTTTCCCGCAGAGCAGATTTCTGTCGTGACCGGCGGTGGCGACGTGGGCGCCGCATTCTCGGCCCTGCCTTTCGATCATATCCTGTTCACGGGCAGCACGGCGGTTGGAAAGAAGGTCGCCGAGGCAGCAGCACGCAATCTGACCCCGGTCACGCTGGAACTGGGCGGCAAGTCGCCCGTGGTGATCGAACCCGGCTTTTCCATGCAGCGGGTGGCGGACCGCGTGGCGTTCGGCAAGCTGACCAATGCCGGGCAGACCTGCGTCGCGCCGGATTATGTGTTGGTTCATGAAGGCGACAGGGACGCTTTTGCCGCAGCCTATCAGGACGCGGTGAAAAAGCTGCATCCGGGCGGTTACGCCGGGTCGCCTGATTATACGGCCATTCTCAACACGCATCATTACGAGCGCCTGAGCGGTCTGGTCCGTGATGCCGAGGAGCATGGTGCGCAGGTCATCCGGATGGGGAGCGATTCAGCCGCCAGCCATGTCCTTGCGCCGGTTCTCATACTGGACGTCAGACCTGAACTGGCGGTCATGCAGGAGGAGATTTTCGGACCCATCCTGCCTGTGTTGACCTACAGGAACCTTGATGAAGCGATTGCTTTCATCAACGCCCGTCCCCGGCCTCTGGCCCTGTATTATTTTGGCGACAGCCGCGTTGAACGCGACAGGGTGTTGAAGAACACGATTTCAGGAAACGTGACGATCAATGGCACATTGATGCATTATGTGCAGGACGATCTGCCGTTTGGCGGTGTGGGGGACAGTGGCATTGGGGCGTACCATGGAAAGGAAGGCTTCATCGCGCTTACTCATGCCCGTGGGGTGTACCGACAGGGGCGTTTCAATGCGGCAACACTGCTTCAGCCACCCTTCGGCAGGCTTGCCGACACCATCACAAACCTGATCCTGCGATGACAACGCGCGTTCTGCTCATCGGGGGCACTGGTCTCATCGGGCGTTCTGTCGATGCGGACCTTGCCACGCGGTCTGATACCATCGTCACCAGCCTGACGCGCCGTAAATCATCTGGCTCCGATCATGTCATTGATTTCGAACGCCTGTGCGCGGCACCCGAGGTGACGTTACGGACCGTCGCCCCAACTGGCGCTGACGTGGCGATTTCCTGTCTGGGCACCACAATTCGTGCCGCTGGATCGCAGGCGGCCATGTTCCGCGTGGATCATGACTATGTCCTCGCTTTTGCCACAGCGGCACATGCGCTTGGCGCACGCCAATTCATTCTCGTTTCTTCCGTGGGGGCGGGCGGTCCCGGTTTTTACCTCAGGACCAAAGGCGCGATCGAGCGCGACATCAGGGCGCTCGGTTTCAGCCGCGTGGACATCCTGCGCCCCGGCATGCTGCTGGGTCACCGTGCAGAGGCACGACCGATGGAGGCGATCGGTCAGCGGCTGGCGGCGGCGCTGGCACCGTTCATAATCGGCAGGCTTGCTGGATATGGCGCGATTGACGCGAAAACTGTCACGAAGGCGATTGCCGGGCTTGTGGGACAGGTGCCAGATGGATGCCAGACATATGACAATGCGGACCTGCACCGGATCGCCAGTCAAACTGCCAACTCATGAGATGATCCGGTATTTCCGAAGAATTTTATATGCATCCTGCGCGTATATTCGGAACGCAGAAAGCCGCCCTTCCGGACGGCTTAGTATATTGATGGTATTGTATAAGATATGGTTGCGGGGGCAGGATTGCTTCTCAGCTTGCAGCAATCGCAAGTTGAGAGCAAAGCAGGATTAATGGGTTGTTTTAATGAACTTTTTTCTGCCTATGCATGAACGATTACTGAAAATAAATCGCCCCTGCCCTCATAAAACGTAGAATTTATGCATCCAAAGCCACGTCAGCTTCCGCCTCATTTATGCCCTCAGGAAGGACTACGGCTTTTCCAAAAGCGGACTTGGCCTGCATGCCGTTCCATAATCATAGTGAACAGCAATTAATCCCTGCCAGAAGTCATCCGCCGTAGTCGCACAACGTCTCTGGAGGGAGGAAGGCCAAACTGTCGTGCATAGTCTCGGCTGAACTGATTGGGACTTTCATATCCAACATGGAAGGCAACGAACGTTATATTGCCTTCGCCCGCGATCAGGAGCGATCGGGCATGGAGCAGCCTTACACGCTTCTGATACTGAAGCGGGCTCAGTGCGGTCACAGCCTTGAAGTGGCGATGAAAGGTGGAGATGCTGAGTGCTGCCATCTCTGCCAGGTCGCTGACACGTAGCGGTCTGGCGAAATTTTCCCGGATCCAGTGGACTGTATTGGCAACCCGCGAAAGGGCGGTGTCAGGTGTGGCGATGTCACGCAGCATCCAGCCGAGCGGTCCCTGCAGGACACGAAACAGGATCTCGCGTTCGTAGGCTGGCGCAAGGGCGGCAATTTCATCCGGGTGTTCCATCAGCCGTAGCAGACGAACCCATGCATCCAGTAGCTCCGGGGTAACAGGTGCGACCGAAAAGCCGGGACTGGAGGGATCGCTCCCAGCAGGTTCAGGCAGATCTGCCAGCAGACTGGCGATAATGGCGGGCGTCAGCGTCAGGCTCACCGCCAGGTAGGGCTGGCCCTTTTCCGACGGATGCAAGGCGCCGACGGCGGGCAGATCGACCGACATCACAAAATAGGTCGCTGGATCATAGCGAAGGGTCCGGCTGCCCACTGTCATGGTTTTTGACCCTGTCAGGATCAGGTTGATCATGGGATCATAGACGGCAGCGAGTTGATGCTCCGGGATTTCACCCTGCACCATGGCAACCCGCGGAATGCCTGTCTCTGTCCGACGGTTTTCTGCCCATGCGGCCAGTCGCCTGAGTTCCTGAAGCTGCGTTTCCATACCCGGCGTTGTTTCACAGCCCTTTCCCCCGATCAACGAAAAAGCAGAAACAGGCAGGTTTCAGATAGAAACGTGAGAGCAATCATCTGCTGCCGACATTATCTCTTGTTCCTCCAGGTCGGGCGATAAGCTCCGACGAGTATTGGCATGGGTTTCGGCGGCAACCGAAATGCCAGGCCATCGAAGTGTCTGGCTGTTATAATCTTTGAGGATTTCCCATGCTCGATCATATCTTTCTGACAGTGAGCGATATCAACCGATCGATCGCCTTTTACCAAGCCGTGCTTCCACACCTCGGAATCACAAACCGCCTCGATTATGACGGAAAGAATGCGCCAGTTGACTATCCGGATCTCAAGGGTTTCGGTGCCGGGGGCCGCATGTTCTTCTGGCTGCAACAGGGAGTGGCAGCAGCCGGGGCGGTCCATGTCGGTTTTGTCGCGGAGTCTGCCGCCATGGTGGAAGCGGCCTTTGAGGCTGCTCTGGCAGCTGGTGCAACCGGCATCCACTCCCCGGGGCCGCAGCTTCATTATGACCCACGATACTATGCTGCCCAGGTCCGCGATCCGGACGGCTACAGCCTCGAATTCGTCTACAAGAGCTGGCAGCATGGCCGCTGAGGTTCTGTGTATGATTCCTACTGAAAATCCCCCGCGGATACTGATGATCTATGGGGCTTATGGTTATACCGGCCGCATGGTTGCCGAGCATGCGAAAGCAGTCAATCTTTCCATCATTCTCGCCGGTCGCAGGGCAGACGGGCTTGAGGAACTCGCGACCCGGCTTGAGGCGGATTATCGTGTGTTCAGCCTCGAACAGAACACCGCCATCGATCTGGCCCTGTCAGATGTGACGGTGCTGCTGAACTGTGCAGGCCCTTATCGACGCACGGCTGAGCCACTGATGCGGAGTGCCATTCGCTGTGGGGTTCATTACCTTGATATCGCGGCGGAACTGGACAGCTACCGCCTTGCCGCGCAACTGGATACGATTGCCGGTGCCGCAGGCGTCATGCTGCTTCCGGGCAGCGGCGGCAGTGTTGCCATGCTGGGATGCCTCGCCGGGCATATGGCGGAACGCGTGCAGGCCCCCCAAAAAATCGCCATTGCGCTGAATGTCTCCGGCACCATGTCACGTGGCTCGGCAATCAGTGCTGCGGAAAATGTAACGCCGGAGACGCTGATCTGCAAAGACGGCCATCTTGTCGCATGTCCGGCACCCGACCAGAGGCCTTTTGATTTCGGCCATGGTGCGGTGTCATGTTTTTCGGTGACACTTCCAGATCTCATCACGATTGGACGGGCAACCCATATTCCGGATATCGAGACATTCGTGCATATCTCGGGCGATGCTTTTCCGGGTGGCGATCTCGCACTTCTTCCTGATGGCCCCGGCGTGCAGGAACGGGCAGCACACCGCTATCAGGCAGCGGCCGAGGTAACGGGAGCGAATGGCATCACAGTCCGTTCGGTTCTTGATACGGTGAACGGCTACACCTTCACGCCTCTGGCCGCAGTCGAAGCCGCGCGCCGCGTGCTTGGGGGCGAAGTCCACCCCGGCTTCCAGACGCCTGCCGGCCTGTTCGGGAACGGTTTTGCCGAGACCATAGCCGATACCCGTATCGTTGACCTGTAATGCCATACAAGAGGCGCTTCATGGATCATAAATGTCGTTGTGCCTGGGCCAGTTCGAGCCCCCTGATGCAGGATTACCATGATACCGAATGGGGCGTGCCAGAGCGTGATCCGCGCAAGCTCTGGGAAATGCTGATGCTCGAAGGCTTTCAGGCAGGACTCTCCTGGGAAATCGTGCTGCGAAAACGTGCGGCGTTCCGGGAGGCCTTTGTGGGCTTCGATCCTAGGAAAGTCGCTGCCTTCACCACAGAAGATGTCGGGCGACTGATGGGGAATGCTGGTATTATCCGTGCACGTGCCAAAATCGAGGCGACCATTCGGGGCGCACAGATTTTCAATGCGATGCAGGAGGCCGGGGACGATTTCGCCGCCTTCTGCTGGTCGTTCACAGACGGCAGACCATTGGACGGGACAGGGTCCGACACGGAAACTGAGTTATCCCGGACTATCTCGAAAACACTGAAAAAGCGGGGATTCAAGTTCGTCGGCCCGACCATCGTCTATGCCTGGATGCAGGCGATTGGCATCATCAACGATCATTCCCCATCCTGCTTCCGCAGAGACGCGGTTGAGAAAATGTCTGCAGGATCTGAGCACTGCAGACAGTAAGCGCAGCCACCAGGACGACGTCGCATCGTCATTCTTCTTTCTCAGACGTAATCTGGAGTTATCACGCAAGATGAAAAACGAGTTCGATAAGAAGAGAGTGCTGGTCACAGGCGGCACGAAGGGAATTGGCGCGGCGATTGCCCATCGATTTGCCGCATCAGGTGCACAGGTTGCAACAACGGCGCGCGCGCCCTCGGCCTCCCGGGATGCCGATCTCATGTTTGTCGCGGCTGATCTCGGGACAACCGCGGGCGTTGATGCGGTTGTGAAGGAAATTGAGAACAAATGGGGCGGACTTGATATTCTCATCAATAATCTTGGAGCCACGGCTACGCCTCCCGGCGGCTTCGAGACACTGACAGATGCGTTCTGGCAGCAGGTACTTGATATCAATCTGATGGCGCCAGTCCGTCTTGACCGTGCCTTCATTCCGGGGATGCTCGAAAGAAAGCACGGCGTGGTCATTCACATAGGCTCAATCGCCCATATCATGCCGCCATCACAGTCGACACTGGCCTATGCTTCTGCAAAAGGCGCACTACGAACTTACAGTAAGGGCCTTTCGAGGGCGGTTGCAGCAGGCGGCGTAAGGGTAAATATGGTGTCACCAGGTTTTATCGAGACGTCTGGTGCGCATGGGATGATCACGGAAATCCAGCAAAATAGGCACATATCCGAGGATGCTGCACGTCAGTACGTCATGAATATGATTGGCGGTATCCCTGTTGGTCGCCCGGGCCGTCCTGAAGAGGTGGCAGAACTTGTTGCGTTTCTGGCTTCTGACCGCAGCGGCTATATCGTCGGAGTGGATTACCTTCTTGATGGCGGCACTATTCCAACAGTGTAGCGAGCCGGTTTAGGGGCCGCAACGGCTGGGGCCCTCGCGGACCAGGGTGCCGATGTCGCGATCAGTTATGTAGCATCGGCCGAGAAAGCTTCAGCTGTCGTCGAAAGTCTGAAAGACAAAGGCATACGCGCGGTTGCGATCCAGGCGGATCAGGGTGATCCGGCCACCTCGGCACCGCTCATCGACAGGGTGATCGAGACATTCGGCAAGCTCGACATTCTGGTTAACAATGCTGCGGTCGCTTGGCAGGGCAAGACGCTCGATGATCCGACGATCGATAATGCGGCGATGGACCGGCAGTGGATGATCAACACCATGGGCGTTATTTCGAACATCCGCGCCGCGGCAAAGGTACTCCCAGACGGAGGCCGCATCGTCTCGGTCGGCTCCGGATTGCGCACGCGCGTCGCCTTCCCAGGCACGACCAATTATGCGGCAACCAAGGCGGCCGTTATTGGATACAGCCGCGGTGCCGCGCGCGATCTCGGTAAGCGTAACATCACGGTCAACGTCGTTCAGGCCGGAATAATGGATACCGATATGGCCGCCGGCTCAAAGGGCCATCTGCCACCAATCATCATGGAATCTCACGCGATCCAGAGGTTTGCCAAAGTCGGCGAAGTTGCCGCAGCGATCGTTTTTCTCGCTGGCCCTGATGCCGGTTTTATCACCGGATCGATCATCGATGTCGATGGCGGATTTAACTCCTAACAACCAGGAAACTTGTCATGCGCAGTTCCCGAATGAATCCTCAGGCATAAAGTTCTCTTTGACGAGATATAAAAAATTTCCAACACAAGGTTAAATAAGTGAATAAATATACTATGAGTTTCCGAATGTATTCTATACAACTAAAGCTTCTCTTTTCGGACCCAAGTCTGACAAGACAGCGACCGCAATAATGCGTCGCCCGCCGTTCGATCTGTGGCAATTGCTGTGCGTGCGGGCAATCGCCCAGCACGGCAGTATCCACGGGGCGGCGCGTTTCCTGAACACCCGGCAGTCGGCTGTAAGCCGATCCCTGCACAACCTGGAGGAACGGCTTGAGGTCAGGCTGTTCACCCGCTCCCCGGTCGGTGCCGCACCAACTGCGTTCGGCCAGGAATTCATCCGCTGGAGCCAGACGATCCTGGACAATGTGGCCGGCATGAACGCCCGCGCACGGCGAACGGGCAAGGGCGAGAACGGCCAGATCTCCGTCGGCATCCAGACCTGCGTCCTGCCTGGAAGACTTTCCGCCTTCACAGCGGAGTTCCGCACCACATATCCCGATATCGTCTTTCGTTATTCTGAGGGCACAGGCAAAAGGCTTTTGCGTCGCCTCCAGCACGGGCAGATCGATTTCGCGGTCGTCACCCGCCGCGATCTGGTCCCTGCGTTACGGGTTACGCCTCTGTGGAGCGACCGCATCGTAGCCGCACTCCCCACCGGTCATCCTCTCGCGACACAACCGGAAGTGTCCTGGGCGGACCTGCGTCATGAAATATTCCTGATCGGACGAAACAACGCTGGTCAGGACTTCGAGACGCTCATCCAGCGCAAGCTAGGAGAGACAGATATCGGCCCGAAGATCCGGCGTCATGATATCGGCAGCAATCGGGTTGTCGCACTCGTCCAGAACAACGAAGGCATCGCCCTGCTGCCCGCTTCGTGGCTGCCACTGATCCGCGATCAGCATGGGCATGGTGTCGCGACCATGGAAATCCGGGACGTCGACGGTTCCTCCCATCTGGAATTCGGGATCGTCTGGCGAGCGGACAACGAAAATCCCTGTGCCCAAACCTTTGCGCGGCATCTCGAATCTCATCGACAGTGAGCCTATTTTTCCGATGATGCTGTTTTTGCCTGCCGTCGTGCCCTGGCAAATCCTTTGTCCGACATCATGAACTGCCGGAGCATGGGTGCGACCAGCCGGGCTGGATCCATTGCCTCGCCGCTACCGGAAAGAAGTGCTGCATAGGCAAGCAGGTCACGATGAATATCGACGGGTAGCGCCACGGTCATTCTGACCGGTTTCTCATCAGGCAGTTCCCTGATTTTCAGGTCCGTCATCGTATCGTATATCTCCCTAATCCCGATAGGGCTTGAGCAGCAGATCGTGCCCGACAAGGACGGTGAACGGCAGTCCCGGCCGGTCAGTCAGGGTTGGCGGGACGTTGAGCCTCCGATCGATCAGCCGGTTGCCGACCATGGAGAAGCCGTTGCTGGCACCGGAGCGGATGGCCTGCATCAGATTGTTCTCGTTCCATGACGTCCCGGCTTCCGATCCGACGCTGAGCATGGTGGTGACGAGGGCTGCCCTGAAAAGCTGGCCCCAGTGATTGTCCACCTCGTCGGACAGGCCGGACTGGCCGATGGCGTCGCCACCGGGCAGCTTTTCCAGCACGAGGCTTTCGCCGTTTGGGTAGATCAGCCGGGTCCAGATGATCTGGGTGCGCTGCTGCCCGAAGGAGACGCTGCTATTATAGGCTCCGAACAGGGTGCTGCCCTGCGGGATCAGCAGATAGCGCCCGGTCGGGCTGTCATAGACGTTCTGGGTCACATGCCCGACGATCTGGCCCGGCAGGTCTGAGCTGATCTTCGTGTTCAGCGCGCCAGCGATCACCGTGCCCGCCTGGAGGACGTAGGGCGAGACCAGCGGCAGGATGCGGTCGGGGCTGGTTGGCGCGCGATCCGGCTGCCCCTCCAGAAAGGCGCGATTGCCGGCCTGTTCGTCCTCCGAAGGGGCTGCTGGCCCCTGAGAGGCAGGAGCGGTCCCCATGGCGGGATTGGACATCTCGCCGGGCTGATCCCGTGTGCCCGTGCCGGTCTGCACGAACAGTCGGCTGGCGATCGCGGCCTCGACCTCCTGTGTGGCACGATGGTCTTCGGTGCCGGACACCGCCCTCCCCTGCGCATGCAGGATGGCGCGTCCGAGATCACCGGGCAGCGCGGGACCGAGCTTCGGCACGCCATTGCCGACATAGTCGGACGGCAGTCCCACCAGCCCGTCGGCCGAAGGACGGACATCGGTGTCCTGCGTAGCGGGCGGGAATGGCGGACGATGGCTGGCCTGAAGGGCATAGCCCAGCGCGAAGGCCACCGCGATCATGCCGACCCCACCCAGCGACCAGACCACGGTGCGCGACAGACGGACCACGCGCGGCCGGTCGGCCCTCAGACGCAGGTCGAGTGGCGGTGACGCTGGCGCAGCACCTGCGGGGCTTCCCGCTGTCGGGGCCTGCCCGCTCATGTCCGCCGTCCGTCCGTGCGCACGATGCGCACGCGCTGCTCGGAATGTTTGTCACCCAGGCGCAATTCAGCGGCGGCAAACAGGCGGTCGACGATCATCCAGTTCTGTCGCACCCTGTAATTGACCAGTTCCCGTCCCCCATCGGCCCCGAGTACGAAGAGCGGCGGCAGTTCGCCCTGCCCGATCCCGGATGGAAAGGCGATATAGACCTTATGGCCATCATCGAACGCCCGGCCGGGCAGCCAGGGCGGTGTCCCGCCTTTCACCGGCTGGATGGCGTAGCGGAAATTCAGGGCGTCGAGATTCAGCCCCGCGTCCACCGGCGCCTCATTCTCCGCTGCATCGTCCTGATGATGCAACGCAATAAGGTCATCCTCGGGATAGTCCCAGGACACCGACGCCATGTAGGTGGCTGGGGTGGAGCGCAGTTCGGCCAGATAGGTCCGGCGATCGGTATTGACGATCAGATTGGTGGTGAGATCGGGACGTGTCGGCTTGACCAGAATATGAATCCGCTTCGTTGTTCCCGTCCCGCTTTCGGTATCGCCGATGATCCAGCGCACGGTATCGCCAGCGGCAACTGGCCCGGTGCCGACCAGCTTTTCACCCTTCTGGAGCATGATGTCGGTGATCTCGCCCGGCGAGGTGTAAACCTGATAGAGGGCACCCGGAGAATAGGGATAGACCTGCACGGCATTGATGAACCCGGCCCGCGTGGGCTGGATGCGGGCCGCCAGATTGGCCTGCGTCACACGCGTTGTGGGGTCGGCGACTTCGGATGCCGGATGGACCGCGCGTCGTGAGGGCAGCGGCTTGAGCTGGCCCGGCAGGGGAAGTGGCTTCGGGACTTCGACCACCTGGACGGGCTTCGGCGGGTCCGGCAGGCGCACGGCCTGAACAGCGTCATCGTAACGGATGACGGGCGGATGATACTGCCCCGCGCAGGCGGCCAGGGTGAGCAGCGCCAGTGGAACGGCGCGCATGACCATGCGGATCATTGTCCGAGTTCCTTCGACCAGTTGATGGCGGAGACGTAGATTCCGAGCGGGTTTTTCCGCAGATGGTCAGCATCGCGGGGCGTGCGCAGCACGATGGACACGATGGCAGTCCAGCGTTCAGTGCCGGTAAAGGCGCCGTCGCGGTAATGGCGCTCGGTCCAGGCAACACGGAAACTTCCGGGAGAAGACCGGATGACCGACGACACATCGACCTCGACCTGCTCACGCCCGATGCGCGAAAACGGGTCGTTCAGACGGGCATAATCGTTCAGCGCCACGGCACCGGAAACGCTGGTGAAATCATAGGCACGAAGCCAGTTATGCCGGACCACCACGGCGTCCGACGACAGCGAGCGTACATCCTGCATGAACTGCGCCAGATACCAGGCGATCTGCGGATCGGTCGGTGTGTAGCCCGCCGTTGCGGGCATCACGACCTGCGCCTGCCCCAGCCGCTCCACCTGCACCACCCAGGGCACAACTGTGCCGCGCACCGACTGCCAGACCAGCCCGGCACCAAGGCCGGCGGACAGAAACAATGACCCGAACGCCATCAGACGCCAGTTGCGGGCCTGCACACGGGCGGAGCCGATGCGCTCGTCCCAGATCTGCGCTGCTTTCTGGTATGGGGTTACAGGCTCGGGCGTGATCCCGTAGCGTGAGGTGGAGCGACGGAACATTGTTCTTATTCCTTTTCCGACAGATCGATGGACGCCGCTCCGCCGCCGCCATCGGCCGAGCGGATGATATGGGCAGCCTCGGCGGCATGGGTGGCTGCGTTGCGGCGCTTCATGCTCCGCGCCCAGCGGGGTGGCGTGCCCTCGGGGCCAGAACCGCCACCGGCAACACCCCCTCCGCCATTACCTGACGGGCCGCAGGACGACCCGGCACCCGCATCGGACCCTCCCGTGAAGCGTCCGCCTGTCGCGGTGGAAGCCCCTCGCGCACCCTCGCCGTAACTCTGCTGCATGGCGGTGGCCGCAGAGGACATTTTACTCTTCACGGCATTCGCGGCAGCGCTACCCGGCGCCCGGGCGACACCGTCCAGCCCGGCTGCCATGCGGGCACCGGCACTTTCGCCAGCAGCACTCATGGCACCCATGGAATAAGCCGTATTGGCCGCACCCGCGATCGCAGCTCCGCCACGCGCGGCGGCAGCGGTGGCACCCACGGCCGCAGCCCCACCAGAGGCAACCGCTCCAACGCCCGCCACGGCAGCGGCGCCCATCGCGCCAACCGCCATGCCGGTGCCGACAGCGGCGCCCGCGCCAAGCTGTGGCGCGCCGGAAATCAGCCCGTTGGCGACGCTGCCGCCATAGATGGCAAGCCCGATCATCGCGAAGGCAGCGAGCACCACCGAGAGCGCCTGGCCGATGGTGGGCAGGCTATCGCCGTAGGAGGTGGTGAACCGGGAAAACAGCGAGGAGGCGATGGCACTGATTACGGCGAAGACCATGATCTTCACGCCGGAGGACACCACGTTGCCCAGCACCTTCTCGGCGAGGAAGGCCGTGCGGTTGAACAGCGCGAAGGGGATCAGGATGAATCCCGCCAGCGTGGTCAGCTTGAACTCGACGATCGCCACGAAAAGCTGGACGGCGAGCACGAAGAACGCTGCCATGACGATGAACCAGGAGATCAGGAACACCGCGATCTGGGCGAAGCCGGTAAAGAAATGGATCGGATCGAGGAACTGGTGCATCGCATCCAGCAGCGGCTGGGCCGCATCAAACCCGGTCGCCGCCAGCCTGCCGGGATGCACGAAATCACCCAGCGCCAGCGTGCCGCCACCGACCTTCAGGCCGAGGGCTGCGAAGCTGTCGAAGATCTTCTTCGAGAGTGCGTCGAAATTGTCGATGACAAACGCGAAGAAGCCGATATAGAGCGTCTTCTTCACCAGACGCTGAATGATGTCCTCGTCCGCCGCCCAGGCCCAGAACAGGCCGGCCAGGGCGATGTCCAGCACGGACAGCCTGCCGGCCAGGGATACGACATCGCTTTTCACCAGACCGAATCCGGTATCGATCGTCGTGGTAAAGGTGTTCAGGAAATTGTCGATGACGCCTGCGTTCGTCATGCCCGTGCCTGCCATGACCGTCAGTTCCCGTCATTGAAGATGGAGACGGCGCTCGGCACGTAGGCGTCGTGCTGCGCGAAATGCTCGTATTGCGCCTGGCCTTCCGCCTCGGCTACCGCCTGCCGCGCCCGTTCCAGATCGGCGGCCCGACCATTGGCGGACAGGACGGCGACCACGTCCGAAAGCTGGCGGGATTGCAGGGCCAGAAGCTGGTTCCCGGCCTGGGCGGCCTGGAGTGCGCCGCTCGAACTCTGGCTGGCGGAAACGAGTTGAGTCATGGCGCTGTTGTCAGACGGGATATTGCCGACTGCGCGAGCCTGCATTCTGAGCGCGTCCTCGAAGCCGCCGACGGAATTTCGCCAGCGGGTCTGCGCCTGGCTGAACAGCGCGCTGTCGGACATGCCCGAGGAAATCGATCTGTATGCCTTCTGGTACTGCTGTTCGACCGACGTCACCGAATAGGCGATGTTCTGCGCCTGCCCGACCAGCGTGGTGGTCTGGGAAATCGTCGATTGCAGCGTCGACAATGTCGACAGCGGCAGGGTAGCGAGATTCTTCGCCTGGTTGACCAGCATCTGCGCCTGATTGGCCAGAGAGGTGATCTGGTTGTCGATCTGCTGCAACTCCCGCGCCGCGATCAGCACGGTCTGGACATGCGCGGCCCCATCATAGACTGCCCATTGCGCGTGGGCGGGTTGCACCGAGCTGACGCCGGCACCAACGGTCAGGGCCATGACGGACGCCAACAGGCTTGCTCGGCGGAAAAATCTTGCACGGATGTGGAAAAGTTTTTCCGTCATGACACACCCCCTTTCCGCAGAAGGTCGGCCGCCCACGTGACACCCCGCGCCTCGAACCAGGCCGGGAGAAAGCCGTCCCGCCCATGTTCCGCCAGCACCTGGTCGATCAGCTTGTGATCGCCCTTCCCGGAGGCGGCGCAGAGGGCGAGTGCGACCGGCCCGAGCCCCAGTTCGAACAGCCGGTTGCCGCGCTGGGTCTGGCAGTAATATTCCCGCTTCGACGCGGCATGGGCGATGATGGCGATCTGCCGGTCGTTGAGGCCGAAGTCCCGATAGAGCGCCATGATCTGCGGCTCGATCGCCCGCTCATTGGGCAGGAAGATGCGCGTGGGACAGCTTTCCACTACCGCCGGGGCGATTGGCGAATTGGCAATGTCGGACAGGGACTGTGTGGCGAAAATAACGCTGGCGTTCTTCTTGCGCAGCGTTTTCAGCCATTCCCGGAGCTGGCCGGCAAAATCGCCGTCATCCAGCACCAGCCAGCCCTCGTCGATGACCAGCAGCGTCGGGCGACCGTCCAGACGGCCCTCAATCCGATGGAACAGATACGAGAGAACCGAGGATGCCGCGCCGGACCCGATCAGCCCCTCGGTTTCAAACACCACGACATCGGCGTCACCCAGCCGTTCGGCATCCGCATCCAGCAACCGGCCATAAGGACCACCGAGGCAGTATGGGGCCAGCGCCTGCTTCAGGGCATTGGACTGGAGGAGTGCGACCAGACCTGAGATCGTGCGTTCATGGCTGGGCGATGACGCCAGGGAATTCAGGGCCGACCAGATATGAGACTTCACCTCCGGGGTCAGCGTGACCCCTTCACCGACAAGGATCTGCCCCAGCCATTCACCGGCCCATTTCCGTTCATCCGGATCATCCATCCACGCCAGCGGCTGAAGTGAGACGGCAGGGAATTCGGAATTGTCATCCGTCAGCCCGCCGCCGAGATCGTGCCAGTCCCCACCCATCGCCAGCGTCGCCGCCCGCATGGAACCACCAAAATCAAAGGCAAAAATCTGCGATCCCACGTAGCGGCGAAACTGGAGCGCCATCAGCGCCAGCAACACGGATTTGCCCGCCCCCGTAGGTCCGGCGATCAGCGTGTGACCGACATCCCCGACATGCAGGGAAAACCGGAACGGCGTGGCCCCGGCGGTCTTGCCGTAGAACAGCGGCGAAGCCCTGAAAGGCCCGTCCTGCTCCGATCCCGCCCACACGGCGGAAAGGGGAATCATATGCGCGAGATTCAGCGTCGAAACCGGCGGCTGGCGCACATTGGCGTAGAAATGGCCGGGCAACGACCCCAGCCACGCTTCCACGGCGTTAAGGCTTTCCACCATGCAGGTGAAGTCCCGACCCTGAATGATCTTTTCGACAAGACGAAGCTTTTCGGCCGCGATGGAGGCGGAACCGTCCCAGACCGTGATGGT
Source organism: Komagataeibacter ossonobensis (assembly GCF_057359305.1). Lineage (NCBI taxonomy): Bacteria > Pseudomonadati > Pseudomonadota > Alphaproteobacteria > Acetobacterales > Acetobacteraceae > Komagataeibacter > Komagataeibacter ossonobensis. The sequence continues at coordinate 30,024 of NZ_JBXAYQ010000017.1, read as the reverse complement.
CGCGGTAAGATACGCCTGTCCGACATCGTCAGCACCAAGGGACTGCAAAGCCAGATCGGCGTCGGTCGCCTTGTTGGCGGCATCGTTGTCCACGAGGACCGACGCCTCGTTGGTCATCACTTCCCGGACAATGGCCGCAATACTCTTGCGCTTTGCAAACCATTGACGCCGGATCTTCGTCAGAACCTTGGTGGCGTCGTTCTTGTCGAGCAGGATCGCACGGGTGGACCAGCGATAGGGCATGGCCAGCCGGTTCAAATCGTCCAGAATTCCGGGGAAGGTGCTGCTTGGGAAGCCCGTAATCGTCAGGGTTTTGATAAAGGCGTCACCGAGTTTTGGCTCCAGACCACCCGAGAGGGGCTGGTCCACCAGCAGGGCGTCCAGATGCACCGGAATTTCTGGCACCCGAACACGCTGGTTCCGCGTCGAAATGGTGCTGTGCAGGTAGGTCAGGGTTTCGCCGTCATTCAGCCAGACCGCCTCGGGCATGAAACCGTCCAGCAACGCCAGAAGCCGGTCACTGCGATCCATGAAGGCATTCAGAACGCCATGCGGGTCCGGCCCCTCGCGCTCCCGGCCCTCAAACATGAGCCGGGCTGCCCGGTCGGACGATTCCGCCGGCGGCAGCCAGACCAGGGTCAGGAAATAGCGGCTCTCGAAATGTACCCCCTCATCCTCGAACTGTTCGCGCCGTTCGAGATCGACCATGTGCGAGGCGGCATCGGGGAAATCGCTCTCGGGATACACTGTTGCCGGGACGCGCTGCGCCTCGACGAACACGGCCCAGCCGGAACCCAGTCTACGCAGGGCATTGTTCAGCCGTCCCGTCACGCCGACCAGTTCGGCGGGCGTTGCGCTATCGAGATCGGGACCGCGTATTTTGGCAGTACGCTGAAAAGAACCGTCCTTGTTCAGGACAACACCTTTTTCGACCAGCGCCGCCCAAGGCAGGAAGTCGGACAGGAGGGAATTCCGGTTGCGATACTCACTGAGAAACATCATGGCCGATCTCCCTATGCCCGCAGCCAGGCGGGGTAGCGGAGATGCCGCCGCCCGACTTCCACGAACAGCGGATCGCGCTTCGCCCCCCAGACCGCAAGGCTGTGCCCCACGATCCAGAACAACGCGCCGACCAGCCACAGCCGCAGGCCCAGCGAAATCGCCGCCCCGAGCGTGCCGTTGGCAATCGCCAGCGTCCGGGGTGCCCCACCCAGCAGGATCGGGTCAGTCAGGGACCGATGCACCGGGACATGGAAGCCCGGCACCGCATCATCGTCATATCCGGCGGCCATCAGATTAGTGCCCCACCCGAGAAGGAGAAGAAGGACAGAAAGAAGCTGGACGCCGCAAAAGCGATGCTTAGTCCGAAGACGATCTGAATCAGGCGACGGAAACCGCCCGAGGTTTCCCCGAAGGCCAGGGTCAGGCCGGTCACGGTGATGATGATCACCGACACGATACGCGCCACCGGTCCCTGCACGGATTCCAGGATCTGGTTGAGCGGTTCTTCCCATGGCATGTCGGAGCCCGAGGCCAGGGCCGAGGAGCACCATGCGACCGAAAGCAGCATGATGGAAATGGCAGGCGCGTGCCGACGCACGCGGAACAGCATGAGGTTCATTAGGAATCTCCATCGGTCTCAATTGAATGAATGCGATAGGCGCCTGTGGCGGGGTCGAGCCCGTCCACGGTGGCAAGTTCGGACAACTGGCGCTGCGTGCCGCGCCCGGACAAGACGGCGATCACGTCGATGGTCTCGGCGATCAGCGCGCACGGCACCGTGACCACGATCTCCTGAATCAGTTGCTCCATGCGGTGCAGGGCGCCGATGGCGGTGCCGGCATGAAGCGTGCCGATGCCGCCGGGGTGACCCGTGCCCCACGCCTTGAGCAGATCCAGTGCCTCGGGACCGCGCACCTCGCCGATCGGGATACGGTCGGGCCGCAGGCGCAGGGCCGAACGGACCAGTTCGGACAGGATGACGATGCCGTCCCTTGTGCGCAGGGACACGAGGTTGGGTGCCGCGCATTGCAGTTCGCGCGTGTCCTCAATCAGCACGATGCGATCACCGGTTTTGGCCACCTCGGCCAGCAGGGCATTGACCAGCGTGGTCTTGCCCGTGGATGTCCCGCCGGCAACCAGGATGTTTTTCCGCTCCGCAACAGCGCGGCGCAGAAACACCGCCTGCCCCTCCGTCATGATTCCGGCAGCGACATAGTCATCGAGAGTGAACACGGCCACGGCGGGCTTGCGGATGGCGAAGCTCGGGGCAGTCACAACGGGCGGCAGCAATCCCTCAAACCGTTCGCCGGTTGGCAGTTCCGCCGATACGCGCGGCGCACCCTCATGCACCTCCGCCCCGACATGGTGCGCGACCAGGCGCACGATGCGCTCGGCATCGGCGGGCGTAATCCTGTCGCCCGTGTCGGACAGGCCCTCCGACAGACGGTCAATCCACAGCCGCCCGTCGGGATTGAGCATCACCTCGACCACGGAAGGATCGGCAAGATGCCCCGCGATCGCCGATCCCATCGCCGTGCGCAGCATGGAAATCCCACGCTGTCGGGCACCACTTTCAATCGGTGTAACCGCCATGGGAATCCCCGTCCGTTTGGGTCATCCGGCCTCTCCGGATGACGACGGGGATCATTAGAGAGTGCTGTTTTCTGCCGTTTTCAACAGCATTTTCCTGCGATCGTACAGGATCGTAACGGATGCGGTTTTTACTTGCGGATCGCGGGATCAGGATTCCGATGTGGGAGGCACATCCTCCGGGATCTCATGCCGGAAAAATGGCCCCCGACTGAGTCGTCGGCCAAGGGCAGCCACGAACGCCTCGTAGCGTTCCGCCCCCTGCGCCCGCGCCGCCGCTGCGGCCGGTTCCGGCAAGGGCGGACTGACCGTCATCCAGTAGCGGATGAACAGCGCCAGCGTCTCAAGGCTGATCCCGAGATCGCGCTCCATGCGGGCGACCTGCCGGTCGAGACGGTCCAGCCTGCGGCTCATTGCCGCTTCCCGCCGCTCATCGGCATCGGGCGACAGGAAGGATGCGATGGCGGCTTCCGCCACGAGGGAAAGGGACAGATCGCGCCGCGCCGTATGGGCGGTCAGGGCATCCAGCAGCTTTGGTTCCAGATAGACCGACAGCCGCGCCTTCTTCGGGGATGTTCTCATCACGCTCTCACAACCCGAGATCGTTGCCACGGTCGAGCCCGGCCTGACGGGCAATCCGCGTCAGATCGGCACGGTCCCGCGCTTCCGGATTCGGTGGTGGTTCCTCACCAAAAAGGTCCGGTGCCGCACGCGGCTTGCGTTTGCCGGTTTCTGCCGGATCATGCTCGCGTGACCACTTCCGCCCTGTGCCGAGGGATTCATCACTGTCCGCATCGTCGGGCTTGTCGGGCGCTGCTGACGGTGCTGTCTCCTCTGGTGAAGGAGTGGCATGAGATGGACGGCCACTCCAGTCATCAGGCCGGACAGGCCGTGGCAGCTGCGCCGGATCGGGCGGCGGCAGGACACGTTCGACAAAACGGCGGTCCTGGAAATACCGCGCCTTGCGCGCCCGGATGGGCGGACACCCCGCCACCATGACCACTTCCTCCCGTGCCGGGAGTTGCTGGACCTCGCCCACCGTCATCAGGGGCCGCGCACTCTCCTGACGCGAAACCATGAGATGCCCGAGCCAGGGCGACAGCCGGTGCCCGGCATAGTTCTTCTGCGACCGGATCTCGGTGGCCACACCCAGACCGTCAGATACGCGCTTTGCTGTACGTTCGTCGTTCGTGGCGAAACTGACCCGGACATGGCAATTATCGAGAATACTGTTGTTCTGGCCGTAGGCTTTATCGATCTGGTTCAGGCTCTGGGCGATCAGGAACGCCTTGATCCCATAGCCCGCCATGAAGGCGAGCGCGCTCTCGAAGAAATCCAGACGGCCAAGAGCGGGAAACTCATCGAGCATCAGCAGCAGGCGACGCCGCCCCTCCCGGCCTGACAGATCCTCCGTCAGCCGCCGCCCGATCTGGTTGAGGATCAGGCGAATCAGCGGCTTGGTGCGGCTGATATCCGAGGGCGGGATGACGAAATACAGGGAAACGGGCTGCTCGCCCTCCAGCAGGTCGCCGATCCGCCATTCACAGCGACTGGTGACGGTGGCCACCACCGGATCGCGGTAGAGGCCGAGAAACGACATGGCGGTGGACAGCACGCCGGAGCGCTCGTTATCCGACTTGTTCAGCAGTTCCCGCGCAGCGGACGCCACGACGGGATGCGGCCCGGCCTTCCCGAGATGCGATGTCCGCATCATGGCCGACAGGGTCACCTCGATCGACCGCTTCGGATCGGAGAGGAGTTTCGCTACACCGGCGAGCGTCTTGTCGTCCTCGGCGTAGAGCACATGCAGGATCGCGCCGACCAGCAGGGCATGGGAGGTCTTCTCCCAATGATTGCGCCGTTCCAGCGAACCCTCGGGATCGACCAGGATGTCGGCGATATTCTGTACGTCACGAACTTCCGACGCCCCGCGCCGCACCTCCAGCAGCGGGTTGTAAGCCGAGGACGCCGGATTGGTGGGGTCGAACAGCAGCACCCGCCCGAAGCGATTGCGGAAACCGGCGGTGATCTGCCAGTTCTCGCCCTTGATATCATGGACGATGGCCGACCCCGGCCAGGTCAGGAGTGTGGGGATCACCATGCCCACGCCCTTGCCGGTGCGGGTGGGCGCGAAGGTCAGGACGTGCTCGGGGCCATCATGCCGAAGATAGGCCCGGCGGTATTTGCCCAGCACCACGCCATCCTCGCCCAGCAGCCCCGCCGCACAGATTTCCGCGTCCTCAGCCCAGCGGGCGGAGCCATAGGTCGCCGCGCGCTTCGCCTCGCGGGCACGGTGGACGGAGAGTGCTACTGCCGCCGCGAAGGCCAGCACCCCGCCGGAACCCGCGATCCAGGCGCCGCGCGCGAAAACCGCCGGGGCGTAGGCGTCGAACTTGTACCACCACCAGAAGAACAGCGGCGGGGCGTAGACCGGCCATCGGTGCAGTACCGTAAACCACGGTCGGCCGAGTTCTGGCTGGAACGCCAGTTCCCAGGCCGTCCATTGTGTCGCCGTCCACCAGGACAGCACGATCATGGACAGGGCCACGAGCGCCTGCCCCCACTGGATACGTGTTCCCGGCTGGTCCATCGATCCCTCCCCTCGTTATGGGAGACAGCGAAGAACCGGCTTTTTCCAAGGCGCAAGCATGATCCGTTGGTCGTCGTACCGTAGCGGGCAGGAGCGAAAAAATACTTGCCCGTTGCGGTCTGGTGTCGGCATCCTCATCTTATGCGCACGACATGCGCATAAGGAGTCGGATCATGCCCAGCCGTACCAACCTCGGCGTTTCCTATGACCGGAGCGCCCCCCGCCGCCCGGTCAATCTGTCGCTCAACACCGATCTGCTGGCGCAGGTCCGGGAAGTGACGCCTAACCTCTCGGCGACGGTCGAGACGTTGCTGGGCCACTACCTGCAATCCGCGCGTCAACAGCGCGAGGACGAACAGCGTAGGCTTGACGGTGTGATCGACGCGGTGAACGATCTGCATGCGCGGCACGGCTTCCTGAGCGACGAATTCTCGACGCTCTGATCAGATGCCGCAATTCGCGATCTACCGGAACCCCGGCCGAAACCGGGACATCCTGTTCGTCGTCCAAATCCAGAGCAGCCGTCTGGAGCGCAGCGTGGGCCGCGTCATCATGCCGCTCGTCAGACGGTCCGGCAGCGCCCCGCCAGACCATCCACTGACGCCGTATCTCGAAGTCGAGGGAGAGGAGGTCTTTGCCAACCCGTTCGACCTGGCGACTGTCCCCGCCGCGCGGCTCGGAACCGCCGTCGGCGTCCTGGCCGAACGCGATCAGGACGCGATCATCAGAGCGCTGGACGAACTGGTCAGCAGGGCATGATGGAGGTGCGGCTTCCGCTTGGCCCCCATCTACGGTGGGCAAGGCACACATGATCAGTAAGATTCGGCGGTTAAGGGTAAATGATGAAGCTAATGAACATACAGCGACAAATTGCTGATCTTGAACTGGGCGGTAGCGAATACTCGATTGTTGGAACTGTCGCTGCCCACTCGGCACACAACACGAAAGTACAAAGTGAACATGCGATATTGGTGGGTTAATCAAAACCAAACCTACAAACAGGAAATCGAAGGCGGGTTCCTGTGGTCGCCCAAACGCCGGAAAGATGGCGGTCGCAACCATTTTTATGACACGATGACCGAAGTGCAGCCGGGCGACTTGGTATTATCGTTTTGCGACACACAAATTAAAGCCGTAGGCATTGCACAGGGGCCTGTTGAGTCCGCGAGCAAGCCCGAGTTGGGTCGTGTAGGCGACCAATGGAGCGACGAGGGTTGGTTAGTGCCAGTTGAGTTTGAGGTCACTGAGAGACCCATACGGCCCAAGGACTTTATCGATGAGTTAACACCTCTCTTAGCCACTAAGTACGCGCCGCTGCAGCCTAACGGCAATGGCAACCAGGGCGTGTACCTTACCGAAGTCTCGGAAGAATTTGCCCAAGTGTTGCTAGGCAAAATGGGTCTTTCTGTCTCGAAGATCGTGGCGACAGAACCAGTTGACGAAGCAGGTGAAGTTGCAGACGAACAGGCACAAACGGCCGTGATGGGACGCACAGATATTGGCGAGACTCAAAAACAGCAATTGGTTCTAGCCCGCCGCGGGCAAGGCGTGTTTAAGGCCAATGTGCGACTGAACGAAAGACGGTGTCGTATAACTGGTGTATCAGATCCACGTTTTCTGATTGCCAGTCATATTAAACCCTGGCGGGACTGCACGGATCAGGAAAAACTGGATGGCTGCAATGGCCTGCTGTTGTCGCCACATGTTGATCGATTGTTTGACCGTGGTCTGATTAGCTTTGCCAATGATGGAACGTTACTGAAATCAGCCATGCTACCGCCTGAGGTTTGGTCGGCTTGGGGCTTGGATAACATTATTAACGTCGGCGCATTTACGAATGCACAGACAACCTATCTAGCTCAGCACAGAGAGGCAATTTTTAAAGGCTAATGAGGGGTTCGGCAATACGTCTCGACTGCCAATTGACCAAGGTCTAGGCAGCGTAGCTGTGTCACGGACATCGACATTACGGATGGCCGATTGCCTCTCTCGCTGCCCAATAAACGACGGTTCGCTTCTCCGGACAGCCTGTCCGCTCGATGCATAAGCAGACAGGCAGAATCCGTCCTCATGTCAGTCATTAGAGGAGTTATTCAGGCTTTCAGAAAACGGACTGTCTGTAGTGAACGAGCGTGGCCCGGAACGGGCTGTGCCCATCGTATGTTTTTGAACATCGGAGCAGAGCGGCCTTGATGGGTAGTGAGCACCGCAGCGCATGAAACACGCACAGGAAGCGGCGGCCCAGCGGCGCGTTTACAGACAACAGACAGAGCTCCAAGATGGTTAAATATCTTCTCGGTAATAATTCTCCAGAGATTTAATCATGCTCTCTCGGTGCCGTTCCATCACTTCATCATTCCACTGTACATTTTGGTAAATAAGGTCCATTTTCAGAGATTCAATACGTCCATGTTTTTTGATATTCTCGAATTTTATCTTCTTTTCATTGAATGGTCTGTTACTATATTCCGAATTAATTCCCCCTGACAACAGAACAAGGTTGCCGAAATCATCCCTGTTATCAGGACTGACAATATTATAGTCTGTAGGCTGGGGTTGCTGCGGCGAGATATGTTCTACGGAGTTTTTGGCTGTGAAGCGGAAATTCTTCCACTCTTCTTGTGCGCCACTTTGTTGGGCACTGTGCCACAATACAAAATCCAGCTTGTAAAACCAGTAATGACGAAAATGTACCCCATGCCTGCCACGCAGATAATCTGCGAAATCTGTTAACGGTCCGGTGCGCCAAGGGTGCTCTATAAAGGAGCGAGTGCGCTTTACAAGCGGTTCGTCCGTTTCCTCACTTAGCAAATAATTATCCAGATGACGCAGATATTTTAAGTAGCAATCAGAGGAGGAGTTTTGGTTTTTATATACATAATATAAATAAGGCGTCATCCAATACTGCGTTGTATTTTCCTGTGTATGATACAACATGCTTTGCAATAGAGACAGCTCTGCATTTTCTTGATAATTAATGCTTCTTGTCAGATTCAGTGTTGTTTTTTCACCGGAAACGGACGTCTTGCAGAGCATATGAATACGGTCTGGCCTACTCTCGGACCTGATTTCAGCCTCGGCCCATTTTATGATTGTGGCATCCCATAGCACTCGGATCGTCCAGACAAGATCGACAAACCCTTTGGCATCCTGTTCCTGTTGCTGCGGCGTTTCCGAAGAGAAAAAGAATTCTTCAAATATCTTCGTTAGGTCACGATCCAGTATCCTGTCTAGATCCTTACGGCTATTTTCATAAAGCCATATCCTCAGGACATGCAGCAGGAAAAGGGGAAAACCGATGATGCTGTCTGCCCAGTGATCGTCACCCTCTACCTGTTCCTTCTGCATGGTCTTCTCGTGATCCACGTTGGCAATCTGCGCCAGGCTGCGATAACCCGACAGGGAGTCATCGGTTTTCTGCAATGCTTCTTGTCGGGCGAGAAGGTCACGCACGCATGGGGCGCAGGCCAGTTTTTGCTGCTTGTACAGCGTCGCTAGGGCAGACCCGGAGAGTTTGTCGCGCCCCTGACGTAAAGTCTGGTCCACAAAGCCTTTCGTGTCAGCGCATGCATCCCATAACGCAGCATAACGCTGGCGTTCTTCGGCGGGAATGGCATGCAGGAGCCGCGCCTTGAGGATTTCATGATGCTGAAGTTGAACGCCGCGAGCATTGATTACTTCAAACAGCTTGTTCAGGTCCATCTGCCTTGGGACTTCCGTACGCACAAAGCGGACATTTTCGTAAATATAACGGGCTATTTTTCCTATTCCGGCTTCATCCAGAGCCCGTTTTTCACGGAAGGCCGTCATGACCTGCCGGGCATTCTGCATGAACAGTGTGTCTGGAACAGTGGTCAACGCATCCTCCGCCTCCTGAAGCATTGCCTCGAAATAGCGATTAACATCGGGCCGCACCGAGAAATTCAGGCGGGATGTGAATCCCCCATTCCGCTCGACCCTACCGAAGGAGGAAAGTTCCCTTCTCCAGCCCAGTGACTGGCTGAGCAGAAACAACGTCGTAAAACGCTGCTGCCCATCAATCAGGTCAAAGGTACGCCGCTTTGCCCTGTGTTCCTCCTCGGTCGTTGTTTCGACCACTAGAATTCCTCCGAGGAAAAACTGCGTGTCCTGCCGTTCGCAGGCATTGGCGATATCGTTCAGGAGGGTCGAAATCTGTTCGTGACCCCATACATACAGACGCTGGTACAGCGGCACATTAAAAAACCAGGCCTCGGTGGGGTCATGATCTACAATACTCTTCAGTGTACACCACTCGGACTTAACGTTCTGCATGCAATCTCTCTATCTCAGATTCGACCCACGCCTCTTTTTCTGCCAGGGAGGTCGTCTCTTTTCCAAAGAACTTCAGGACCGCTTTTTTGTATCGTCCCTTGACCGTGCTGCCGATCGGTGCCTGATCCTGACGATAGGTTTCCCGGCAGGACTTGGCCTGGCTTTTCAGGTATATGTTCACCTGGCGGGGGTGGCTGGCCTGCGTTATCACATCCAGCAGATTGAGTTCGTCACCCTGAAGGTCCGAGAAAAATTTCTGGGCCGTCTCTTTCGCAATCCTGTCATGGGAAAGACGGATTTCTCCAAAAAGAAACTCCAGCCTCAGCGCAAATTCATCTAGGGATTCCTCGCCAAATTGGTCGACATACGTCAGGGACGATAAATGAAAAATTTCAATAATATATTTCTGGTTTTTTAGAATCAGCTCATCAAGGACCCGCCTGAAATATGTGTATCTGTCAGACTGATCCACGAAAATATTCTGGTACAATTTGGCATATTTGTCAGCATAGAGAAAAAATCCGACTCCTTGCTGGATGGGTTGCCTGAGACTAAAAGGAAGCTGCCCTACATTCATTCCCAGCGTGATCCGGTTGCCGTGCAGGATCATCTCTCCCTGTTCGGACAGGGCCAGGCTCCTCACTCGGATGTTTGTGCGAGACTGGTAGAGCGCGACCGTATCGGGCCCCTGTTCCGCGGGCCATGTCTGCTTCTGGAATTCATCAAGGAGACCGGTCTGGTCAGGGAGCGGTCGTTTGTTTGCCTGCCACCGTCGTGCCCGCCATAAAAACAGTTCAAACAGGCGGGGAGCGAAATCCACGCCATCCTTCTGTCCATCCGGCCGCTTTTCCGTTTCCTTCTGCATGATCTCCCACCGTTTTGCACAATGGTCCTGCAAACCGTGAATCAGACTCTTCTGGCTTTCCTGGGGTCTGCTGTCCGAACACTGTGCGATAGCGCGCAGATGGAAGGCCTTGAGAAGATCGGTCGTCTCAAGCCGTACGCCCCGACTGTTCTGCGTGTCGAAAAACGAAAAAGCCATGTCAACGTCGGCAACAATAATGACCGTAAAATAAATTTTTCCGAAAATGGATGGTTCTATACTGCCCGGTGTGGTTTTCAGCAGACAAAGGGCGGCGGAAATGGCGCCTGCGGATGCGCGAGAATATCGTAGGTCCTGGCCTGCGGGAAAATATCCGAAAGCCTGCTGATAGAGCAGGCACAGGGCCGTCATGCGCTGTTGGCCATCTATGATGAACCGTTTCCTTTTTTCCGCGCATTCATGTAGCAGGAGCGTGCCCATATAATAGGGGACATCAGGTGTCGGAGCATGCGCGTACGCTACCAGGTCATCGTGCAGGATGGACACCTGCTTGTCGGACCAGACAAAACCGCGCTGGTACGTATCGAGGGCCAATGGAAATGAAGGGTTTTCAAGAATATTTGCAAAGCTGAGGATTTTTACCGACGGGTAAATCATTATACAGGCCCGTGCTGCCGAACATATCCATAACGTTAATCATAGGATGGCATACCGGACAAGTTGTCTTTTCCTGAATTCGTTACATAAACATTTTCAAATGAATATATATAAATAAGAATTATTAAAAATTTTATTATCGATACCAGACGCTCTGCTTTTCGCCCCCAAGTCGGACATACGGATCTCCGAGTGTCTCTTCCATAGCGGACATGAGCAGCTCGGCTTATCACTGAAGGATGATTCGAAAAGAGGGCTGGCGTGTTTCGAATCAGTAACGTAAAAAATACCGTAATCCCACTCAAATCGGCTAATCAGCGAACAATCACCGGATTTGTTGGGCGGAGCAAGTGAAAGTTGGCGTGCGATATTCGGCTAAGAGAGGTATGATGGACGGGAATATTAAGGGATTCGGACAAACCGCAACAACTCTCGCCCGAAACCCTCTTGGCATTATTGCTCTGTTTATTGTTCTTGTGTACGGGTTTGCTGCACTCATCACAGGATTTTCGTGCTCGTTTACTTCTGAAGAACGGATTCCTCTAGTATATTTCTTAGTAATATTTCCAGTTCTTGTTTTGCTGGTCTTCGCATGGCTTGTAAGCAATCACACAGGAAAGCTTTTTGCCCCGGCAGATTTCAAGAACGAACAACATTATGTTGACATGGTTCGTATGCAACTCTCGGCTGCGGCGTCGCTTGCGATGGCTTCAACAAAGACACAGGAAATTAGTCTATACGACGACGTAGAGAAAATTGTAGATGTGGTTCAAAAGGTTGCATCTTCCAGACATGCGGAAGGTGATGAGTGGCGAAATCACGTTCTTTGGGTCGATGACCGACCTAATAACAATATTCATGAGCGGCAGGCATTCGAAGCTTTCGGCCTCCGGTTTACCTTGGCGATCTCAACTGACGAGGCGCTTGGAGAATTATCAAAACAACGATTTGCTGCTGTCATTTCAGACATGGAACGCCGAGAAGGAACCAAGGAAGGATATGTCTTGTTGGACAAATTGAGACAACAAGGAAACCAGACCCCTCTTTTCTTCTATGCGAGTTCGAACTCTCCTGAACACAAAAAAAAGACCATGGAGCACGGCGGGCAGGGGTGTACAAATAATGCACAAGAGTTATTCCAAATTGTCATGAAATCATTAATGGCAAATGGAGCTAGATAAGACATTAGGATTACATCCGGATCATGTCGTAAAGAGGCTTGGCCTTGGCCGTCCACATGGTTCGAACAATATAACGTTGTCGTTGCGCATTTAGGTACCTTCTACTATCATTGATTTATAAGGAGAAAATTCATGCAGACTGTTGAAGATATTAATACCATCAGTGAGAGTGCCCTTACGTCGTCCACCGTCCGCGAACGCGTCCTCAAGTCGTCGACGATGAATCCGGCACTGCAGCGCTTGCAACGTCGTGTGCTTGCCGATGCGCAGGCGAGCGAGGTCATTACCAGCTACGACCGCATGCACCACCGTCATAGTCGTTCGTAAGGGGCTTCCCCAATGTCTGCGGCGAGGATCACTTCCTTCCTCGTTAAGGTAGCCTCGAGATGCAACCTCGACTGCGATTATTGCTATGTCTACCACCATGCTGATCAGAGCTGGCGGAGCATGCCGCGGCTACTCAGCGAAGCGAATCAGGACGCGTTCGCCGAACGGCTGGCTGAATACACGGCATCGGTCGGCCTGCGGCGTACTGCCGTCATATTTCACGGCGGCGAGCCTCTGCTCGCCGGCGTCGACCAACTCGCTGCCTTCGCGCACAGGATTAGGTCGGCCGTTCCGAACGTTGACGTCGACTTCGGACTGCAGACTAACGGCTTGCTGCTGACCGATAGCGTCCTCGACCGTCTCGAGGCCGAGGGCATCTCTGTATCACTGAGCATGGACGGACCTCGGGAGGCCCACGACCTTCACCGGACCACGAGAAGAGGCAGGTCCAGCTTCAGCAAGGTTGAGGCCGCGCTCAAGCGATTGAAGGGACGGCCCACAGTCTTCGCTGGCGTGATCGCCGTCATCGACACCTCCGTGTCGCCCGGGAGCCTCCTCGCCTACTTCGCGGAGCATGAAGTCCCCAAGCTCGACTTCCTGCTGCCGGATTCGCATCATGACCGCCCCCCTCCCGGACGCAAGGCGGATCCAGCGCTCTACGAGCGCTGGCTGATCGAGGCTTTCGACATCTGGCTAGACCGCTATCCGCAACTGCCCGTGCGCACATTCGAGGCGCTGCTTGACGTGAACGCCGGACTACCTTCTGGAACGGATGCGTTCGGCTTCGGCGACGTCAGCCTGCTCTCCGTCGAGACAGACGGAACTTGGCACGACCTCGATGTGCTCAAGGTGGCCGGCGAAGGCGCGACGCGCCTAGTTGGTTCGGTAATGAACACGCCGATCGAATGCCTGGCTTCCTCGACGGCGATCACGGCGCACCGCCGGTTGTTGACGAAGTCGGGCCTCAGCGATCTGTGCAGAGCATGCGAGGTGGTGGACGTCTGCGGCGGGGGCTCGGTGCCTCACCGATATCGCGATGGCAGCTTCGATAACCCGACCGTCTACTGCGGGGAGATGAAGGTGCTCGTCGATCACGTCCGGCGCAGACTAGCAGAGACCTTCGTAGCCGAAGCGCCAGCTACGGAGGAGCTACCAGACTTCGACGTCGGCGCCTTCGAACTCGCCGAGGCGAGCGCCGGGATCATGGCCGAACTGCACGCTGACGCTCTTGATGAGGACGCAGCGACGCTCGCGGAGGCATTTCTCGAACTGCAGGAGGCTGGAACAGTGCCGCCGCTGGAACAGTCGGACCTTCGTGCGCTCGTACGCTACGCTGGCACAGTGGCCTGGCACCGCGCGCTGCTAGCGTCTCGGGCGGGACGCGCCGTACTCGACGTCGACGGACGGCCCATTCCGATCGATACCGACTACGCGCGCACCGCACTTGACCGGCTGGGAGATCCTGGCCTGAAGGTGGGAGAGCACGACGAGTGGTTGCGGAAGCCGTTCGGAGAGACCATCGACTTCGAGGACGAGACGGTCGCGACAATGGGTCGCGTGATCGTCGACGAGGCGCTCAACATCGTGGAAGCTTGGCGCCCGGCTCTAGCGCGCGAACTGCGAGCAATCTGCTCGGCGGTCCAGTTCGTCCGAGATCTCTCGGCTCACCCGGACAAGATCGTCTCGTTCAGCGACAATTCGGTGCCAGGTGCGCTCTACGTCTCAATAAGCCAGAGCGGCGGCCTCATCGACGCATACGACCTCGCGGACTCCCTCATCCACGAATATCGGCACCAAAAGCTCTACCTGTTCGAACGCCGCCACCCGACGACCCACCCGGGTTCCCTCGTGGTCTCCCCGTGGCGAGAGGATCTGCGTCCAGCATCCGGCCTCCTCCACGCGATATTCGTGTTCATCGAGCTCCGGCGCTTCTGGGAGTATGTAAGGGATCACGGACCTTCGCGCCTACGCGACCGCGCGATGGCGCAACTCAACGACACCGAGCGAAACCTGACACAGGCGTTCGCCACGCTGCGCGGCTGCGACCTGACGCGGGCCGGCCGCGCACTCGCCGATCTGCTGGAGAGCCGGGCGCAGCCCCTGCCGCTGGTCGCATGACGCTTCGTGTCCGCTCCGATCTCCTGCCGGACGACGCGCATGCGCGCCATAGCCGCCTGAGGACCTACTTCTGCGATATAGACGCGGAAGCTGTCAAAATCGATGGAGGATGGCGGCTCGACCTCGCATGGCCATTCGATCACGAGCGCCACGTCGACATAAAAATTCGCGACGCCCTGTCTGCATGGGGCGGGATCGGACTTGACGGCATGGCGACGGCACGACACCGCTCCGGCCGGGTTCTGACCTCCCTCTACGACACGTGGTCGCTCCTGTCATGGTGCGAGTGGGCGGCTCGCGTGAAGCTCGCTCCCACAGATCAAATCACCATCCTTCACCTCGACGACCATCGCGACCTCATGTCCCCGCGACTGGCGATCGAAGGCGACCAACTCGTGGACATGATCACCGACGAGCCATTCGACGTCATGAATTCCGTGTCCGTCCTCTCCGCATGCGACAGCGGAGCTGTCGGCATGGGCAGCTTCCTGACGCCCTTCCTGCTCGCATTCCCGAATTGCGACGTGCGGCAGCTCTGCCAGCCGCCGAAGATCAGCGGAACCTACGATTGGCGGTTCCGCGCGGCGGTGGAACGAGACGACTTGCTCCGGCCCGGAGTCGACCGCCCGGCAGTCGCGCTAGAGGAGGCAAAGGGGACCGGTCCGGGCCGATACCGCGCGACAAACGACGAGGAGGACTGGCTCGACGACATCGGGAACAATCCTATCTTGCTCCACGTCGACATGGACTACTTCAACAACCGGTATGACGGCGATGGCGACTGGACAGACCGAACGCGCAGCCTTGACCCGCCGCTAGAGGCGGTACTCCGGCGGATCGACGAGGTGTGCGCGGCAATGCGAGAAAAGGGACTGATTGAGCGCATCAAAGACGCCGCGGTCGCTTTCTCGCCGGGCTTCTTCCCTTCCGAAATGTGGCAGGCGGCCGAGGCGCGCCTGCGCCGAAACCTCGCGAGCCTCTATGAGTAAGCCATCCGCCAAGAGCCGGACCGCGAAGCGTCACAAGCCGACCCGGCCAACCCCCAAGCCGAAGGTCGTCAAGCCGCCAAAGGGTGGCCCGAAGATCGACCCATCGAAGGTCGAGCTCGTCCAGAGGCCGGGACCGAAAGGCAAGGGCGACGGGGCCGGCGGCGAATACTGGGATGTGATGGTGGACGGCGCGCGCGCCGGCGAAGTGTTCGTCAACGTGATCGACCAGCTGCCGCTCGGCCAGCATGCGTCCATGCAGATCTTCCTGAACACTCCTGAGCAGGGCAAGGGCATCGGAAGAGCCGCCTACCGCAAGGCGGCCGAAGCGAGCGCCAATGACCCGCTCTACCTGCACATGCGCAAGTCCAACCACGCATCGCGTCTGGCGGCGGAGGCGGCAGGATTCAAAGACGCCGCCCTCCCTGGGGTCGCGCAGCTCATCCTCAAGCGGACGAAAGGATCAGACTAATGGTCCCGATCCCGGACTGGCTGCCCCTTTCGGCGATCATTGATATCACGCTCGTCCTGCGCTGCAAGAAGCCGGCTGCGCGCGTGAGAGTGGGGCTACACGGTGGCGAACTGCGCCGCTGGGCCAGGCGGCTCGGACTGTTCACCAGCATCGACACGGACGGTTTCGCCGCGATGTCCCGCAATCCTGCAACCGCGCGCAGGGTCATCAACCTCGACCGCCGTCCTGGTCGCCACACGCTCGCGCTCGGTTTGATGCTCGGCTATCCGTCCTGCTGCTGCCGTGCGGCCGCCCGCGTCGGCGACGAAGGCATAGACCGTCAGCATGAGGTTCTCTCGACACGCGGGTTCCACGGCCGCTTCCGCGCGATCGACCCGAGCGGCTACTCTGAGGGCGGCTCGCGAATATCGCACGTCCCCTGCTCGCCCCGCTGCTTGCCGTCGCTGAGGATGGCTCTGCGTCTGCAAGGATGCTAACCTACATCGTCATGCCGTGCCTCAACGAGGCGGACCTGATTGAAGGCTCGATGACGTCGCTGGGCTTCTCCGAGAACCATTCGCCGCCGTCCGACATCCACCCTCCCCGGTCATAGACCCATTCCCCGTTTGCGCGCGAACGACCAGTCGATCCCCCCATCGCCGCGCATGATGCCCGACACCTCCCGCCCGCGCTGTTTTTCCAGCGACGGCGACCATGGCACCAACTCGAAGCCCAGCCCGTCATCGATCATCGCGAACCGGCCCGACGCCAGGTTGAAACGCTGGTGATAGGTACCGGTAACGGGATCGCCCTCGCCGCTCCGCCGGATCGGTATCCCCGACTTACCGGCGAGGCTCCGGCCCAGCGCGTCCAGCTCCCGCTGGCGCAGCGTGGCGATTAGGTCCCGCGCATAACGGATGCCCCCGCCCTCGCGGCTGGCCAGACCCTGCTCTACCAGATGATCTGTGCGTTTTTCCATCGCTTCTTTGACCTCGGCGCCGAACCCGGTAGACGCCAGGGCAAGAGGCTCCGGAGCGATGGCCTGCCGGTCAAGCCAAGTCGCGCCCTCCGCCGTCACCTGCCGCTCCAGCGTGACGTCCGAACGCACAGCCAGCGCGATACAATCACGTCCCTGTTTGTCGGTGAAACGCCGCAGTTCGACAATCGAACCGACCGCCCCATCACCTGCGGCTTCGAGGTGCGGCAGACGGACATGGTGCGTGCGACCATCAATTCCGTCGATCACCGCATAGGCCGTGCCGCGTAGCTCATCGTCGAGGCGGCGATCGACCAACCGGCCGATGACGGGATCGGTGGTGTCCTCGGCGGCCATGACCCAGGATGATGCGGCACGATCGATCTTCTGCTCCGCCAGCCCCCGGTGGATCCGTTTGATGATGTCGTTGCGCTCGCTGATCTCCCGCAAGGTTGCCTCGGCGCTCTCGTCCATCCGCCAGCGATCCAGTCCGACCTGGCGCGCCAGCCCCATGGTTTCCAGACGGCGCAGGCGACCCAGCTTCACGGTGGCGAAGGCGTCCGACGTTGCGCCCGGCGCGCGTCCGAGATCAATGACACCATCCTCTTCGGCGTCCTTCTGAAGCTGGCGGTCAAGCTGGGTCCAGCGGTCGGCATTCACCTGCCGCTCGACCGCCTGGTGGATGTCGTGATCGGTGCGCGGTCCGAGTTCCAGTGTCACCAGATCCTGAGCACGGGCACGCATGCCCTCGCGGATATAATCGCGCGCGATCACGAGGTCGGAACCGTCCTCCGCGACGCCCCGGACGATGACGTGTAGATGGGGATGCGCGGTGTTCCAGTGATCGACGGCGACCCAGTCGAGTTTCGTGCCGACGTCGGCCTCCATCTGCCCCATCAGATCCCGCGCGAAGGCCCGCAGGTCCGACATCTCCGGTGCGTCCTCCGGGGAGACAATAAAGCGGAAATGATGGCGGTCCCCATCGCATCGTTCCGCGAAGTCCGACGCCCGTATGTCGTCGCTGTCCTTGCCGAACAGGCGCGCGTCCTCCCCGTCCCGCGTCACGCCCTCTCGACGCAGGTAACGGAGGTGTGCCGCCAGTGGCGTGGCACGCGGCGCATGTCGCACCACACGAGCCTTAATCACGACGCCCCGCGAACGGCTGGTCAGCAGGCGATTGGCAGCATGGGCGGCTGCCCTGCCGCGCCCGAAACTGGAGCAACGCCTGGCACTGATTTTCCCAGCGCGGGAGACCCTGCCACCGGCCCGCTGCACCGACGCCAGCACCTGCGTCACGAAGGGTCGCGCCTGCCGGGCGCGGGTAGAGCGGATGCGCCCTGGCCGGACCCGGAATTCCTCGTCCCTGTTCATGAAAAATGTCCTGCACCGCGCGAAAGATCACTTCGGATCAATGAGATGACACCTCGACGCGAGGTGTGGAATTTCCACGCACCTCGCAACAAGACCTCAAAAACCCCGAAAAACAGCCACCCCGACCGAGCCGCGATGTGCGGCCTTTTATCCAGCCCTCACTTTTTCTGCCCTTTTCCGCGGTTTTCACGCCTCACTGGACCTGATCCGATCCCGTCAGCGGGACCATGCCGGACCTCTCCCCGGTATGCCCTGGGAAGAGGTTGTCGGGAGCAGCGACATGATGTGCCTCGGGTGCTCGAAACGCATCGGGATAGCCAGAAACGAAGAGCGCAGCCGTCATCCAGGAACGAGCCGGAAAGGACAAAAAGGCAGCGGGCAAATGAATGGCAGACGATCGGTTTTTCATCAGCCATGTGACGAATTCCACGTAGGAAATCGTCTCGGCAGGCAATGGCCGACCAGTCGCCAGATGATCGTCATAGCGACCAGGTCCGGCATTGTAGGCGGCAAGAAACCCCGCATCGCCATAGCGGTCATGCAGCCATCGCAGATAGGCTGCCCCGGCCGCGATATTGTCATGCGGATCGAAGGGATCATCCCCCAGATTGAGCGTGCGCCGGACGTCCTTCCATGTGCCCGGCATAAGCTGCATCAGCCCCATCGCGCCAGCACCGGAAATCGCATGCGGATCGCCGGCACTTTCGGCTTGCAGGACCGCCCGCACCCACGTCGCCGGGATCGCGTTCTGTTCCGCCGCCTGACGCACCAGATCGTCGAAATCCTGCGCGTGGACCGGAACGGACGAGAGCGGCAGCGCGAGCATGGACAGCACACCGGCGGACATGAAAAGCCGGCGGCTCATTCCCGGCCTCCTAGGTGTTTTGCGGGCCGGTTCCAGACCAGTTGCCACTCACGCCCGCCGCGCCCAGCCTGGAACAGCGTGGCGCGGATCGGTTGCGTGAACGAGGGATCGTCCAGGACGACGGACACATACTCGCCGGCGCGCTCCCCGGTGCGTTTCCATCCCGCGCCCAGTTCTGGTCCGGTATCCCCGTTGCCCAGATGAATGCGATAATCCGGGGCATTTTCCGCGCCATTGTTTTCCGCTGGTACGAAGGTCAGTTCGGCGTCCAGCGACAGGGTGCGCACACGCCCGGCAAATCCATCGGCGGTGCGGGTGAAAAGTCCGATCTGGCTCATGAGAAAAATCCTTTCAGACAGAGTGGGAGTGACAGAGAATTCAAGGGCTGAATGATCATCATTGAATGGGCGGCTCACTCTCTTTCGCGGGCATCATTGGTGGAGCCAGGAGCAGTCCCTTCCGCATGGGATCATCTGGTTCCGGGAGGGGATCGAAATGCGGCGGCGGTGGCTCCGCCTCGCCCGTACGAACATGAACCGGCACGGCGCGACCGATGACGGTGTCCATCGGCAGGACGCCGAAATACCGCCCGTCCAGACTGGTCGGCACGGCGGCGTTCATTACGAAGATCTGCCCTGGCCCGAGACGTTGACAGCCCTGCCAGACCGGCAGCTTGCGGCCCCTATGGTCGACGGGTTTCGCATCGCCGGCCGGTTTCCCGTCGATGGTGACATGCACGCCGTTGCGGCACACACTCTGCCCGGAGAGTGCTGCCACAGGCTTGAGCAGCGGCACGCCGAACGGCAGGTAGCCGCGTGTCGCCAGCAGCGTCGCCTCGTGCTCGGGAAGGCGGATGGCGACGATGTCACCGACACGGATCGGGACGGTGCGCTGGATGCGATACAGCCCGACCGGAACGCTGGCCGTTTCATTCCAGACCCAACGCGGCGCGGGATGAAACGCCAGCGAGGCGCCCACGCCGAGCACGGCGAAATACGTGGCGAAGAACCAGGCGCGCCGGGTCATGACATGGCCCTCCTGCGCAGCCATCCTTCATGACGTTCGCGCGTATAGGGACGCGGCTCCTGCGCTGCTGTGAGACGGTGATGCAGGTGCCGCCAGTGATCGGGACAGGCGGCGGCGGGATCGATCCCCAGCACCTCCACGCCGTCGATCGCTTCCAGCACGCGCCGCACCTTTGGCCAGCCGCTCTGGCGCAGCAGGCTCTCGCCACCAGGGCGCACGAACGGCACGGTCTGGCAGGCTTCACACGCCCTGACGGCGCGCACGATGTCGATGCAGGACACGACGGTCCCGAAATCGTTCGCGGCCCAGCGGATGAAGGCGAACACGCTGTCCGGCGTGAAGCTCATCAGTCGGCGCCGACGGTCGAGAATGCGATCCTCGACGGGATGCCCGAACCGGATCCAGTGCTCGATGCGCTTCTCGATCCACGTCAATTCAACTGTGGTGAGGACAGCGTCGTCCGGCCGGAAAGAACGGCCGGTCATGGAACACCGACCATGCGATCCGCGACCGCTTCCCGAGCCTTTTCTCCACGCCCCGACCGGGCGGCCGGAAGGGGAGCGAAAAGACCGAAATCCCCTACATAATAAGTTATTATATTAGTTATATAAGTTACGGGGCTGATTCCGCTTTTGAAAACAACGCATTGCGACGTTTTCTGCACCGTCAGCAACGGTATTTCCGCACCGTGACCAATGGTATGTTCCGCATCCTGACCAATGGCAGGATTCACATGGTTATACACAGAACCGGTGGATGATACCGTTGGGGAGATACGCAGGACTGGCTGTTTTCCGCTAGAAATGACCTTGCAGTCATAACCTGGCACGACCCTGCGGCGGGTAATGCCGGCGACGTCGATCACGAAATTCCGCCAGGGAGAGAGGGTGCCGGACCGCGCATGGAGATCACGAAGATCGAAACTCCACCCATCTTTCTGCCGACCAGCATGTCGACGCGCCAGACGGTAAAGCCACCGCTCCAGGCCGCCATAAAGCCGGAAATAGGCGGGATCGACGCTCAGGACATGGGAGCAATCACAGGCCATCTCCATGAGCCAGTCCGGCAGGGTCAGGGCCACCCCATCCTCACGGGAAATCCGGACGTCACTGATCCAGGCGAACGGCTTCTCGCGCCACTCCGGCCCCTGCCGCAGGCTGGTGGTGACACGCGTTTCCGCCAGACGCGCGAGGGCGCCATAAAGCCGGCGATACTGGTGGGTGCCGTCAGCCCATCCCAGATCCTGGAACAGCCGCCACGGGGTGAAGCGCACATGGCGCGACACCCACAAATCGTGGTTGAGGGCATCGACGATCTGACCAGTCAGCCAGAGCAGGATATCGGCGTCCCGGATCGTCGCCATACCCAGAGGAGCCGAGGCTTCGACAACGATCTCCATTTGACGCGAGCGGTAGCGAAGGGGTTCAAGGCGCGCCATGTGCCCCAGCGCGAAGAACGGACGCCCCATCAGATCGCGAATGTCGCGGGGCCGTGCCGACCCCGTGATCACAAAGCGGCGGTCGGGCTGGCGCCAGCTATCGGCGGCCGGCATCATCGTCCGGTACTCCGCTGCTGGGCTTTGCGAGCCCTGGCCTGCAATCGGATGATGTAGGCGCGCGGGTCGGATGGCAAGGGAATGCCGCCACCATCCCCGGTGGACAGCCGGACGTTCAGATCGGCCCAGGCGCACAGGTCTTCGACGGCATAGACGATCCGGCCGCCAAGCTGGCGGTAGAGCGGACCGGTACCGCAACTCCGGTGCTTTTCGAGGGTGCGGATGGACAGGCCAACGAAATTGGCCGCATCCGGGGTGCGCAGATAGCGCGGTGGCAATGTCGGCTGGACACGCATGGGGTCTTCCTCCCGGTGGATCGGGCCGCGTGCGGAATGGCGCGGCTCATGGGAGGACGCTGCCGGAGAATGGGGCTTGGGGAGGGATGACAAAGTTCAGGCCGTCAGGCTGTCACCCCCCTGCTTCAGCCCGTGAAGGAGGGCGATGTGGCCGCCGTTCAGGTAGAACCCGGCAGTGTCGAGATCGCGGTAGAAAGCCCGGTGCCATGAACTGGCGCGCCATTCATTGCGGGACAGGTGCAGGATGCGCTCGCCGTAGATGCCCGCCGCGATCCGGCGTGTCGCCACTCCCGTGCGCCGACCTTCGGCGATGCAAAGCATGCGTATCTGGCGGAGTTTCTGCTGAGAACTCAGGCGCAGGACGGGTGGAATTGGGCCGGGTAATTGACCGGCAAGCAGGCGGCCGAAGCGCGCAACGCAGGTCAGACGGGTCGCGAGGTGCCCGTCATCGATGACGAACCAGGTTCCTGGCGCGTCGGGCTGCCGATCGACCACAATGACGATGCGTAGCACGCCAGAATCGCTGTCCAGCACGAGATGGATGCCATCGGGACCGTCATGTCGTACACGGACATAGGGTGCCAGCCGAAGCAGAATGTCACCCCCGTCGCCACGCACGGCGACCTCCGGCGCGATGTCCGGATCCCAGAAAGCGGGGGCAAGCCATGCGGGAAGGTCAGGATCGACAGGGAAAACGCAACCCCCAGCGACGGGCGAAAGCGCGCCATGCCTCGGCGTCAACCTTGCCCGTCGTCATGGTTGCTGCATGATCGCGCCGGTAGGCCGGGTTGTGTCGTAGCCATTCCTGGGCGAGGCCGGCAGGGTCGAGCCCGGCGAAGGCGCGACGAAGGGGCGCGGCATCCCACGGCCGGATTGTCGGCACGTCCCCCTCCCCCGATATGTCATGGATTCGACCCAGTATCCGGTGCAGGACCGAAACGGGTAGTCCCGAAGACTCAGGGAGGCGATCCCGAACATATCCGGCAAGGACCGGGTAGTTTCGATATTGAGGGGCAATTCACGCCAGACGGGCAGGAAACTTCAGTTTCCGCGACATCACGTGATGCCCATAGCGCATCACGGGAGAAGGCGTTTGACGTTCCGTGTATTATAATACGTAGCGCGATAATACACAAATCGTTCCTATCCTGCGGATGGACATCCGAGGACTTTTCGGCGCGAACGTGAGGCGCCTGCGACGCGGCGCCGGCCTCAGCCAGGAAGCCCTGGCGGAACGGATGGGCGTGGACCGCGCCTATATCAGCTGGATCGAGACCGGGCGCCAGAACGCGACGCTGCTCTCGCTATGGCATGCGTCGCAGGCGCTGGGCGTGCGGCCGGCGGCGTTACTGGATGAAAGCCACGTTGTCGCGACAGAAGAGGCACCGACCGACGGGAAGCCATAACTGGCCTGAAGAAGAAAGCCCCTCCGGCGAACCGGAGGGGCCGGGGGTGGTCAGTCCCCATTACGCGGGCGCTGGCGGGTCCAGACCAGGTTGTAGGCGCCCCCTTCGTCTTCGAAGAGGCTGGCGAAGATCGGACCGGGAAGGGTCGGATCGTCCAGCTTCACACTGAGATATTCGCGCCAGTCTGTGGTGTGCTTGATCCAGGCGGCCCCGGCTTCAAGTTTGCCGATCTGGACCCGGAAGTTGGGAACATTGTCGCTGGCCCGGTTGGCTTCGGGCACGAAGCGGATACCCCGGATTTTCTGTGTCAGGGTGACGATTTCGCCTTCGTAACTCTCGCCGACCTTCTTGAATGAACCGATGATCATTGTCCTGTCTCCTGGCTTGTATCGGGCCGCGACCACCGTGGCCTCGATGGCCATCGACAGCCCGGAGACGACCGGCGGCGCACCTGCGTGCAAGCCGGAGCAACGCGGAGGACGGCGGCACGGAACTTTGTTGCTTCGCGCGGAATGACGGCGCAGCCGGCAGGGGAAGAAAGTTGCGGGACGCCGTTGCGCCATAGCCGGGCGAGGCGAAGCCGGTCTTCGGGCAGATCGGCCATATCGAGAGGCCATGGTGTGCGGCACCGTCAGCCTTATGTGGGGACAGGGCAGTCCGTCGTGTTTCATGACTGGGGCGTGGGTCTGATGGGGACGTCTCCCTGCGTCTCGGGACAATCCGTGGCCGTTACCAGTCGTATCGAACAACGGGCCTGTGGCTATTGATCATCCCCACATCCGGACAGGAAAACAGCAAGGGGCCGCACCGATCCTGCGTTGCACCGTATGAACAGGTGTATCTCAGCGTGAAGCTGGACGGTCCGGCCCCCGATCCATCCGTCCATGTCCTTTCGATGAAGACGGCACACGCACTCATCCCATGGAGCTGCCCTTGCTCGCGCAACGGGGACTGACCGCTCCCCTACACTTGCCTGCCGGAAGATCAGGCTTCAGGCGGGCTGGATGGCGCATAGCCGCGTCCACGCGGCCCCGCCGACGCACAGCACCTCGAATGTCGCGAAGATATATGCCGGAATGACACCCATATCGCCCAACCCGCTGAACCCCAGTGTCATACCAAATCCCGCTAGCGCGGCCGGCAGGGCGAGCAAAAGCGAGACCGCACCCCGGATTGCAAGATCGTGCGAGGAGACGAGGATCGCCTGACCGAGCACCAGAACGATGATTCCGGCGGCGATACCAGCAAGGATGGCATGAGAGCCGGACATCATGGCGTGGTCATAAAATGTGGTGCAGACCATTGCCGCCACAAACAGGGGAGCGGCATAGACCGCACAGAAAAACAGCAGCCAGCACAGGAAACCGATACCGGCGACGCCAAGGACAATTCCGAGACCGAGCAGCATGGAGCGCATCCTTCCCATGAAGTGGAACACCCCACACATGCCGGGACGCTTCGGATATATCTAGGGAATAGAAGTCTGTTTCCCGACATCGTTTTCACGATCGGGACAGCGCGCGGAGCGCGCCAGACAATCCTGACCGAGGCGCCGCCTGTCGGTGCCTTCCGCTCGCGCCGGGAACGCGGCGCGTTGACTTGGCAGCGTTGGGATTGGATCAAAAAGCACCGGTCCAGCACCCTGTTTCACTGAACCTTGCGAGCCGGCGTGCCGGCGAGCGCCGCACGCGCGGGCAGCGCGTTTCCACCGCCGGTCCCGAAGGACCGGCGCGATTTTCTGGTCGTCCGGTAAGCGTGAAGAAAGAAAGGGGCGGCTTACGCCGCCGCCCTCCCTGCCCCGTGCCAGGCCAGCCGACGGGTCGCAGTGGCCGCGTGCTCCGGGTCCAGTTCCATACCCAGCCAGTCGCGCCCAAGATGCTGAGCCGCCACCAGCGACGAACCCGAACCCGCAAACGGGTCCAGCACCAGACCGCCCACCGGGCAGAAGGCTTCCACTAGGGGAAGGAGAGCCGCCACCGGCTTTTGCGTCGGGTGCAATTTATTGCCCGAATAGGGCATGTCGAGCACGTCCGGGATAGGTTTTGCCGGGGGCGTTACATTCCCCTTGGCCAGAAGGTAGGCACTTTCGTGTTCATACCGGAGAAATCGGGAAGATGACGAATAGGACTTGCGAAAGACAATATGCCCGACCATGCGGAACCCCGCCGCCTTCCAGGCATCGGTAAATAAATCAATCCGGTTCCAGCCATAGAACGAAACGGCAAAGCCACCCCATTTCAGAACACGGTGCATCTGGTTGAACGCGGGGCGGAGCCAGCGTGCATTGTCGTCGTTGCGCACCTTCCGCCCGTCCCTGCCCTGATAATTCACCAGGTAAGGCGGATCTGTCAGGATGAAATCCACCGCGTTGCGGGGAAGTGCACGCATCAGTTGCACACTGTCACCGTTAAGGATGGTATTGCGGAAATCGGTCGCCGTGTTGGTGTTGCCGGTCATTGTCTCTGCCCTTTGTTCCGCGAGGAACAGCCCCCGCTGTTCCTCTGCCTCGCGGCGAGCAGCGGGGTAGCAACGGCAAGGGCGACCGATGGGGAGGGGTATCACCCGGTCTGCACGGAGCGCAGCGCAGGAAGATCGGGGACACCCCATCGGGCGGCGTCAGCGCGCTGACGCGAACCCTTGCCGGCGCGAGGGCGGAGCCATTAGCCTTATTCTTTCATAAGATCGACAGTCAGTAACCAATGTTATCCCTTCACCCATTAAGACGCCGCACCTGACCATATAAAGACTTTTAAACGAAATTTTTTTGGGTTAAAATCCCCATAAGCGAAATCTTGGCGTTGAAGGGTCCGGAATGGAGCAGGTTCAGTATGAGCAGGGAATAGCCGAACTTCTTTTGGCCGAGATCCCTCGAGACGTTACCCATGCGATCAATGAGGGTTTGCTCGCTGGTGCTCGTCGCGCCTATGCGAAAACGAAGGATCTCAACAAAGGTCATCGCGCCAATGGCCTCGGTCAAGAGCGTCATTTTCTGATGAATGAAGCGTTTCATACTGCATTGGCAGTTCACAATGCCTCGCCAACTCCTATTCACGGAAATGATCTAATCGTCGGACATCAAGGCGAGATCATGTTGGGTCGTGTGAACGTCGGGCCAGTATGGAAAAACTGCCGGCGGAGTATCACCCGCCGCAGACTTTGTGCTTACAACGAAGCCCTTGGTCATTGGGTTGAAGCAGATCTCTTCAGTGAGCCTCCGCCTCATACTGCCATAGCCGCGTTTTTTGTGGCCGTTTTTTCAAAAGATCAGTCAGAATTACCAACTTCCATTCAAATCTCGGTACCTGACGCCGATATGTCCAAATGGCTTTTCCGTGAAGATGTAGAAAAATTTCTGCGCAGGTACGATGACCCACCGATGACCCAAGAAGATTTGGCTCAGCCTCGCCTCAAGGCTGCGCTTAGAAAGCAGAACGAAAGCGAAAAGTGACATGAGTCGTGGAGGCGTGCATGGGTTTCAAGCAGATCGTCTCAGCCAGATTCTGGCTGTGCGCCGGCTTACCCAAGCACAATTAGCATCTCTTGTTGGGGTTTCACCCGGCACAGTTAGCAAATGGAAAGCGGGAACGCAGGCCCCAGAATTTGAGGCGCTAAACAGACTGGCTTCGGTAGTGAATGTCACACCTGACTGGTTCATGCAGCCTTACCGGCCATCGCTTTCGACGCCCCTCTTTCGGAGTAACGCAGCCGCCCACGTGGCTGCTCGGACAATGCTCGAAGGACGTCTGGAATGGGCTGAAGAAGTTGCCTGTGGTTTCACTGAGTTCGTAGACTTCCCAGACGTTTCTCTTCCAAAACGGGAATTTCAAAATCCAGAAGAAATTACCCAAGAAGATATTGAGGATTCAGCAGATGAATGTCGTAAACTCTGGCGCTTAGGACGTGGGCCGGTACAGGATCTGGCCCTCGCTGTAGAAAGCGCCGGTATTCTCCTCGTTAGAGAAGAAACAGGAATACCTCAAATCGAGGGGCTTTCAGGATGGAGCTCTAGGCTTGGACGTCCATGTATTCTCCTCTCCTCCGATAAAGACAATGGCTTTCGAGGGCGTTTCGATCTCGCACACGAACTTGGACACTGCATCCTGCATAAACATATTGAACGCGCAACTAACCGCGATCGATATAACATGATGGAAAAGCAAGCACATGCTTTTGCTGGTGCATTCCTTCTGCCGGCTGATGGTATCGGCCAAGACGCTCCCTTGCATCCTACGCTTGATGATCTACTAATATTAAAACGGAAATGGGGGGTCTCTGCTGCGGCAATTTTAATGCGTCTTAAGGCACTGGGCCTTGTGGATGATGATGAGGCCACGAATCTTTTCAAGCGTCGCTCAGCTCGTTGGGGTAGTAAAGCTGAACCTGGTGATGAAGAGCGTGCTCCGGAAAGACCGAGGCTTTTAGGCAGGACGGTCGATCTTTTGGTACGCGAAGGGGTAATGCCACTAGAGCATGTTTCCCGTCATTTTGGGCTTTCTGACAATGATTTGGAAATGATTACGGCGCTTCCCGTAGGGTATTTTAAAACAAAAGAAAAAGTAGTTACGCTTGCCAGACTTCGTCAAGAAAAGGTTCCATCAAAAGAACGTAAGCTTAACCCTGACGGAGATTATCAAGCCAAGGTTCTGAATTTATCTCGTGGAGAAAAAGCCGGGAAATGACGAAAATGAAAACCCCATTCGGAGTAAACAATGCATAGGGAGTTTTTGCTTCAATGGCTGAAACGAAAAACCGAAGACCTTACCAAATCGAACTGCCACAACGGGTCGATAAATGAGAAGATTTCGTTAATTTGGGTATCCTTGTTTTGGGAAAATAAATATTCTGGAGCGATGGGTGCGTCCTTATAGGATAATTCCATATAAAGGGAGGGCGATATGCAATTCCGGCTCTTAACGGCAATTATGGTATTTCTAGGATCTTACCTGCCGTTGGCAGTGATTCTTTTCTCCCAAAATATCGACTATAAAGCGTTGGTTCATGGATTCTGCTGGCCCCTCAAAACGGGAACTTGTTCAATCCCTGTGAATGACGCGAAATATTCGATTGGTTTTCTTATAATTACAATGATATGCTTTGGGATAACCATTATTTCTCTTTTAATAATTCGGCCAACCCAGGACATCACTGTTTGTGAAGCAGAATATGTTCCGACAGATCTCATGAACTACACACTTCCTTATGTGGTGTCATTCATGGGAGTCGATTACAATGAAACAAATAAATTTGTAGGGTTCTGTGTATTTTTGGGTTGGATGTTCTGGCTTACACATAAATCTGGACAGATTTTTCTTAACCCTCTTCTCATCGCTCTCGGCTGGAGACTTTACGACGTTACGTATTCATTTGCTGGAAGCCATACCCAACATAAAGGACGTGCATTGGTGAAAGGATATCTAGAGCCTGGTATCTACAAGCAATGGCCCGTCCAAGACATCCAAATTATTAAACCTTAGGATTTATCATGAATATTCCAGAATATTTGAGTAATTTTGACGTTAGCAATGCAGGCTTAACGGTCTGGCTTTTCAAGAAGTCCGGAGGCGCAGGTGGAGCAGCTCCCACTTATAACGGGCATTGGATAGCTACAAATGACGATCTCAATACCGCTTTGAAGGAAGCGATCATCGAAGCTAGAAGCAGTATCAAAGAAGTGCATGATTATGGCCTTCTTGCTCAGAACAACGAATCTAGCGCTCTTCTTATCGACACTGACGAAACCCACGCCAGCTTGATCGTCAATCAATCTGCAAACGCACTACCTCAAAAGAAAGTCAAAAAAGAGTCTCATATTACAAATACTTATTTTTTTGTTGTACGACTGACCGATGGGGAAAATGTACTTCACGCCGTAAGAAGAACAGATTCTTCATGGCGGACGAAACGCCGAAAGGAGGTAATTGATATAGTATTCAGAGAAAATGCATTAGCTTTGGATCAATCACCTTCCTTCTCCCTATCGAAGCACGTAGATTTTTTTATCGCTGCCGATAAAATCATTATTCCACACAAAGCAAATTTTGAATCTGTTCTACATTATCGGCAAGCTCATGCAGAGGAATTTAACGTGCTCCAAGCAGAAACAGATTTCTCGCAAATCTTTTCATCCTTGGATGCGTTAACAGATTTTGTAGGTAACAATAAAATTCAGCTCCGCCGTATGTGTTCAATACGTCAAAAAGGTCATTACAAAGATCCTGCTTTTATGAGCAGATTAAAGCAGCAGCATCTGACGTATGGTTTGACTTTAACGTTTAATGCTGCTGGACAGATCGTCCCTACACCTGAAACATGCCGTGATATCATAACCGCGCTTTTAGACCATCGTCTCGCATCTGCATTTTCAGAGAATATTTACGACGTTCCTAATGCAACAGAGATCCCCTAGAAATCGCCTAGGCAATGAGGGTCGACACCCAATAAAAAGCGCCTCAGTGTCTGACCGAAAATGAGTTGAGTGATTTCAGCGGGTTATGATTCATGGGTTTGCGAT
>NZ_JBXAYQ010000016.1:0-72318 GCF_057359305.1 Komagataeibacter ossonobensis | reverse complement strand
ACGCATGTCATGCGGCGCGCGCACCCGGTCAAGCTGGGGGTAGCGCCCAAGGGTCGGAATCGCGGGCTTGGTCTGATCCATGATGTTCGCGTCCATTGTTCTGCGTTGGCCCTTGCCCCATGTTCAGGGGAGGAACCAACCCGGGTTTCGGTTTGGCCTGTCGGCCCCGGGATCGGGGCCGGCATCAGGCTGCTCCGGCGGCGATGAATGGCGGCTCATGGCACGAAAACCATGGCGACCGTAGCGTAATCGCGATGTGTTACTCCGGTTAAGCCTGTAAATACAGTCTCTAATTCTATGACTGTTGTTAATTGGCCACACCAAAGCTGATAGCAATTGAATACAGGATGGTTTCTGTCCTATACCCTCGCGAAAGGCTTCATGTGTCGTACAAGTCCGCAACCTCGGCATGCTTTAAATGCACGGCTGGGTGATGTTGGGCTTGTTTTCTCGTAGGGGGATGTGACCATATCCGCCCTACCAGACTTGAAATATGAGACCGGCGTTGGGCCGGTGCAGGAGCAGAGGTTTCATGGCCGTTCCTATTATGCAGGCAGTCCGCGTCGGCGCCTATGTTGTCAAGCAGCATGTCACGCGGCGCAAACGTTATCCGCTCGTGCTTATGCTCGAGCCCTTGTTCCGCTGTAACCTGGCATGCGCCGGGTGTGGCAAGATCGACTATCCCGCCCAGATCCTGAACCAGCGCATGACCCTGCAGGAATGCCTGGATGCGGATACCGAGGCCGGTGCGCCGGTCATTGCCGTGGCTGGTGGTGAGCCGCTGCTGCACAAGGAAATGCCCGATATCATCCGTGGCCTGATCGCGCGCAAGAAGTACGTCTATCTGTGCACGAACGCCCTTCTTCTGGAAAAGAAGATGGATGATTACGAGCCGAATCCCTTCTTCTCATGGGATGTGCATCTGGATGGTGACCCGGCGATGCATGACGCATCGGTGTGTCAGGACGGCGTGTACGAACGCGCGGTTGCCGCCATCAAGAAGGCGAAGGCCCGTGGTTTCCGCGTATCGATCAACTGCACCCTGTTCGATGGCGCTGATCCCAAGCGCGTCGCCGCCTTCTTTGACGAAGTGATGGCGATGGGCGTTGACGGCATCATGACCGCGCCGGGCTATGCCTATGAGCGCGCGCCGGATCAGGAACACTTCCTGAACCGTCACAAGACGAAGCAGCTGTTCCGTGACATTTTCCGTCTGGGCAAGGGCAAGAAGTGGCGCTTCACGCAGTCGCCGCTGTTCCTGAACTTCCTGGCTGGTAACGAACAGTACCACTGCACCCCGTGGGGCAAGCCGCTGCGTAACGTCTTTGGCTGGCAGCGCCCGTGCTACCTGCTGGGTGAAGGCTATGCCAAGAGCTTTGAAGAGCTTATGGCCGATACCGACTGGGATGCATACGGCACCGGCAATTACGAAAAATGCGCCGACTGCATGGTGCATTCCGGTTACGAATCGACCGCCGTCATGGATGCCGTGCGCAGGCCCTGGCACATTGCCAAGGTCGCCCTGTTCGGACCCGAGACGGAAAAGCCGATGGCGCCCGAAATCTCGCTGGCCAACCAGCGTCCGGCCGAATACGTGTTTACCCAGCACGTTGACGCCAAGATGGAGGAACTTGCCGCCCGCAAGAAGCCCGCGGCCCCGCCGCGCGTGAACAAGGTGGCGGCCCCGGCTGAAACGGCCGACGCGGCAGACTGATCACGCATTCCATCGTATTGCGTTTGGGAAAGGCGGGGCATATGTCCCGCCTTTTTCTTTTATGTGGGTATTTTCAGGCATATGCGTGGTGTGCCCGTGTGCGTGATTATGCTGTAGGATCGCGGGATCATGGTTGTCTCACTGATTGTCATATTATGCCTCGTTCTGCTCAACGGGCTTTTTGCCATGGGCGAACTGGCCCTGATTTCCGCCCGCCGGGCGCGGCTGGCCATTCTTGCGCGTGACGGTATCAAGGGGGCGGACCGTGCCCTGAAACTGGCCGGTGACCCGCAGAGTTTCCTGCCCACCGTCCAGATCGGCATGACCCTTGTCTCGATTCTGGAAGGCACTTTTGGCGGCAACAGCATCGAGGCTGGCGTCAGCCGCTGGCTGGCCCATATTCCCGCCCTGCGTTCGATTGCCGATGAACTGGCCATGTTCCTGGTGGTCAGCGGCATTACCGCCGTCATGCTGGTGCTGGGGGAACTGGTGCCCAAGCAGATCGCGCTGCGCCAGCCCGAACAGATCGCGGCCCGCCTGTCCCTGCTGCTGGAATGGATGGCATGGCTGACGCGGCCCATCGTGTGGCTGCTGGGACGGTCATCCGAACTGGTGCTTAAGCTTATGGGGATAGGTGGCGCGATCCGGCAGTCCGTCTCGGTCGAGGAACTGCGCGCCTATATTGCCGAAGGGGCGCAGGCCGGGGTGCTGGAGCAGGAGGAGCGTGACATGATCGAACGCCTGCTGCGCCTGGCTGAACGGCCCGTTCGCGCCATCATGACCCCACGTAATGAACTGTGCTGGGTGGAACGGCACGTGCCGCGCGCGCAACTGCTGCAGGTGCTGCGTTCGACCACCTATTCGCGCATCGTGGTGTGTGAAGGGGGCGTGGACAACCCGGTGGGCGTGATTCTGGCCAAGGATATGCTGGACCGGTTTCTGGACGGTAAAAGCCCGTCGGTCGAGATCGGGCTGCGTCACCCCATCTCGGTGCCCGATACGCTGTCGGCCTTTGACATGCTGGAACGCATGCGGGCGTCCTCGCTGGGTCTTGCGCTGGTGCTGGATGAATATGGATCATTTGAGGGAATCGTGACCTCATCCGACCTGTTCGGTGCCATCGTGGGTGAACAGCATGAACCGGGCAACACCCCGCCCCAGCGTCTGGCCCATGACAATGTGCTGGTGCTTGACGGGTCCATGCCCGCTGATGAGGTCAAGGACCGGCTTGGCCTGTCCGACCTGCCCGCCGAAGGCAGCTATCACACCCTTGCCGGATTGATACTGGCCCTGCTGCGGCGCGTGCCAGCCGGGGGGGACAAGGTTGTGTTTTCCGGTTGGCTGTTCGAGGTGCTGGAAATGGAAGGCCGTCGCGTCGTGCGCGTGCAGGCCAGCCGGCAGCTGCTGGCGGAAAACTGAGAACCAAACAGAGTGAAAGTTTTCGGATGCCGCCTTTTTCAAAAAAGGGGCGTCCCCAGCAATGGGACGCCCCTTTTGCAAACGGATGCGGAAGATCCGTTAATGAATGGTGTGGCCAGTATGGCTCGCCATGGCGATTTCCGCATCGAAACCCGGCCACTCATTGCGGGCCAGTGTTTCCAGCGAAGGCGTTTGGACGCCCAGCTTGTCGGCATAGATCCACAGATAGGTGAAAGCCCGGCGGACATAATCACGTGTCTCGGCATTGGGCAGGCTTTCGATATACATCAGGGGATCTTCCCCGTCGTCCATCGTGGCGTTATGACGCGAAATGGCGGATGGCCCGGCATTATAGCTGGCCAGCATGCGGATCATGTCGCCGCCCAGGGGGACATGCGTCCCGCCGGTCTGTGTGGAGCGCTGGGCCAAGTACAGCACATAGCGCTGTCCGATATCGAGGTTGGTCGCAGGGTCATGCAGGTCTACGGAACGGCGGTTGGAACGGTCCTTGTCGTGCGTAATGAAAGCGGCCGTCACGGGCATGAGCTGCATGAGGCCACGCGCGCCTGCCCCGGAAACGACGGTGGTGTCGAAATTGGATTCCAGCCGCGTCAGCGCATAGACCAGCGCCGGGTCCATGCGGAAACCATGCTGCGGCTGTAGCGGCGGCAGGGGGAAGCGGGAGTCGTGGGTGCTGTGCTCACTCTCGTTCGTGTCGATCAGCATGAGCATCTGGGCCGACAGGTCCTTCATGTTCATGGCATCGGCCACCATCTGGGTGGAACGGCACAGGGCGGCATCGTTCTGGATATCGGGCCACATGCGGCGCAGGGTGGCTTCCGCCCGGTCACGTTCGCCAACCTGCAGCAGGGCAAAGGCACGGCGGCCCGCCGGTGTGGCGGCCACGGCCTCGATATCGATTTCACCCAGTACACGGTTGCCTGCATGGATGGTCTGCTGTTCTGCCGCCAGCGTCATGGCCGCATTCGGGCCGATCGTGTCAGGCCTATGGACGGATTTCGGGGTCGGGGCGCGCAGGCCAAGGATCTGTGACGCCAGCAGGCCATAGAATGTATGCGGTGCAGCGGCCGCGCGGTGCAGCCATGGGTGATAGGCCGCCACGTCCCCCGTCGCCTGATGGGCGCGTGCGGCCCAGTAGGCGGCGCCGGCGCGAATACTGCCCGGTGTCAGGCTGGCGCGCGATGCGGCCTCGAACAGGGGTTCGGCCATGTCGGGCCGTCCCTGCCGCCATGCAGCTAGACCGGCCACATAACCCGCCAGACCCAGCCGTTGGCCAGAATGTTCAAAGGCGTTGCGTGCAATCGACATGGCCTGCCGGTTTTCACCGGCGCTGAACAGGGTCATGGCGATTTCCGCCTGCAGGTGCGCGGCATACAGGTCGTTTATGCCCGGCGTCACCGCAATCAGGTGCAGGGCGCTGCGTGCCCCCTTTACCCCCTGCGCGGCACGTTCGCGTACCGTGTGGTCCAGCAGGCTGCTGCGGGTAAAGACACGGAGCGAGGGGTCATCCTCCTCCGGCAGGTGGATATGCTGGGGCGGATGGCTGCTGTCCAGCGCGTTATGGGCGGGTGCTGGCGGCAGGGGGCCGCCCCTGTTGGGCATGGAGGACAGCAGGGAATAAATTGCCGGCGAATCAGCCAGGCCCGAGAACGTGCGCAGCCACAGCCGCAGCTGTCCCGGACTGGCGTGATAGGCGGGATTAAGATAACGCGCGGCCAGGATATCACCCAGCAGGGTATCATCGTGGATCGCGGCCGTTTCATGGATGGCGGCATCGAACTTGCCATCAGCCTGAAGCCGGAACACCCGGCGGATACGGCTTACGTCATCGGGCGTGAGGGGACGCGGCAGCCCGGCGCTGCCATGCGTGGGCAGGCGCGGAAGGGCAAGTGCCGTTTCCTCGTTATGGTCGCCGTGGGGGGTAGGATCCTGATCCGCCCTTCCGGCTTCCACTGTTTGGGCACGAAGCGGCGCGAACGCAGCCCCTGCCAGAAATGCGGCGCCAGCCAGAAAGGCCGTCACCGCGTGATGGGGGGTATTGATTGTCCCTCGCATAGCGGAGCCGGATGTAAGCCCTGCGCGAATGGAAAGCAATAGATATCGTATTACGGGAAGGTAAATAAGTTTTCAGAACAGATGCAGGAACTATATGTAAACAGTAAAAAACATACACTTGAGCCAGAATGAATAACAGCCTTGCCCCAAGCTAATGCCGGGCATGATCATGTTAATACCCTTTATGATTTTGAAGGAATGTTTCCGATTGCTTCACGGATCAGAAGCATGTCTTTCCATGCATCACGGCGGGCCGTGGCGCTGGCGCGTAGCTGCAGTGGATGACGCATGGGCAACGCCTGTAGCGTGGGCGGGGTTGCACCCTTGTCCGCACTTTCGGCAGGCAGGGGCAGGTCACGCCAGCGGCCACGCATGCGTGCCGCCGTGGTGCGCTGGTCCAGCAGGACCGATACCGGCAGGTTGCCCATAAGAACCACGCGTGCGGGGCGCGCCAGTACGATCGTGCGCTGGATGAAGGGCAGGCAGATCCGTGTTTCGGCGACGGAGGGCGGCCTGCCGCCGGGCGGTCGCCACGGAATGACCGGCGCGCGCAGCAGGCTGGCCTGGTCAATGCCGATACTGGCGAACATGGTGCTGACCAGCGCCCCGCTTTCCCCCGCGAAGGGGTGGCCGCCGCGATCCTCATCCGCATCAGGGGCCTCGCCGATCAGCATGAGCGGGGCGCCCTGCGGTCCTTCCACAAATACGCTGCTGGTCGCGGTATCGCGCAGGCTGCATTCCCCGAAATCGCGGATGGCGGCGTGCAGTTCCGCCAGCGTGCGCGCCGCCTGCGCAACCTCCCGCGCCATGGCCGCTGCCTGGTCGATCAGGGTGGCGGACCCGCGTGGGGGGGGCGGCGCCGGTCGGTGTTTTCTATGTCCATTCCCCGCATCTGGCTGTATGGGGGGGGGCTGTGTTGGCCGGGAGTGGTCGTGTATCGTGGGCGTCAGCGCCAGCCGGTCATGTGGGTGGGGATCCAGCGCGTCATCAGCGCCCCATTCGACATACAGGCGCAACAGGGACAGGGAATCAGTCATCGGATGGATATATCCCGCACAGGCAACGCACGCACGCGCCGTCCTGCCCCCATGCGCGGGGTTTGGCAGCGGACGCCGCACGCGGTAGATTCTGGCGTCATGCTCTTACCTCGTCTGTCACGCATGGTCGTGGCCTCCCTTGTTGTACCGCTCATCGCCGGGATTCCCAACCGCGAAATACATGCCGCAACCCCGGCTGAAGCCATTATCCATGCGGGGCAGCAGGACCTGGCCACCAACCTGCTGGTCGGCAGCGTCGCCGCCAGTGAGGGTGATAACGCCAGCGCGGCCCAGGCCTTTGGCAATGCGGCGCGGCTGGCCCCCACATACCACCTGTTCAGTGAGCGTGCGTTTTATTACAGCATTCTGGCCGGCCGGCCGGAGGCCGCAACCCTGGCGCGTAGCCAGACACCCGGCGTCATGTCCGCGCTGGTACTGGGCAATGCCGCGGCCCTTGCGGGAAAATGGGACGAGGCGCTGGCAAGCTACCAGAGCGCGCCCGGGGACCAGCTCATGACCCTGCTGCGCCCGCTGCTGCGCGCATGGGCGTTGCAGGGCGCGGGCCGGACGGATGAAGCGCTGGCCGCCCTTGATACAGCCCGGCAGGATCGTACGCTGGGGGGATATTATACCCTCCATGCTGCCCTGGTGGCCCAGCTGTCGGGCCAGAAGATGCGGGCGGATACCCTGTTCCGGCAGGCCGGCAGCATGACGGGCGGCGATCTGTTCACCTCGCTGGTCATGGCGCGGTGGCTGGTAACGCAGGGGCATGTGGCCGATGCGCAGTCGCTGGTCAACCAGCGTATCGCGGGCATGCCGGTGCTGGAGGCGGCGCGCGCCAATATCATGGCCATGATCCAGCGCCCGGTGGTGACCCATGCAACGCAGGGACTGGCGCAGGCATACGGGCTGGTCGCCCTGCTGATCGACCAGCAGCTCTATACGCATGACGGTCCGGATGACGATCACCAGTCACCTGACATGGCAATGGAAATCGGCACCCTGCGCGGCACCGAACAGATGATGCTGCGCATGGCGCTGATGCTGGACCCGGCGGATTCGGAAGCCCGGCTGCTGCTGTCTTCCATGCTGCATCTGCGCAAGCAGGACCGGCAGGCGCGTGAGGCGCTGGATGGCGCACCGGCGGACGACCCGCTGCTGCCGGTCTACCGGACCGAACAGGCCGACCTTGATGTCGTGATGGGGCATAAGGAGCAGGCGGCGCAGGAACTGCGTGACCTGTTGCGGCAGGCTCCTGATGACCGCATGCTGTGGTCCAGCCTTGGCGATGCGCTGCTGGACCAGCAGAAATGGGCGGAAGCGCTGGATGCCTACCAGCGTGCCGTGGCCCTGACACCGCACCAGCTGGAAGGCGATGACTGGCGGCTGCTGTTCGGGCAGGCCATAGCACAGGAACGCCAGAACCACTGGCCACAGGCGCGCGTGCTGCTGCAGCATGCCCTCCAGCTTTCCCCCAATGAAGCCGAACTGCTGAACTACCTTGGATATTCCATGGTCGAACATGGCGGGGATCCCGCACAGGCGGAAACCTACCTGCGGCGTGCGCTGGCGCTGGCTCCGTCCGACAACCAGATCCGCGACAGCGTGGGCTGGGTGCTCATGCGGCTTGGCCATGTGAGCGAAGGCCTGCCGCTGCTGGAACAGTCCGCCGAGCAGATGCCACAGGACCCGGCCATCAATTATCATCTGGGCGTTGCATACTGGATGGCGGGCCGCAGGCTGGAAGCGGTGAATGAATGGCAGAACGCCATCCAGTTCCAGCCCGACCCCATGGACCGGCGCAAGATTATGGCGGCTCTGGCCTATGCCAAGGCATGGCAGGCCAATGCGGCCCATCCCGGCGTGGCGCTTCCGGCTGACCTCCGGCCTGCGGTCCAGCCCGCATCTTCCCCTTCACAGGCAAATGGAACCCATCACTGATGTCCCCGCTACGCGAACTGGCCCATGCAAAGATCAATCTGTACCTGCATGTCACGGGACGGCGCGATGACGGCTATCACCTGCTGGACAGTCTGGCCGTGTTTGCGGGTGCCGCTGATGAACTGCGGCTGGAACAGGGGGCCGGACGTGGTGGCCATGTCGGCCTGCGGATCGAGGGAACGTTCGCCCCGGGTCTGCAGGATGACTGCGCCGATAACCTGATCGTACGCGCGGGCGCGCTGCTGCGCGCGCATGTGGGGGTGGATGCGACGCGTCACCTGCCGGATGTGGACATCGTGCTGCGCAAGGAACTGCCCGTGGCATCGGGTATCGGTGGGGGATCGGCCGATGCGGCGGCGGCGCTGCGCCTGCTGCTTAAGGCATGGGGCCTGTCCATTTCTCGCACGGACCTCATGGTGCTGGCGACCCGTCTGGGGGCTGATGTGCCGGTCTGCCTGGACCAGCTGCCGGCCCGCATGGAGGGAATCGGGGAAGAACTGACCCCTGCGCCCATGCTGCCCGCCTGTGGCATGATGCTGGTCAATTGCGGACAGAGCGTTTCCACCCCGCAGGTCTTCAGATCACGTGCGCCCGGCTTCACACCACGTGCCGACCTGCCCGCACAGTGGCATACACTGGCGGACATGGTGCGTGACCTGTCGGCACAGACCAATGACCTGCAGGATGCGGCCTGCGCCATCTGTCCTGAAATCACGAGCGTGCTGGATGCCCTGCGTGCGGCCCCCGGCTGTCGCCTCGCGCGGATGAGCGGATCAGGTGCGACCTGCTTCGCCCTGTTCGACAGCCCGGAGGTGGCACGGGCAGCCGCGCCTGCGGTGCGTCAGGGCAAATGGTGGGTCTGGGCAGGCGATCTGTGCCGCACGGGGATACGGCTGGAACCCCGTGCCGATTCGCTGCCTGCGTGATCGTTGCTGAACTGTTTCAGGAACCTGCCTGATATTGACAGTGGCAGGTGAAATATCCCGTAAATCATAAAAGTTCTTGGATGCCGCCTTTTTCCATAAAGGCGGCGTTCCTTGAAGCTTTTTAAAAAAGCTTCACCAAAAACTTTTGTTATTTTTTACCAGCAATCCCAGTGTCTGCCTCAGTCCCGCCTGCGGCGCAGCGCCAGCAGCACGATAGCCATAAGTCCGGTTACGGTGGCCAGTTGCGCATGGCGGCTGGTCAGCAGCAGGGGCATGCCCTTGCGGGTAATCATGTCAAACCGGCCATGGGCGGCATAGGCCCCCGGAACGGTTTCATACAGGTCATCGGGTTCATTACCCGCGACCGGGGTCTTTTCCATCTGCTTCGCATACCCCTTGCCCGACAGCCAGCGGTCCGACAGGCCGGGCAGGAAGGTGGCCAGCATCCAGTTGCGCACCCCAGACAGGCCGACCCAGATGTCACGTTCACGGCCGAAGGCGGCGCGGCAGATCGCTTCGGCAGCGATTTCGGGTTCGTATACCGGTCCCATCGGCTTCAGGCGCTTGCCGGTATGGTTGCGGGTCCATGAAAAGCGCGGCGTGTTGATGGAGGGCAGATGGACCAGTGCGATATGGATGCGGTCCCCATCATGCAGGATTTCGGGGCGGATGCTTTCGGAAAAGGCGCGTACAGCAGCACGCGCCCCGTTTTCCACCGCCTGCAGCGGCGGCGGACGCAGGCTGGCCAGACGGTCAAGGTTGACGATCGTACCATGCCCGCGCCGACGCATGCGCGCCAGTGCGGATCGTGTGCCGTTGACGGTGCCAAGGTAGGTCACTTCGGTCGCGCGCCGGATTTCATCGGCATCAAGGGCCGCGACCTGCCCGGTCACGCTGGCACCGGCACAGTTGATCCACAGGGTGATGGCGCCCAGCTTTTCTTCGATTTCCTCGGCAGCCTGCTCAACGGCCTTCGCGTCGGCCACATCGACGCAGACGATATGGGTGCGCACATTGAGTTCACGCAGTTCGGCTGCCGCATCATTCAGCCGGTCGCGGTTACGGCCCAGAAGGGCGACATCGCACCCCGCGCGGCCCAGCGTGCGTGCTGTGGCGCGGCCGATACCTGCGCCCGCTCCGGTAATGACGGCAACCTGCTGCGGCATGAATATGTTCCCCACCCGTTGGAATATAGGCCGCGCGGCTGGTGCAGGCCGCGCGGGTTCAGATCACGATAGGTCCGTCATATCACGCCGCGGCAGACCCGAACACCGCCACGCGGGCAGCGCAGGGCGGCAGCCAGCGCGTCATATGTATTTCAGCGCCACGATACCCCCCACCAGAGCCAGCGCGAATATCCCTGCCACCAGCGGCAGGCGGCGTTCGATGAAGGCCTGGATCGGCGCGCCAAACCGGCGCAGCAGCGCTGCCAGCAGGAAGAACCGCGCCCCACGCGTCACCGCGCAGGCCAGCAGGAACGGAGCAAGGGAAAGATGGGCTGCCCCGCTGGCGATGGTGACGAATTTGAAGGGGATAGGTGTCAGCCCCTTGATGAGGATGATCCACACCCCCCATTCGCGGAAACGTTCCTGCAGGGTAAGCAATGTGTTCTGTGCATGATAGAATCGCACAATGGGCATCGCGAGGTATTCCAGCAGGAATGACCCGATCACCCATCCCAGTACCGCCCCGCACAGGCTGGCGGCGGTGCAGATGGCCGCAAGGCGGAAGGCGCGGGCCCGGCAGGCCAGCACCATCGGCACCAGCATGATATCGGGCGGCAGCGGAAAGACGCTGGCCTCGGCAAAGGCGATGACGGCCAGCCACATGACGGCATGTCGGCTGGCGGCCAGGGCGATGATGCGGGCATACAGGCGATCAAGCATTATCGGGCAATGCCATTCCACCTGGCCTGCGGCAAGGACTTATTGCGCGCTGGTGACGCGAGGCTCACACAATACCGGGAAGCTGACCGAGCGTGCGATGCAACTGCGCATGGCGGCGTCCTGATGCAGGTCGATCACCTGCTGTATTTCATGGGGGGTGGACAGGGCGGCATGCGGACGCAGGATGACCTGCGTAATGGCAAAAGATCCGTCCTCATATTCATCCAGCATGGCTTCGGCATGATCAGCATAGGAAAAGATGCCGATTCCCATGGCGGTGCACAGGTGGATGAACCACAGCTGATGGTCGGCGCACAGGGCACCCAGCAGCAGCTTTTCGGGGTTCCATTTCTGGGGATCCCCGCGAAACGCGGGTGAGGCGGAACCGTCAATGACCGGTCGCCCCGTGCAGTGCAGTTCGTAATCACGATGATGGGCCTGCCGGGAAGCCCCGTCATTTCCGCTGTTTCCGGTCCATAGAAGCGAGACCTGATAGCGGTGTGTTCTGTCCGGCATTGAACGTTATATCCTGAATTGTCCGTACGGGAATCGGACCTTAGCAGACAAGTGTGACTGTCACACGCAATCCGTGCGGCTGCCGGTTGCCCAGACGGATGTCACCACCCAGCCCCCATATGATGTTGCGCGAAATCGACAGTCCCAGCCCCGTTCCCCCCGTTTCGCGGTTGCGACTCTGTTCGGCGCGGACAAAGGGGTCGAACATGCGTTCCAGGTCTTCGGTCGGCAGGCCGGGGCCTTCATCCTCGATCAGGATGGTGACCTTGTATTCCTCCGCGTCCTCCCCATTCCCCTTGACGGGATGAAGCAGGGTTATCCTTGCCCCCTCACCATATTTCACCGCATTGGTCACAAGGTTGTTCAGCGCACGCTTGAGCGCCATGGGACGCGCGCGCACCAGCACATCGGGCATGTTTTCCGATACGAACACGATTCGGTCTGCCGCATCGATATGGGTTTCGGCGGCCTCATCCGCGATGGTCTGCAGCATGGCGGTCAGGTTGACCTGTCCCATCGGTTCGCGTTGCGAGGCATCGCGGCCAAAGGCCAGGGTGGCGGCGACCATGGCCTCAAGCTCATCAAGGTCGTTGAGCATCTTGGCGCGCATTTCATCGTCTTCAATGAATTCGGCCCGCAGCTTCAGCCGCGTGATGGGCGTGCGCAGGTCATGGCCGATCGCGGTCAGCATGAGCGTGCGGTCCATCAGGTAACGGCGGATGCGGTGCGCCATGGTGTTGAAGGCATGGGCGGCGCGGGCCACTTCGCGCGGGCCATCCTCGGGCATGGGGGGGGCATTCATGTTGCGGCCCAGTTCCTCGGCTGCGGCGGCCAGCGTGCTGACCGGCGCGATCAGCCGGCGCACGCCCCACAGGATCAGCAGGCCGCCCGTAAAGGTCATGATGAGGAAGGCGATGGGAAAGGTGGGTGAGCGGAACAGGCTGGGCTGGGGCAGGATGTAGTGGATGGTGACCCAGCGCCGCTCGTCCGGCAGCAGGAAGGCCACGGCCCGCCTGCGCCCAGACGTGGGGGAAACCAGGACCTGCTCGGGTCGCATCGAGGGCGGCAGGGGCCCCATGCCGCCGTCATTTTCCGGGCCGAAACCATGGGGGCCGCCCGGTCCGTGCGGTCCGCCCGGACCGTCGGGACCATCAGGACCATCCCTGTGGTCGTGCGGCCCGCCGCCGCCCCATGGACCGAAAAAGGGTATGGCCCCCATGTCGTCGGGCCTGTGGCCATTCCATTCACCGGGACGGCCCGGTGGACGCGGAAGCGCACGGGCGTTGATCATGTCCGGCTCGGGGCCGGGGGTCAGGGTAATATGCACGTTTTCGGGCAGGGGCAGGGCGGCCAGTTCCCTGTCACGGTCCGATGGCGCGGTTTCCACGATCGCGCGGTAGTAGCTGAACATCTTGCTGCGCGTGCGCTCGTAGATCATGCGCTGGTCAAAATCGAACCGGTCCATCGCATGGATGGTCAGGCCGATGATCTGTATGACCCCCAGCCCGCCAATCAGCAGCAGGGTGGTCCGTGCCGCCAGTGACTGTGGCAGCAGCCGCCTGCGCAGGCGCTGCCCCCAGCGGGGCGCTGCGTTTTCATCGGGAACAGGGGCGGAAAGGAAGGACTGCCGGGGAAAATGGGGCATTGCGGGCGGTTCAGTGACGCTCGACTTCCGATGCAAGCACATATCCACCCCCGCGCACCGTCTTGATAAGCTGCGCGTTGCGCCCGTTATCTTCCAGCTTGCGGCGCAGGCGGCTTATGGCCACGTCGATCGCCCGGTCAAACGGACCGGCTTGCCGCCCGCGCAGCAAGTCAAACAGCATGTCACGGGTCATGACGCGGTTGGCCCGTTCCAGCAGGGCCAGAAGCAGGTCGTATTCCCCGCCCGTCAACGGCACTTCCACCCCGTCGGGGTTGAGCAGCCGCCGCCGCCCGGTATCCAGTTCCCACCCGGCAAAGCGCAGCGTGTGCAGCACCGGCACGCTGCGGGGGTCGGGGGTGTC
Organism: Komagataeibacter ossonobensis; assembly: GCF_057359305.1. Classification (NCBI taxonomy): domain Bacteria; kingdom Pseudomonadati; phylum Pseudomonadota; class Alphaproteobacteria; order Acetobacterales; family Acetobacteraceae; genus Komagataeibacter; species Komagataeibacter ossonobensis. The sequence continues at coordinate 58,797 of NZ_JBXAYQ010000016.1, read as the reverse complement.
GGATGCCCGGCGCAGCACGGCGCGGATACGGGCCAGCAGTTCGCGCGGGTTGAACGGTTTGGGCACGTAGTCATCGGCCCCGAGTTCAAGGCCGATGATCCGGTCGGTATCGTCGCCCATGGCGGTCAGCATGACGATGGGCACATTGGCCTGCGTGCGCAGCCAGCGCGAGATGTCCAGCCCGCTTTCGCCGGGCAGCATGAGGTCGAGGATCACCAGCTGGTAATGCCCTTCAGCCCAGCGGCGGCGCGCCTCGTGGCCATCACGCGCGGTGGTGACGCGCAGTTCGTTGCGTTCGAGGAAGCGTGCCAGCAGGTCACGGATCTCGCGGTCATCATCAATGATCAGGATATGCGGCAGCGGGCTCATGTCGTGATCCTACATCACAAGAAAGGCGGGAACATCAGATGTTTCAATCCGTAGCAATTCCCGCCCTGTCCGGTGCGAACCCTCAGGCCAGCCAGCTGGGAACCGGCAGGTCCTTGGCACGCAGGAATTCGGGGTTGAACAGCTTGGACTGGTACCGTGCCCCCCCATCGCACAGGATGGTGACAATGCGGTGTCCCGGCCCCATGGCGCGGGCCACGCGGATGGCGGCGGCGATGTTGATGCCCGCCGAGCCACCGACCGACAGCCCTTCATGGATCAGCAGTTCATAGATCTGTTCCAGCGCTTCCGGATCGGGAATGCGTACGGCGTCATCAAAGTGCAGGCCCTCCAGGTTGCCCGTCACCCGCGACTGCCCGATGCCTTCGGTAATGGATGACCCGCTGACCGACAGGTCGCCCGACTTGACCCAGCCATACAGGCCCGACCCCTCCGGGTCGGCCAGCACGACGCGCGGCCGGGCGACATCGGCCTTTTTCGCGCAGTCCTCCAGCCCCAGCGTGACACCGGCCAGCGTGCCGCCCGTCCCGCACGAGCAGGTGAAGGCATCGATCCGGCCACCCATCTGGTCCCAGATTTCGGGGGCGGTGGTGTGGCGATGGCCTTCGCGGTTGGCGGTATTGTCGAACTGGTTGGCCCAGACGCCGCCGGTTTCCTCCGCCAGGCGGCGCGAGACATGGACGTAGTTGCCCGGATCACGGAACGGCTTGGCGGGGACCAGGCGCAGGTCGGCGCCGATCATGCTCAGGAAGTCGATTTTTTCCCGGCTCTGCGTCTCGGGCATCACGATGACCGAGCGGTAGCCGCGTGCATTGGCCACCAGCGTCAGCCCGATGCCGGTATTGCCCGCCGTTCCTTCGACAATCGTGCCGCCGGGCTTCAGCGTGCCCCGGCGTTCGGCGTCGTTGATGATGGCAAGGGCCGCGCGGTCCTTGACCGAGCCACCGGGATTCATGAATTCCGCCTTGCCGTAGATATCGCAGCCCGTTGCCTCCGATGCCCGACGCAGGCGGATCAGGGGCGTATTGCCGATGGCAGCCGGCATGTCCGGTGAGAGGGAAGAGGCGGGATTTGCACTTTCGGCCATAAGGCAGCACCTTCACTGGTCTTGGATCATATCATGCGGCACGGCGGCCGGACATGGCGGCCATGCCGGACGTGTTGCATTCCTTACTATCAGGAATGCGCGTGGCTTGGCATATCCCTAAACAGGTTTTCCCGATGAAAGGAAACAGCGATGATTGACGATATTTCCCCCGCCGCCACGTGGGGGGCTGTGCGTGGCCGCCCCAACGCCTGGCTTGTTGACGTGCGTACGCCCATGGAATGGGAACATATCGGCGTGCCGGACCTGTCGGTCGCGGGCAAGGCGCTGGTGCGTGACAGCTGGCAGCTGCCGCCCGCGGGGCAGGTCAACCCGGACTTCATCACCACGCTGGAAAAGGCGGGGATCGGCAAGACGGATGAGGTCTATTTCATCTGCCGTTCCGGCGCGCGCAGCATGGCCGCCGCGCATGCGGCGTATGATGCGGGCTATCACAATGTGCACAACGTGGCCGACGGGTTTGAGGGGCCGGAAGACGCAACCGGCAGCCGTGGCCGCCTAGCCGGCTGGCAGGCATCCGAACTGCCATGGTCACGCGGCTGATTATACGTCCGGGTCACACCCGGCGGTCATGGATCCGGCGGGTGTGATGGTTACTGGTCCGTCTGCGGTTCGCTATCGGCATCGTAGCGGACCTGCAGCACGACGCACCATGGATAGCGGGGGTCGAGGCTTTTGCCACTGTGGTCGGCCAGCCGCCCGTCACGCCCCACCGGCACGTGGGTCAGGGCGACCGCGTCGTCTATGTTGCCACCGATAATGCTGATTTCATGGTCAAAGGGCGCATCGTCATGCGGACCCGCCACCACGATGCCGCAATGGGCTGGAAAACCCTGTGGCGTGGGCAGGTCACGAAAACGCACCGACTTGCTGGCCCCGCGCCCCACACAGATCAGGTCACCCAGCTTTGGCGCATAACGGGCGGGATTGCGCGCTTTGACGCCCTTTTCCTGCCCGCTTGCGGCAGCGTTGATATAGGTGGCGTGGTTGGGAGAATAGGCAAAGCGGTCATTCGCCCCCGCCACCCGCATAACATAGGAAATGAACGCCGCCGACCAGGCGAAGCGGCCATCATGCACGAAATCGGTTATGTGGCCGTCCGCATCATGCTTGCCGTCCCATGCGATCTCGGTTTCCTGCGGGTCCTGGCCAATCCACCAGTATTCGCCCACGCGCTGCCACAGGCCGGGCGTGCGTTCGGGCTTGACCACCGGCGTGGTCGGTTCGGGGCGCAGCAGGGGATCGTCATCGCTGACCGGCTGGCCAAACAGCCGCCATTCGCGCAGGGCGATGGCCACCACGTCCTGCCGGGTAAAGGGTTCATAATTGCGCGTGGCGAAATCGGGCACATGGGTATTGACCGCCAGTGGCCCGGCCCCGGTGGCGTATTGCGCGACCGGCGTGGTCGCGCGCCGGGTATGCTGGCCCGGATCGTGGGCACAGGCGGCAAGGCAGGCCAGGGACAGGAAGGGGGCTAACTTGCGCAACATCGGCACTCCATTGCAGGCGGCGTGCCTATTCCATACGGGGTGGGCCGCCCCGGTGGAAGGGGGGGGCGGTATCGCGGCGCGGTCAGGAAAGGTGCGGACGGACAGATGTTACGGGGCGCCTGACCGATCCGTCACACCATTCAGTCATCAAACCTGTCGCCCGTATTGTTGGTGTAGCGGGTGCGCCATGCGCCTGCGGACACCATGCATTCGGCGAAATAGTGGACATGGTTGCCGCCAGCCCTGGCCGTGGCGTTGCCTGTCGCTCCGGTTGAAATGACACCCATCGAAGCCTTGGTCTGACATTTCTGATCGGCCGCCATGTAGCGGGGGTCATGTTCATCCATGGTGGCAATGTAGCCCCTGACCTGGCCATAGGGTGAATTCGCATGGATGTTGTGCTGCGGCATGCTGAAATGATGCGAACGGGCCCGGGCGCCGGGTGCAAGGATCATGGCAAGGCATAGTCCTGCAAACAGGGTGCGGAGGGGGGACATGGCAGGCTCTCCTGAAAGGTCATGCGCGGTTGTGTCGTGGGTATAGGGAGGCAGGCCGTCCGTGTCAGTGGGTCACGGCCCCGGCCATGCATTCACCTGTGGGCTGTATTGCGGTTTCATGTTTCGCGTGGGGCAGACCGTCGGGGCGGGGTAGGGAGCGTGCCTCGATCTGGAGTTCCTGTTCAATGAAATCCAGTTCCTGGTTGATGGTCCATTCGGTTTCGTCATTGATGTGCTTCTGGACCACGCGCATGTGCAGGCGTTCGCGCATGTGCCGGATGATACGGAAGCGCAGCGCCAGTTCTGCGCGTTTTTCCCGTATGGCGGTGGCGCGGATGCTGGCTTCCGCCGCGCGGGAATTGTCCAGCCTGTGTATGGTGTCCTGGTATTCATGCAAAAGGCGGCCGATGGCTTCCTGTTTCAGGTCTGCCGATTCCTTGTGATCGGGCAGTTCCTCGACTTCCTGCTGCGCCAGCAGCGCCTGTTCGGCATGCAGGGTCTCGATGGCGGTCTGCGCCAGTTCGATGCGCATCATGTCCAGTTCATGTAGGGTGGGATCTTCCTCATCCGTGTTCATGCCATGCAGCAGCGGCGGGATGGCAAGGCTGGCCAGCAGGAGCGAGCAGATGATGACGCCCGCCGCCAGCGTCACCAGCAGGTCACGCCCCGGAAAGCCCGGCCCGGACAGGGACGCCACCGGCAGCGACAGCACGGCCGCCAGCGTGATCGCCCCGCGCGTGCCTGCCACCGTCATCAGCAGCACGGTGCGTATGGACGGGATGACGGTCTTGCGATGGCGGAAATGGGCGAAAAGCCGCCGCGCGGAAATGGAAATCCAGATCCATGCGAAACGGATCAGGCTCATCATGAGCTGGATCCCCCCGATGGCCAGGATCAGGAACCACGGCGACACGCCGCCTGCGCGCGCGATTGCGGCCCCCCCGTTGACCAGGTCGGGCAGCTGCAGCCCCAGCAGCAGGAAGATCACGGCATTGAAGGTGAAGTTCACCATGTCCCACACCGTGGTGGCCTTCAGGCGTGTCTCGGTCCGGGCCTCGTTCATCACGCCGGTGAACTTGACGGTCATACCCCCCGCCACGGCGGCCAGTATGCCCGAACACTGCAGAGCATCGGCAATCAGGTAGATGCCGAACGGCAGCATCATGGCTAGCGTGATATGGGTGGGCGGGTCGTCATACCCGCGCACCAGCAGCAGGTGTTCCGCCCGGCAGGCGGCCCATGCGCAGGCAATGCCGATCAGGATGCCGCCGGTGGACATGAAGATGAAGCTGCCCAGCGCCTGCTGGAAGGAAAACAGCCCGGTCATGGCCGCCGCCACGGCGAATTTGAAGCATACCAGGCCGGATGCGTCGTTCAGCAGCGCTTCCCCATGCAGGATATGCACCACGCGCGCAGGTGCGCGGCCACCTTCGATCATGCTGCCGACCGATACCGCGTCGGTGGGCGACATGACGGCGGCAAGCGCGAAGGCCGCGGGCAGCATGATGGGCGGGATCAGCCAGTGGATGAAGTAACCACAGGCCAGCGTGGTAAAGACCACCAGTCCCAGTGCCATCATGATGATGATGTTCCGCAGTTCACCAAATTCGCGCATCGGCATGCGGTAGGCATCGGCATATAGCAGCGGCGGGATGAACAGCAGCAGGAACATGTCGGGGTCGAAGCCGATATTCAGCCCCGCCAGAGCGGCAATCGCCCCCACACCGATCTGGATCAGGGGCAGCGGCACGGGAATGCGCCCCACACGTGAAATCAGGCTGCTGATCCCGGTGACGGTCAGTAATGCAAGGGTGATGAAAACGGCATGCATCTGCAGGGAGTCTTTTTTATATTTCTATTGTTATCGGCAAATACTTCATTTTTCCTTTAATTAAAAATACAAAAAATGTTATTTCGAAGTCTCCGTTTTGTTATTTTCTTCTGCCTGCCATGCAGGAAATAAAGATTTCCCCCTGATTTCATTGACCCTGTCCCCCCCAATTCCCATTATCGGGGTAAGAGGGGCCGCAAGGTCGTATTCATGATGTTCGGGACGATAACGGGCGTGGCACAGGCCGGGCTGGCATGTTCCGACGGAGGGATGATTTTTAAGTGAGCAAGGATCCATACGAAGTACTCGGCGTCGCCCGCACGGCAAGCCAGGATGACATCCGCAAGGCCTATCGCAAGCTGGCCAAGAAGTACCATCCTGACCTCAACCCCGGCGACAAGGTGGCGGAAGAGAACTTCAAGGCCGTGGGCGCGGCCAATGCCCTGCTGTCGGATGAGCAACAGCGCGCCCGCTTCGACCGTGGCGAAATCGACGCCGCCGGACAGGAAAAGGGTTACGGGTTTGGTGGCGGCCGTGGCGGCTACCGCGATCATGCCGAAGGGGCGCAGGGCTTCAATTACGGCGGCGGCCAGTTTTCGGAAGATGATCTGGGCGATATTTTCGGCACCATGTTCGGTCAGGGTGGTGGAGCCGGGTTTGGCGGCGGGTTCCGTCGCAGGCCGCAGGGCCCGCAGCCGGGGGCTGACCGGCAGTACGCGCTGACCGTCAGCTTCCTCGATTCCGTCAATGGCGGCACGTCGCGCATCACCCTGCCCGGTGGGGCGCAACTGGATGTGAAGATCCCCGCCGGCATTACCGATGGCCAGGTCATGCGCCTGCGTGGCAAGGGGGATCCGGGCGTGCAGGGCGGCCCCGCCGGCGATGCGCTGATTACCATTACCGTCACCCCGGACAGCACCTACACCCGCGATGGCAACGATATCCGCATGTCGCTGCCGGTGGACCTGAAGACGGCGGTGCTGGGTGGCAGCATCACCATTCCCACGCCCGCGGGATCGGTAAAGATGAACGTCCCACCCCATTCCGACAGTGGCAGCGTGCTGCGCCTGCGCGGACGCGGGGTCAAGGCGCATGGCAAGCAGGAAGCGGGCAACCTGTATGTCAAGCTGGTCGTGACCATAGGCAAGGTGGACCCCGCCCTTGAAGCCTTCCTGAAAGGCACGACGGATGAGGCGAAGGAGCCTGGGAAGGACAAGGCATGATCACGCTCGAAACCCTGTGCATGCGTATCGGCAACGTGCCACAGGACGAGGTGCTGGGCTGGATCGACAGTGACTGGCTACGGCCGGAAGGCGGACGCGGGCACTACCTGTTCCGTGAGATTGACGAGGCCCGCGCCCGGCTGATCCTTGAACTGCGCGATGACATGGGGATCAACGCGGACGGGATGCCTGTGGTCCTGTCGCTGCTGGACCAGCTTTATGCCGCCCGGCGCCAGATGCTGCGCCTGCGTGAGGCCCTGAGCATCCCGCGTGAAAACGAACTGCGCAGCAGGCTGCGCGCCCTGCTTGCCAGTACGCATGACTGATCGTATGGCCCCCATGCCCGGACCGGCATGGGGGTATTTTTTCACTTAATCCGCGCGGCTGAGCGGCAGGTCCAGTTTCTGGCCCGGCTTGGTGCCCTGCATCTGCAGGTCGGCGGCGTTGGGGGATGTCAGGCGGAAAACCGCGCGCGGGTTGTCATCAACCGATCGCAGCGACGTGTCGTCCTGAACCTTCATTTCAATGGTGCGCCCGGTCAGGCCGGTAATCTTGCCCAATGCGTCGGGCAGGCGGAGGTACAGCCTGGCCGCCGGGCCAAGCGCCTTGTTGGCGCTGATGGTGACGGGCTTGAGACCCAGCGCCGTCCAGTCCCCGGTATAGGCCCCCGGACCATACGGGGGCTTGGGGTCCGTGCCATCGGCGCGGGCGATCGTGCTGCCCCCGATAACGCCACCCAGGGCCAGTGCGGCAAGTGCCATGTGGAATGGTTTCATCAATCCGGTCTTCCTGATCTTATTTCGACTGCCACAATGGCAGGCACGCGCTGCCTTGGGCAAGCGCGGGGGCTGCACGCCAGTCCAGACAGGGCGGGACAGGACCATCCCTTTCCATATTTTTTATATATGGAAATCGCCTTGAATATATATTGGACGTAAGGACCCGCCTGCTTCACCATCCTTGGGCAATCACACATGACCGGGAAGTGCGGCGCCCAGGTGCGTGCTGTCACCCGATGCAGGAGACTCAGGTCTTGAAGCTGAAATGCTATTCGGTAGGCGATGTCGACACCCGCTCCAGCGCCGCGGATGCGACCGGCGTGCGTCCGCGCATGAACCGCCTGTACCAGACGTCCACCATGGCCGCGCTGCTTGACGCGGTGTACGATGGGGAAACCACGCTTGACGAACTGCTGATGCACGGCAATTTCGGGCTGGGCACGTTCAACGGGCTGGATGGCGAGATGATCGTCAATGACAGCGTGATCCACCAGTTCCGTGCCGACGGGCAGGCCGGTCGCGTGCCCGGTGATCTCAAGACTCCGTTCGCCTGTGTCACCTTCTTCAACCCGGAGAAGGAATACATGATCGACACGGCGCAGGACAAGGAAGGCTTCGAGGCGATTGTTGACCAGCTTGTCAACAACCCCAACCTGTTCGCCGCCGTACGCTTTACCGGCATGTTCGAACGGGTCGAGACCCGCACCGTGTTCTGCCAGTGCCGTCCCTATCCGCCCATGCTGGAAGTGGTGGCCCGCCAGCCGACCATGCAGCTGGGTGCCGCCACCGGCACCATGCTCGGCTTCCGCACGCCGGGCTACATGCAGGGCGTGAACGTCGCGGGCTACCATCTGCACTTCCTGACGGAAGACGGGCGGCGCGGCGGCCATGTGACCGATTACGGCGTGCTGAAGGGCAAGCTGGAAGTCGGCGTGATTTCCGATGTGGAAATCCAGCTGCCCCGCACGGAACAGTTCGCACGCGCCAACCTGTCCCCCGAAAACATTCACGAAGCCATTCGCGTGGCTGAAGGCGGCTGAGGGGTTTCCCCTCCCGCTCCCTTGGATTGACCGTCCGCGCCCTGGCTGCGGCGCCTACCCGTTCAGGATATCTGAAATAATGACCGACAAGAACAAACCTGCCGCGCCTGAGTGCGGGGCGGACATGATCGTGCGCAACCTGGTCGCACACGGCACGACCCACGTATTCGGCATTCCCGGTGCGAAGGTGGACCGTCTGTTTGACGCGCTGGTGGACAGCCCCATTGAAACGGTGGTGACCCGGCACGAACAGAACGCCGCCTTCATCGCCGGTGGCATTGGCCGCCTGACCGGCAAGGCGGGTGTTGCCATCGCCACGTCCGGCCCCGGTGCATCCAACTTCGTGACCGGGCTTGCCACCGCCAATTCCGAAGGCGATCCGGTGCTGGCCATTGGTGGCGCGGTGAAGCTGGCTGACCGGCTGAAGCTTACGCACCAGAGCATGGACACCGTTGCCCTGTTCCAGCCGATTACAAAATACAGCGCGGAAATCACATCTCCCGCCGCCGTATCGGAATGCATTTCCAACGCGCTGCGCTTTGCCGAAGGTGGCCGTCCGGGCGCGGCCTTCGTCAGCACGCCCATGGATATCCTGTCCATGCCGGCCGAAGGCAAGGTGCTGTCGGGCCGCAAGGTGCCCACCGCCGGTGCTGCCCCCGCTGAAGCCGTGAACGAGGCGCTGGCGCTGGTGCGCAAGGCGCAGCGTCCCGTCATCCTGCTGGGCCTGCTGGCCAGCCGCCCCGATGTGGCCGACGCCGTGCGCGCGCTGGTCGCGACCACGGGCGTGCCGGTTATCGGCACCTATCAGGCCGCGGGCGCGGTGTCGGAAGACCTGTCAGACCGTTTTGGCGGCCGTGTCGGCCTGTTCCGCAACCAGCCGGGCGACCAGTTGCTGCATGAGGCGGATCTGGTGATCTCGATCGGCTACAACCCGATCGAATATGATCCGTGGCTGTGGAATGTCGATAACGGTCGCAAGATCGTCCATGTTGATGTCGTGGCCGCCGAACTGGACACGCATTACGACCCGGCGGTTGAGCTGGTTGGCGATATCGCCGCATCGGTGCGCGCCCTTGCGGCACAGGCGGGCAAGCTGCCGCGCACGCCAGATGCTGATCAGCAATGGCCAGCAGACCATGGGTGTCGGCCTGCCGTGGGGCATTGCCGCAAGCCTGGTCAACCCGGCGCAGAAAGTGATCTCCATTTCTGGCGATGGCGGCTTCATGATGTCGTGCATGGAACTGGAAACGGCAGTGCGGCTGAAGTGCAACCTGATCCACATGGTCTGGGTTGATCAGGCCTACAACATGGTCGAGATGCAGGAAAAGAAGAAGTACGGTCGTGGTTCCGGCGTGGAATTCGGGCCGATCGACTTCGCCATGTTCGCGCGTGCCTGCGGGGCGCACGGCATTTCGGTGCAGTCCGCCGACGGGATTGCCAGCGCAATGCGCGAAGCCATGAAAATCGAAGGCCCGGTCGTGATTTCGGTGCCGGTTGACTATTCCCAGAATCACCTGCTGATGAAGCCGCTGGCGACACTGGGCGAGACGTCGGCCGCCGCGTAAAACCGGCCACATGCGTGAGGAAAACGGCCCGCCACGCCCTGACCGGCGAGCGGGCCGTTCTGTTTGGACATGTGACGTCGGCATTTTATGCGCACGTCGACCGATGCGGAACATGCCAGACTGTAAAACGCCATTTTGGAAATGCGGCATGGCCCGAGCACAGGCCGCCAGCAGGTTCAAAAATGGGATTGGGGAACAAATAAAATGCTGAAAGCGGCACGGGACATGTCATCTACTGCGGGCGCACAACTGGTTACGGAACTTCAGCAGGTCGTGGGGCACCACCATGTGCTGACCGAAGACGGGGCGACCCTGCCGTACCGCCGGGGGTTCCGTTTTGGCGAGGGCCGTGCGCTGGCGGTGGTCATGCCCGGTTCGCTGGTGGAACAGTGGCGTGTGCTGCAGGCCTGCGTGAAGGCGGGCGTGATCGTGATCATGCAGGCGGCCAATACCGGGCTGACCGGTGGCTCCACGCCTGATGGCAATACCTATGACCGTGACGTGGTGATCGTGCACAGCATGCGCATGCGCGCGATCCACCTGATTGGCGAAGGCAAGCAGGTCGTGTGCCTGCCCGGCGCCACGCTGGACCAGCTTGAAAACATGCTCAAGCCCATCGGGCGTGAACCGCATTCGGTCATCGGGTCGTCGTGCATCGGCGCGTCAGTGTTCGGCGGTGTCAGCAACAATTCCGGTGGGGCGTTGGTGCGCCGTGGCCCGGCCTATACCGACATGGCGCTGTTCGCGCAGGTGTCGGACAAGGGCGAACTGCAGCTGGTCAACCACCTCGGCATCGAACTGGGCAGCAACCCTGAGGAAATCCTGAAGCAGGCGGAGGAAGGCAACTTCCCCGAATCCAGCATCAACTGGAACGCAGGCCGCGGGCATGATGATGATTATGCCCGGCATGTGCGTGACGTGAATGCCGACACACCCGCCCGCTATAATGCCGACCTGCGCCGCCTGCATGAAGGGGCTGGCTGTGCGGGCAAGCTGGGGCTGTTCGCCGTGCGTCTGGATACGTTCGAGGCGGAAAAGGACCCCGTCGTCTTCTATATCGGCACCAACCAGACCGATGTGCTGGAAGACGTGCGCCGCCATATCCTGTCATCCTTTGCCGAACTGCCGATCGCGGGGGAATACCTGCATCGCGACGCATTCAACATCGCCGAGAAATACGGCAAGGACACGTTCGTCATCATCCGCATGATCGGCACGAAGCGCCTGCCGGCCATGTTTGCGATGAAGAATGCGTTCGACCGCATCGCGGACCGGATCGGCTTCCTGCCCAAGCATTTCAGCGACCGGTTCATGCAGTTCATGAGCCATTTCTTCCCGCAGCACCTGCCCGCGCGCATGCGCGACTACCGTGATCGCTTCGAGCATCACCTCATGCTCAAGGTCAGCGCATCGGGCGCGCAGGAGGCACGGGATTTCCTGAAAAGCCATTTCGCGACGCATGAGGGCGATTTCTTCGAATGCACCCCCGATGAGGGATCGAAGGCGTTCCTGCACCGCTTTGCCGCCGCGGGTGCCGCCGTGCGGTACCGCAACGTCCATACCGACACGACCGAGAACATCGTGGCGCTGGACGTGGCCCTGCGCCGCAATGACCAGAACTGGTTCGAGGTGCTGCCCAGGGACATCAATGACGAGATCATCGTCAAGCTGTACTACGGTCATTTCCTGTGCCACGTGATGCATCAGGATTACGTGGTCAAAAAAGGGTATGACTGCATGGCGCTGGAACACCGCATGCTGCCGCTGCTGGACAGGCGTGGCGCGCGGTACCCGGCGGAACATAATTTCGGGCACCTGTATGCGGCACCCGATGACGTGCTGGCGCATTACCGCCAGCTTGATCCATGCAACTGTTTCAATCCGGGCATTGGTCAGGCCACCAAGCGCCGGAACTGGGTTGCCGAAAGTGTAGGGTGAGTCGCTGGCCGCACATGCGGCCGCCCCTGCTGTCCTTTCGGCATGATGGCCCGGTTGCGGGCCATCCATGTGGTTCCCCCCAGATGGGGAAAGGGCGCGGTACTGCGCGCCCCCACACAAGGGAAGGAAAGTCGAAATAATGACGTATACAGTTGGCCATTACCTTGGTGAACGCCTGGCGCAGATCGGGCTCAAGGATCATTTCGCGGTCGCGGGCGACTATAATCTTGTCCTGCTTGACCAGCTTCTTGAAATTGACGGCCTGCGGCAGGTTTATTGCTGTAATGAACTGAATTGTGGTTTCAGCGCGGAAGGCTATGCCCGTGCAAACGGGGCGGGTGCCGCTGTTGTCACCTTCAGCGTGGGGGCGCTGTCGGCGCTGAACGCCATTGGGGGCGCGTATGCGGAAAACCTGCCGGTCATCCTGATTTCGGGCGCGCCCAATTCCAACGATCATGGCAGCGGGCATATCCTGCACCATACCATTGGTACACCGGATTACGGCTATCAGCTTGAAATCGCCAGGCGCCTGACCTGTGCGGCGGTCTCGATCACGTCGGCGGAGGATGCGCCTGTGCTGATCGACCATGCCATCCGCACTGCGCTGCGTGAAAAAAAGCCGGCCTATATCGAAATCGCGTGTAACGTCGCACCCATGCCGTGCCCGCGTCCCGGCCCGGTTGGCGCGATCCTGGCGGATGCGCCGTCCGACCCGGAAACGCTGAAACTGGCGATTGACGAACTGGCCGACTTCATTGCCGCGCGCAAGAAGCCGATCATGCTGGTGGGCAGCCGCCTGCGTGCCGCAGGTTGCGAGGAGGCAGCCATCCGCCTGGCTGATACGCTGGGTTGCGCCGTGACCTCCATGGCGGCCGCCAAAAGCTTCTTCCCCGAGGATCATCCGGCCTATGCCGGAACATACTGGGGGGATGTCAGCAGCCCCGGCGCACAGCAGATCTTTGACTGGGCGGATGGCGTGCTGTGCCTGACGCCGGTGTTCAATGATTATTCCACCGTTGGCTGGACCGCGTGGCCCAAGGGCGACAACGTGGCGCTGATGGACGGACGGCATATCGCGGCCGGTGGCAAGGCGTTTGACGGCGTGCACCTGCGTGACGTGATCGAGGGTCTGATCGAACGGCTGAAGGGCCAGCCGAAAAAGGATGCGACGCTGGTTGAATACCGCCGCATCAAATCCCCCGAAGCACCGGTGGTCGCAGCCGACCCCAAGGCGCCGCTGGTCCGCGCCGAAATGGCCCGCCAGATCCAGGGCCTGCTGACATCCGACACGTCTGTCATCGCCGAGACCGGGGATTCCTGGTTCAACGCCATGCAGATGAAGCTGCCGCATGGCGCGCGCGTGGAACTGGAAATGCAGTGGGGCCACATTGGCTGGTCCGTGCCCGCTACCTTCGGTTATGCCGTAGCCGCGCCGGAACGCCGGATCATTGCCATGATTGGTGACGGGTCATTTCAGCTGACGGCGCAGGAAGTGGCCCAGATGGTGCGGCTGAAGCTGCCGGTGATCATCTTCCTGATCAATAACCGTGGTTACACCATCGAAGTCCAGATTCATGATGGCCCGTACAATAACGTCAAGAACTGGGATTATGCCGGGCTTATGAACGTGTTCAATGCGGAAGATGGTCATGGCAAGGGCTTCCGCGCCACGACTGGCGCTGAAATGGAAAAGGCCATTGCCGCAGCCGTTGCGAATAAGGAAGGTCCGACCCTGATCGAATGCGTGATCGATCGTGACGATTGCACCAGCGATCTGATTTCGTGGGGTCGCCGCGTTGCAACCGCCAATGCCCGGCCGCCTGCCGCGCGCTGATTACCAACGGCCGTAATGACCGTATCGGGATGATATGGGGGTGCCTTCGGGTGCCCCCTTGTCGTATGGGATGCATTTTTTAGAGGCTGTTTTAAAAGTCGGCAGATCATTAAGAAGTTTTTGGTGCCCTTTTTTGCAAAAAGGGGCACCAAAAAACTTTTATTATTTTATTATCAACCGGTTCTTTTGAAGAAATTTCTTAAAATAGGAAGACGTAAGAATATGACAGCAATAACCGGCCCACGCGTGGGATGTGGGGCAGCCATTGTGGATGAAAAGGGCCGTATCCTGCTGCTGCGACGCCTGAAACAGCCAGAGGCCGGATGCTGGGGACTGCCCGGGGGCAAGGTGGATTCATACGAAACCACGACCCACGGAACGGAGCGTGAAATTGCGGAGGAACTGGGCATCACCATTCAGGCCCGTGACCTGCTATGCCTTGTGGAGCAGATGGACGCCGATGCCGGGTATCACTGGATTTCGCCCGTGTATCTGGTCACGTCGTGGCAGGGTCTGCCAACCCTTATGGAACCAGAGAAACATGAAGGTCCGCGGTGGTATGCACTGGATGCGTTACCTGCTGACCTGACTGAACCGACCCGCCATGCGCTGAAGGCCCTTCAGGCAAGATCGGCACAAAATAATATCAAAGTTTGATTTTTATCGTGGCCGGTATGCTGGTTGTGCGGCCAAATGATCACACGGTGCAGGTGATCAGGTGTTGTCGGTCGGAATATTCAGCGTGCGGGCATAATCGCGCAGGGCGCGGCGGTGACGGGAATAGATCATCCGTGTGGTCTGCGACCGGGTCGGGATTTCATCAGTGGCTACGGACAGCCCGGCGGCGACGACAGAGGATGCTGCCGGGGACGAAGTGATCGTGTCAACTGCAGGGGTCATTGCTGGTTTTCCGTTATGTGCCAAGGACGGGACGGGCTCCGGTGAATCGGGTTGTTAACCGAACGACACATTACCTAACGTTCATACATGTCAGGAATGAGGCATAAAAGACATACCACGCCGCAAATGCGATTCTGTAAGTCACATTTAATTGATTCCATGCAACCCAACGGCATCCTGTCCCCAACATTACAAAAGTTTCTAAAAAGTAATGTGGGCACGTTCATCGCAAAGATGAATTAAAAAAATATCTAATTATCTCTCGTTCCCGCCAATTTCAGCCGATATCGCGCAACAGTCGCCCTCGTATCCACGCATGGCATAATCCCAGTGTGCGGTCGGTCCAGTCGGGGCCCAGGCTGCGGACCTGCTGCGTATCGTGATGTGTGCCGGTCCATGCCAGCAACTGGATACGGCGCTGGATGACCAGGGCAGGCAGAATGTCCAGATCCGCCCGCGTAATGGTGCCGGCCGTGCTGTAGCCGCGCAGCCAATGATCGACCCAGCGGGACGCATGTGGGTGGTCTTCATGGAAACTCAGTGCCGCAGCAAGATCCTGCATGAACCAGCTTATGCCGCAGTCATCAAAGTCGATCAGGCGTGTATGCGTGCCGCTGACCAGCAGATTGGCCAGCCGCAGGTCGGCATGGATCAGTCCGAATCGGTGGGGTTGCGTGCCGTAATTGGCCAGTTGCGCATCAACCTGCCGCACGCAGTCCGCAATCAGGCTGCGCGCCGGTGCGGTCAGGCCTGGCACCGTCTCCCAGCGTCCCCACAGCGCATGGGGACCAGTCATGGTGTCAGGTGTCCAGACCTTGCGGATAAACCCGTCGGGGCGTGTCCAGTGGCGGCTATGGCCATGCAGGCGTGCGGTGATGCGGCCCAGCCGGTCAAAGGCTGCGGGATCGATGTCCGGTGTGGGTTCGGTGCCATCCATCCATGCAAACAGGACCGCATGGCGCGTTATGCCATCATCACACCGCACGGTGCGCAGGGGCATGCCGTCATGGGCAGGGATGGGCAAGGGCACTTCCAGTCCCGCCGCATGAAGGGCATCAAGCCATGCCAGTTCGCTGCGAATTTCGGGCGCGCTGTGGTAGCCGGGCCGGTGCAGGCGCAGCGCATAACGTCGCCCATCGCCCGCATCGATCCGGAAAATGACATTTTCTGAAATGGAAAGCAGCGTCGCCCGCGCGTCCGGCAGGCGATAATCGACCAGCGCCGCATGGGCCTGTCGGTAAAGGAAGGCTGGATCGGTCATGATCCGCCTCCCATACCGTGGGAAATCCCCTTGATGAAGGGTGCGTTACAGGATGCAGTTGAACTGCAGGCCCATCACCGCCGCATCATGATAGGTCGTGGTGCCGCCAGGGCGGTTGATATACTGGAAGTCCGGCTGGAAGCTCATGCCACGTGCGGTATGGATGTTGTAGAATACTTCGTACACATCCTCATGCGTCTGGATGCCCCATGCCTTGCCCCACTGGTTGGTCAGGAACGGCGTGCCCGCCAGCACCGAGGATTCCTGCTGCAGGACGGATGCGCGGCTCATTTCGAAATAATGGAACATCGCACCCACCGTATCGAGCGGACGGCCCCATCGCGCGCCGGTTTCCACCATGCCTGCCCATGCATGGTATTTCATCGCCGAGACCTTGCCCGACGTATACATGAAGCCCGCAAGCGCGATCAAGCCGTTGGTCGGACCCGCGCCATTGCGCATGAACATCTGGTCCGCCTGGAACCATGCGGTACTGACGCCCGACTGCTTGCGGAATGGCCGGCCGGTCAACACGGCGGAATTGCCGTTGATGTCCTGATACAGGTCGCTGTACTGGGAATTGTCGTAGCCGTAGCCTGCCTTGTAGTGACCGGCCAGGTGGTGGGGGCCGAATTCCGGCAGCCAGCCGAATTCCACCGGGGTGGAGAATTTGCCAAGGCCACTCTGTGCCCATGACCAGCCCGAAATGCCACCGTTATAGGAATGCGGCGATACGGCGAACATACTGGCCATGATGTAGGTATCGACGGTCGGCATGACGCGGGCCACGACACCCAGGTTGCCTGAAGGCCAGTCACGTCCGCCCGGCACATATTTACCCGGCGCGGGGTTACCGCATATCGACACGTTCATGAAGTCACAGAACAGCGGGGATGCAGCAAAGAAGCTGCCCACCGGAATCCAGCCCGCGCTGATATCCAGCCGGTTATGGAACAGGGACTGTTCGGCATACATGTACACCAGATGGGCAACCACGTTACCACGGGCACCGTAGATCTGCTGCACGCCGGCAAGGGAATCGTGAATGTAGTCCGTACTGTCATTACGGCCATGACCGTTCACGATCATGGTATGTGTCCAGAAATTCTTCGGTGCACCGGCCAGCTTGTGCCAGTCGATGTCGATTTCCACGCCGACCTGCCCCGCATCGGTCACGCCCTGCTTGGCGCCGCCGCGGAAGTTGCCTGCCAATTCTTCATGCACGTCGGCTTCGATATGCACGCCGTGTTTCAGCAGGAAGGGCTGAAGTCCGGCCCAGTCCCCGAAAAAATGCTGGTTCCCGTAGGGCGCGCTGAAAAACGATCCCGGATCGTTCACAGGAACATTACGTCGTGAATTGACGTTCAGGCTGGGCTGGGAGCCGATCACACCCTGCCCTTCGCCGGGAATGGCCTGTGCCGATGCGGTCTCACTCTGGGTGAAAAACGCAAGAAGAAGCAGGGATAGCGGTATAAAAAATCGGAGGAACGTTCTGGTCATCCGCGTATCGATAGCATATTTCATGCCGAATATAAACCTTGGCAGGGGAATTATGTAAAAACTAATGTTTTGTAAAATAACGGTAAAGGATTTTTTTTTGTTATATCAATAGATTTATATAGAATGTTACTATTCATGCATATGTTTTTTTGTGCAATGCACAAATACATCAGAACTTTGTGTTTGTTCTCACATATTACTCATTATTTCCCTGTCGGAATGGTGGCGCATACCCCTGCCGC
Source organism: Komagataeibacter ossonobensis (assembly GCF_057359305.1). NCBI lineage: Bacteria > Pseudomonadati > Pseudomonadota > Alphaproteobacteria > Acetobacterales > Acetobacteraceae > Komagataeibacter > Komagataeibacter ossonobensis. Next base: position 41,205 of record NZ_JBXAYQ010000016.1, on the reverse strand, counting down.
GATGCCCGTTGACGCCATGGCGCGGGAATGGTGAACATGGTCCCATGTCGCGACTTGATATGAAAAAAACCTTCCTGCCTGTCCGCATCGCGGTGCTGACGGTATCCGACACCCGCACGCCGGAAACGGACAGATCCGGTGATATATTGGCCGCGCGCATCACCGCGGCAGGCCATGTCGTGGCCGCGCGCGCCATCGTGCCCGATGATGTCGGGCGCCTTGCCACCACCCTGTCGGGATGGGTGGCGGACCCGCAGGTGGATGTCGTCATTTCGACGGGCGGCACGGGGGTGACAGGCCGCGATGTCACGCCAGAGGCTTTCGATAAAGTGATCGAAAAACGGATCGAAGGTTTCGGGGAACTGTTCCGCATGCTGTCCTACCAGAAAATCGGTACGTCCACGATCCAGTCACGCGCACTGGCCGGGGTTGCGAACGGGACCTATCTGTTCGCACTGCCCGGATCATCGGGCGCGGTGAAGGACGGGTGGGACGACATACTGGTCTGGCAGCTCGACAGCCGGCATGTGCCCTGCAATTTTGTCGAACTCATGCCCCGGCTGCGTGAACACCTGTCCCAGGACGACCATCACGACTGACCGGATAACGGGAAGGAAGCGGATAATGAGCGCACCAAGGCTGCTGCTGCTGGCTGGCGATTATGTCGAGGATTATGAGGTTATGGTGCCCTATCAGGCCCTGACCATGCTGGGTTATCGCGTGGATGCGGTCTGCCCGGGCCGTAAGAAGGGCGAGCATGTCCTGACCGCCATCCATGATTTTGAAGGTGCCCAGACCTATAGCGAAAAGCCGGGCCACCGTTTTGCGCTGAATGCGACGTTTGATGACATCAGCCACGCTGATTACGCGGGCCTTGTCCTGCCTGGTGGGCGGGCGCCGGAATATTTGCGGCTGGACGCGCGGGTGATCGAACTGGTCCGCGCCTTTGCCGACCGGCCGATTGCCGCGATCTGCCACGCAGGCCAGCTTCTGGCCGCAGCGCGTATCATTGCGGGACGGAAGGTTTCAGCCTATCCCGCCTGTCGCCCGGAAGTGGAACTGGCGGATGGCATCTATGCCGATATCGCGCTGGATGCCGCGATTACCGATGGGAAGCTGGTCACGGCGCCCGCATGGCCCGCCCACCCGGCATGGCTTGCGCAGTTCATTGCCGTGCTGGGGGCAAAAGTCACCCTATAGCGTTTTGTAATTGATACAGAAGAATGCCGCCTTTTTGAAAAAAGGCGGCACCCAAAAACTTTTATTTTTTATCAGTCAGATACCGCTGCTGTTCATGGCCGGACGGTTGAGTATCGACAGGAATTCGCGCCGCGTATCCGAATTGGTGCGGAAGGTGCCCAGCATGCGGCTGGTGACCATCGACACCCCGGGACGATGCACGCCGCGCGTGGTCATGCACTGGTGCGATGCCTCGATCACAACACCCACGCCATAGGGCTGCAGTTCCTCGTTTATGGTATTGGCGATCTGGGCCGTCAGCCGTTCCTGGATCTGGAAACGCCTGGCATAGGCGTCCACCACGCGGGCCAGCTTGGAAATTCCCACCACCCGCTTGCGCGGCAGGTAGGCCACGTGGGCCACACCGATGATGGGCACCATATGGTGTTCGCAATGGCTTTCCACGCGGATATCGCGCAGCAGCACCATCTCGTCATAATCATCGACTTCGGAAAAGGTACGGCGCAACAGGTCGACCGGATCTTCCGCATAGCCGCAGAAGAATTCGTCATAGGATTTTATGACGCGCTGGGGCGTATCACGCAGTCCCTCGCGGTCGGGATCTTCACCCGCCCAGCGCAGCAGGGTGCGGACGGCTTCCTCTGCTTCCGTGCGGGAGGGGCGGGAATCGATGGGAGTCATGCTGTTGGTTCTTGTTGCATGGGCGTGTCCGGCACGGACACGCCGCAGAGGGAAAATTCAGTGGAGGACGGTCGGGTGATGCGGGCTGTCCAGGCTGAATACGGGAATGCTGACATCGAAATGCTGCCGGCTGGCGGGGCGGATCATGTGGTACATGCCCCCCATGAAGCCGGTTGGCGTTTCAAGGGCGGCCCCGGACATGTATTCGAAACTGGCGGCGGCGTCGATAAGGGGCTGTTCCCCCACCACGCCGTCGCCTTCCACCCGGTCGATCCGTCCCTTCCCGTCCACGATGCGCCAGCTGCGGCGCAGCAGCTGGATCTGTTCCGTGCCGTGGTTTTCGATCCGGATCCGGTACGCCCATACATAACGGTGTTCGTCCGGTTCCGACTGGTCATCCAGCCAGAAGGTCTGGACAACCACGCGCACGTTATCGGTCGTCGCCTCGAAACAGGGGGTATTGTCCATTGTCTCGCCCAGCGGGGATTCCGCTCCTTCCCCACCGGGGGGAGGGAAAGGCCTGTTCTTGCTCATGACGGGACTGCTCCTTGCTTACCGGTTGGCCAGCGCCGCGATGCCGCGCTTGAGGTCGTCAATCAGGTCGTCGGCATCTTCCAGTCCGACGGAAAAGCGGATCGCCCCGTCGGTAATGCCAAGGCGGGCACGTTCTTCGGGCGCCAGCTTCATATGGGTGGTCGTGGCCGGATGCGTGACAAGGGATCGCGCATCGCCAAGATTGTTGGAAATCGAGATCAGGCGCAGCGCGTTCATGAAGGCGAACGCCCCTTCCTTGCCACCCTCGACCTCAAACGCCACCAGCGTGGAACCCGCGGACATCTGCTTTTTCGCCAGTTCGTACTGCGGGTGGTCCTTGCGGCCGGGGTAGAAGACCCGGGCGATACCGGGTGCTTCCGCCAGGAAGTCCGCCACCTTTGCGGCATTCTGCGTCATGGCGTTCACGCGCAGGCCCAGCGTTTCGATGCTTTTCAGCATGACCCAGGCGTTGAAGGGGGACAGGCTGTTGCCGGTATTGCGGGTGAAGGGGCGCAGGACCTCGTCAATCCATTTGGCATTGCCCAGCACCGCGCCACCCAGTACGCGGCCCTGTCCGTCGATATGCTTGGTGCACGAATACACCACCACGTCGGCCCCCAGTTCGAGCGGCTTCTGGTACAGCGGGGTTGCGAACACGTTATCCACCACAACCGTCGCCCCGGCCTTGTGCGCCAGATCGCAGATCATGCGGATATCCAGCACATCCAGCATCGGGTTGGACGGGCTTTCCAGCAGCACGGCGCGCGTGGGCTTGCTCAGCGCATCCTTCCATGCCGCCATGTCGGCACCATCAACGAATATGGTTTCCACACCGTAGCGCGGCAGCAGTTCGGCCACGATCCAGTGGCACGACCCGAATAGCGCGCGCGACGCTACGACCCGGTCGCCCGCACGCACCTGCGCCAGCAGGGCGGATGAGACCGCGCCCATGCCCGTTGCCGTCAGGACGCAGGCTTCCGCCCCTTCAAGGTCACACAGGCGGCGTTCAAGGTTGGACGTGGTAGGGTTGCCAAAGCGCGAATACTGGTAATGCGAGACATCGCCCGTAAAGGTACCTTCGGCCTGTTCCGCGCTGTCATAGACAAAGCCGGAGGTCAGGAACATCGCCTCGCTGGTTTCGCCATAGGGCGTGCGCTCAAGGCCCGCGTTGATCAGGCGGGTGGCGGGACGAAAGGATTTGGGATCAGGCTGGTCAGTCATGGCAGATGGCAATTCCTGTGAACGGGGATGGGCGTGAATACGGGCAGAGGCCAGCGCCGGTCTGTTCCGGCGGCCCATTCCCCCAAAAGGCGGTTCACGACCGTGGAAACCATGATGCCCGCGCCCTTGCAGGCGGGATCAGGCCTCTTTAGCGCGTATGTTTTACCTCGCCGCAAGCCGGCCGTATCAAATCACGAGGGTCCGGCAGGCAGGCCAGACATCAATGGTTATTGCGGATCAGGGCAGGGTGCGTCAACTGCCACCCGTATGGCGGGGGTGATTGCATCCGTCAGGGTTGTGCAGTATAGAAGGCCCGCATGCGGGTGTAGTTCAATGGTAGAACGGCAGCTTCCCAAGCTGCATACGAGGGTTCGATTCCCTTCACCCGCTCCATTCTTTCCCCGGAAATTCCATCTCCACCGGACCCCTCGCACAGGATGTAGCGGTCGCCTACTGGCCTGTCGCCACGGGCGCCGGTTCGGGTGTTGCCTGCGTATCGATGTAGGTCGTGCCGTTCCAGATCCAGCGATCCGTCTCATCAACCAGCAGGTCATGCATGTTGTCATGCACCTGCTGGGTAATGGTGATCGGCCCGCTGACGGAATCCAGCACCAGACTCCATTTATGCCCGTCAGGCAGATAAACGGACGTGGAACACCCCGCCGATCCGCACAGGCTGGCAGATTGCAACTGCACAAACAGCGCCATGCGGCGTGGGCTGTCCGATAACAGGCCCGACCCGGTCAGCAGTACGGGCTGTTCACGCTGGTTTGCGGCGTCATGAAGGTCCTGGGCCATCAGCCTGCGGGCCTGCCGGTCCAGTTCGGTGCCGGGATGCTGTGCCAGGATGACCGGCCCGCTTTCCGCTGCCATGCCAGCCGCCAACCCCAGCGCGACAGACAGGCTGGCGACAAAGGCGGTCCCGCGCAGGACATGGAAAAATGGGGGCATGACGATACTCCGGCAGGTTGGACAGGGTTGCGCACCCAATGCCTTTCATGCCGAAAGGTTCCCCATCCGTACGGGCCGGTCCAGGTGCCGCGACCCGTTTTCCATGCCCGCAGGCCAGTCAGGCCGGGACAGGATCAGCCTTTGGTATGGCGATGGAAGGTCATGGCGGTCTGCGGTGCCGTCGTGCTGGGCCAGCTTGCCTCGATCCGGTCGCTCAGTTCGTTCAGCAGGCTTTCGGTGACCTTGGCAATGTTGGCGTTGCTGCCCGTATTGCCATCCATGACGATGGTGGTGCGGTTACGCAGGATGGAGGCGTGCGAATCCTCCGGAATGATGGCCCAGTCCGCATTCAGCGCGGATTTGCCGTCGCGGCTGACATCAAGGCGGCTGATATTGAGCTGCAGCCGCCATGTCGGCCGGTCAGGCTGGCTCTGGTCGGTTACGAACAGGTTCGGCCATTTCTGTGCCAGCCGCGCGGTGATCAGATCGGTAGCCCCCACCGACAGGCGGCTGGCCCAGCGGCCCAGCCCGCTGCGTTCGATTTCGTGGCCGTTACGCACCATGATGTCCTGGCTGTCCAGGTAATCGGGCATGCGCGCGCGTTCGACCTCGATCACGGGCGTGCTGTCCGTGATGGGCTGGGTGGCGGTGCTTTCCGCGCCCACGGCCACGGCGGGCGCGCCAAGGGTATAGAAGCGTACCGGGGCCGAGGAACAGGCCGACAGCATGGCCGCCGACAGCAGTAATCCGCCACTTGCCCGCAGGGCCGGATACAGACGTGAAAGGGAGACGGCGGGCTGGCGCGTTTTCATTTATTGCGTCCCATCAGCAGAAGTTGCGGATTACTTTCGACTTCATTGGCGAATCCGCGCAGCCCGTAGCCTGCTTCCATAATATCACGCATCGTATCGTCCAGATTGAGCCTGTCACGGGATTGCGGGTCAGTCAGCGTACGCAGGCTGGCAAGGGTTTCATGCGCCTGTGCCATGGTCTGGCGGGTATTGGCAATCAGCACCAGCAGCTCCGCCCGTCGTGCCGCGAACTGCTGGCTGTTGGTGGCGATCAGCCTGTCCAGCTTGTTGATGGTGATGCTGGCACGGTTTTCCACATCCGCAATGGCTGAACGGATCTGGGACACCGCCCCTTCACTGCGCGCCGATGTCGTGCGGATGCTGGCGATCATGCCCGGCAGGTCACGGTTCATGTCTTCCGCCAGCTTGCGGATACTGGCCATCGCGGTCTGCAGGTCATGGTGCAGCTGCTGGACGGAGGTCGCCATCAGCATGGTCTCCATCTGCTGCAGCGCCGTCTGCCCCATCGGTATTTCCGTCAGGTCCGTATCCACCAGGCCAGGATGCAGCCGCACCGGCGTCTTGGGGTCCATGTCCAGGTCAAGTTCGGTCTGCCCGGTGACAAGGCTGTGCAGTGTCATTTCCGCCCGCAGGCCGTTACTGATCAGTTCGGGCAGCGGCGGCAGATCGCTGCGTCCAGGCGCATGGTTGGGATCGAACAGGATATAGACCGGCATGTAGGTATGATGACTGGCCGGATCGACCTTGACCGTAATACGTTCGACAGCACCCACCGGCACGCCCCGGAAATTGACGGGGGAACCGATGTCCAGCCCGTTGGTCGGGCTTTCAAAAATCACCAGTGCTTCGCTGGTGCGGCCGGGCAGGGGCAGCGATCCCTTTACGCCCAGTATGACGAGCGCAATGGCCGCAACCCCCAGCACGGCTGAACCGATCAGCGTCTGCCTGCCGGGCATTGGCATTACCCGTTTCCAGCAGGGCTGGAACTGTCCAGCTGTTCACGGTGCATGAAGGCATGGACCATCGGGTCGGTGCAGTGGTCGCGCAGCCAGCGTGGCGAGCCGTGGGCAATGGCGGTTTTCTGGTCGGCATCAAGGAAGATGCCGTCATCGGCGATATGGAACAGGCTGGACAGTTCATGGCTGACGATGATGATCGTCGCCCCCAGCCCGTCGCGCAGGTTCAGGATCAGTTCATCCAGCCGGGCGGATGTGATCGGGTCCAGTCCGGCGGAAGGCTCATCGAAAAACAGGATATCGGGGTCCAGCGACATGGCGCGAGCAAGGCCCGCACGCTTGCGCATGCCGCCACTCAGTTCGGACGGATACTGGTCAATGGCGTGCAGCATGCCCACCAGCCCCAGCTTGAGTTCCACAAGCTGGCGGATCACGTCCGGTTTCAGTTTGGTGAACATCTGCATGGGCAGGGCGACGTTTTCGCCCACGGTCATGGAACTCCACAGCGCGCCACTCTGGAACAGGACACCGAAACGCCGCCCGATATGCACGCGGCTGGCATCGTCACCGGCCCAGTAATTGTCCTTTTCCACCAGGTAGGTGCCATGGGTGGGGCGCAGCAGGCCGATCATGCTCTTGAGCAGGGTGCTCTTGCCGCAGCCCGATCCGCCCATGACCGCAAAGATACTCCCCCGCTTCACGCGGAAGGACACGTCGTGCTGGATCACCTTGCTGCCGAAGGCCAGTGTCACGTCATCGACGGAAATCATCACCGGACGGTCATCGGTGGAGGGCATCTGGGTGTTCGTATCATTCATGGCGATCAGATCCCGATGACATTGGCGATAACCGCGAAGACCGCATCAAGGGCGATCACGCCCACAATGCCCACGACCACGGCCTTGGTCGCGGCAATGCCCACGTCAGCGGCGCTGCGCCCGGCCTTCAGCCCGATGCGGCAGCTGGTCAGGCCGACAAAGGTGCCGAATACGAAGCTCTTGATGAAGCCGAAGGTGAACTGGTCCAGCGGCAGCGCCTGGATCGTTTCGTGGAAGTAGCCCAGCGGCGATACGTCCAGCATGATGTAGGATACGAAAAATCCGCCCAGCATGCCGATCAGGCAGCCGTACAGGTAAAGCAGCGGCATGGTAAAGGCGAGTGCCAGCACCGAAGGCAGGATCAGGTAACTGGAAACCGGAATGCCGAATACCTGCAGCGCGTCGATTTCTTCATTGGCCTGCATGGTGGAAATGCGCGCGGCATACGCGCCGCCGGTGCGCCCGGCCATGATGATGGCGGTCATTACGGCGGACATCTCACGCACCATGGCAATGGCCACAAGGCTTGCGACATAGATGTCGGCCGCGAATTTATGCAGTTCCACCGAACCGACGAAGGCAAGGATCGCGCCGACCAGAAAATTCACCACGCCCACGATCAGCAGCGCCGCAGGCCCCGCCGCATTCAGGTCGGACATGAGATCGACGGTACGCATCATCCCGCGCCCGACCAGCGAGGCCAGGCCACCACGGGCTGCGGCCGTCCCCATTTCGCTGACGCAGCCGACTTCGTTCAGGGTATCAAGGGTGAACTGTCCCACCGCCGCCACCGGGGCGAAATGGTGGGGCGGGGGCGGTGTCGGTTCGGGCGGGATTTCCGGCAGCAGATCCAGCAGCTTGTGCGCGGATTCCGGCAGGGTGTTGGTATCGACGTTCACATGGGCTTCACGCGCGCTGCGCTTGAGTTCCCACAGGAAGCTGATCAGCGAGGTATCCCATCTGCCCAGCTGGTCCGTGCTGAATTCGACCGGCTCGTCATGCGGCACATCCTTCAGCGCCCCGGCGGGAAAGGCGGGTGTACGTCCTTCCTGTGCAATCCAGTCCCCTGACAGCGTGATAAGGGTCCGGTTCGCCTCGGGCTGAAGATGCCATTGCGGCGCACCATTGACGGACGTATTCACCAGCCTCTCCAACCTCAGTGCCGCAACCTTGCCTGCCCGGTCACGGGGGCGGCATGCACAAAATGATCCCCGTCCACGTTACATGACTGTGTCGCGCATGCGTATGGCGGGCACCTCATGATATTCTGTTTTCCATACCAGATGACCCGCCCGGCACAAGCCCCGCCGGTGTGGAGGTTCCGCGATGGCAGCGCATGGCTTTGGGTCATTGCCGGTCCGTGCCGGATCCGTCACGCAGGTCATGCAGCCTGTCCAGCGATGGATCGGCAACCGGCTTTCCCAGCACGACAGCCGTGATATCGGCCATCAGCCGCCGGGCCACCGGGATCCGGTAATGCAGAGGATCCCAGAAATTATCGCGGTTTTCCGTCAATGGGCTGTCATGGTTGAAATCAAGGGCGATCACGTTGGGCCTGTGGGCCGCGATCCTTTCCACCCCCAGCCTGCATGCCTGCAGCCGGGTTGACGCGATGCCACCCGCCATCCCGTGCAGGAAAGCGGATGCGGGCGGAAACCACAGGATACGGATGGTGGAAGCAGGCATGCGTCCGACCATTGAATCCAGCAGCGCCATGGTGGCTGGCGGTGTCCCGGCCATGCCGGGCGGTGCCGGGGTGTTGTCAGGTGGCGCCCAGTGGTCGAATGCGGCCTGCACCCGCCCCTGCAGCCTGTCATATTGGTCATCGGGCGGGACAAAGCTGGTATAGCCATCCAGACCGAAACGCTGTGCCTTCAGCCCCACCAGCCACAGGAACTGGTTGGCGGCTTCCTGCAGGGCGTACAGGCTGGCCATGTGTAGGTAGCCGGTCCAGGCAGGGTGGCCGTACATCCATTCCGGCCACGGTCGGTTGGGGGATGTCAGGCTGCCGGGGCGTTCATGGCACCAGGCGGCGTCCACGTCGATCATGACAATGCGCGGGGAGGGATGGGCGCGCAGGAAGGTGTCAAGTTCGCGGGCCTGTTCCCACGGACTGGCGCTGTTCATGGACATGTTCACGAAATGCGTGCCCAGTGCGCGGTCCATCACGGCGGGCTGGATCAGCCTGCTGGTGGATGTGCCCAGCATGACGGAATCGAAGCGCGTGTTACGGGCCAGCGCGGGCATGGTGTAACGGGCGTTGGATGTAATGGGAATGCGGGGCAGGCGGGGGGAAAGGGGTAGCACGTCCCACGGGTCAACCGTTACGATGAACAGGTAAAGCCCGCCGCCCAGCGCCAGCATGGTCCCCAGCGCAAGCATGCAGAAATGCTTCCACGCCCCGGACCGTGCCTGCGTCATTGATGGCGGAATGTCACGACCAGTACGTCACGATAGGCCGGTCGTGTGGGGTCAAGGGGCCTGACCGCCGTCACCCCGTGATAGACGCGGTTGTCATTGACCACCGCCGTATCCAGCGGCACGTCCAGCATGAAACTGCCCACCATGGTGCGCTGCAGGTCATGGATCGCGGTTTCGCCCGACATGACGTTCTCGCGCCGGATCATCACGACCATGACCCAGTCGACGCCATCGCGGTGCAGCCCTTCCGGTGTGGGCTGGCCGGGACTGTCATCCAGCGCCTCGATCCGGAACTGATGGATTTCGGTATGCCAGGTATCGGGCATGCTGGCCGGATCGGTCATATCGGTGACGATCCGGTGCATGAGCCGCAGGATGGCGCGCAGTGCGGGGTGCGCGCCCACTTCCGGCTCCACCGCGCGGAACCAGCGTTCGATCCCGCCATTGAGTTCGTTGTAGTCGCGGCTCTGGTAATGGGGCTGGTGTTTCTTGCGCTGGATGCCGTCATCGCTGATGGCGAAGGTCGCATGGCGGCGGCGGCGGTAACGCCCGCCATCCGCCATGTAGCGGTCCAGCCCCAGCCGGTTCCAGCTGGCGGCGAAGCTGGCCCAGTCCCGCAGCCCGTACTGTTCCAGCAGGGGGCGCATGTCCCCCGCTGGCACGAAGGCGTAGCCATCCGTGCGCAGCGGCAATTCCAGCCGCGCCAGCAGCGTGGGCGTACCGTCAGCCATGGGAGGGTTCGTTGCCCTTGGGGCCGGCCTGCTGCCCGTCGCCATCGACCTGTGCCTTCGGGGCGGCCGGTTCCGGTGCGTCGGGCTGCGCCGCGCGTGCGGCCAGTAGCTTGGCCGGGTCTTCCTCCATGTTCATGCGCAGCGTGCCGCTCGGCCCATTGGCCAGCAGGTTGAGCGAGGTCGGGATCGGGAACGCGACCTTTTCCTTCACCATGCGTGCGCCCAGACGGCTGTAGTATTCACGATAGACCTTCCACTTCGCCCCTGGTGCCGTGCGGATGGAACCAAGGAACTTGGCCCCGTTCCCGTCCGCCTGCTCGACACCCAGGAACGAGAAGTCGGACTTGATCAGCGGACCATAGACCGGATCCTTGCGCATGAGCGACAGCTCATCCTTCAGGATCGCCGCGACACGGTGCGGGTCTTCCGACAGGTCCAGCATGAAGCTGACCACCACAAGGTTGTAATCGCGCGAGGTATTGGCGATCGACGTCACGGAGGAGAACGGGATGATGTGCAGGTCCCCGTTCACCGCGCGCAGCCGCAGGGTGCGGATCGACAGGTGTTCCACCGTGCCCGCGACACTGCCTGCGGTCACCCAGTCACCCACCTGCATCGCATTTTCCACCAGCATGAAGAAGCCGGTGATGAAGTCCTTGACCAGACTCTGCGAACCGAAGGCGATGGCGGCACCCATGATGCCCGCACCGGTCAGCAGCGGGGCGACGTTGATGCCGATCTGCGACAGCGTGGTCACGGTCACGATGATGATGATGAAGGTCAGCAGCACCGTGCGGATGATCGGCAGCACCGTGCGCAGGCGTGTCGCGCGGGATGCCTGGTCCGATGTCTCGAACCGGGTGATCTGGTTCTGCAGCGTGGCGTTGGCCACTTCCCACACCACGATGGCGATGGTGTAGGCGATCATGATCGTCAGCATGGCGCCCACGATCTTGGTGCCCAGCGACCCATGCACGAAGAAGCGGATGGCCGGCAGGCCCCATGACTGCAGCAGCAGCACGATGGTCACGAATGTCAGCAGCACCGACAGCGCACGCCGCGCGATGGGGTAGTAATAGTCCACGCGCGCCTGCAGGCCGGGATAGCGCTTTTCGGTCGCATCAGGCACGTGGAAGATCTTGTTCTGCACGCTGAAGGCCAGCACGGACAGCAGTCGTGCGCCAAGGATGACCACGATGGTCAGCGACAGCGTGCGCAGGATCCAGGCATAGCCGCCACGGATCTGGGTCGCCCAGACCAGCCACAGCGCAAGGTCGAAGAACATGGCCGGGATCCACCAGAAGCGGACCATCTTGCCCACGAAGATCCAGAACGGCTTTTCACGCAGGCGGGCCGATGGCTGCAGTGCCGCGCCCACATGGTGGCGGATGCGCCAGATGAAGATCGCGATCAGGATATGTTCGATCAGCACCACGGCACGGATGATGGCTTCCGTGCCACGGGCGGGCATGTCGAACACGCCACCCAGCGTGGACAGGCAGACCACGATGGAAGGGGCCGCGACAAGGAAGTTCCACCACCGCGTGACCATGCGCGCCGTTGCATCCGACGCGCTGCACAGGCGGATGGTGGGGGAATGCGGCACGAATACCGTTTCAAGCAGCAGGTAGATCACGCGCGCGATTACGTAGGCGTTCGTCAGCGTGATGGTGACCATCGCGGCCTGATGGGTGGAGGTAAACAGCGCGGACGCGCCATAACCCAGCCCGCAGAACAGGGCGACCGGCAGCAGCTTGATCAGCAGGTGCAGCAGTGAATAGGGAATACGCGTGATGATGCGCAGCGTTTCATGCTGCTGGCGGTCATCGTTCTGGCGGGCCTGTTCGGTCTGCTGTTCAGCCTGTGCATCAGCGGTGGAGGCGGGTGGCGGGGCAGGCTGGTCCTGATCCGCCTGGTCTTCGCGCTTCAGGCGCTGGTTCAGGCGCTGCTCGGTCGCCACCGCGCGCGCGGTGACACCGGCCAGCGGCTTGCGCATGGCGATGGACAGCGCGCGTTCGGCAACAAGGGCCAGGATGAAGATGATGCTGGCGCGACCCATCGCATCCAGCAGGATCCGGCGCGAATCCGTATTGGACAGGATAGAGTGGACCCACCGGCCCACAAAGGCCAGGTCCTTGAACAGCCCCATGAAGTTCTGGCCCTGCTGCAACGCCATATCGCGTATGTGGGTCAGTTCGTTCATGGTTTCGCTGCTGATGCTGTCGGGTTCAAGCGACACATCGGCGGGGGCGGCGGCTTTTTTCGCTGGGGCTGCGGCGGCGGGGGCCGGCTTGGGCGCGGGCAGTCCCTTGGCGATGGCATCAAGGGTACGGGTGAATTCCGCGCGCTTCTGCGGGTCGTTCATGACCGACAGGACCTGCTGCGCCTGCTGGCTGGTTATGCCCTGCGGGGCTGTGTCGGTGTCCGCCGCGCGGGCCGACATGACCCATGGCAGCAGCGCCAGCATGAAGGCCGCCAGCAATGTCAGGATACCGCCCCGTCTGGACCGGGTTGGGGCGGAATGGACCGTTGTCGCGTAATGGGCCGACATGCCGATTGTTCACCTCCTTGAAAAAATCAGGAAACCTGGCGCAGCGCAGCGTCAGGATCCCGCCGTAACACCAAAACGCCCGCGCGCATTCCTGCGCGGGGCGGACCGTCATGCTGCGGGAAAAATATTCAATATCAGAATACAAGGCCGGCAGAGGCGAGAAGGTTGCATTTTTGTCATGTTTTTTTGTGTCAGCCGCCCCATTGCGGCGGGGGCGGGGCGGCGGCACGGGCCTCGCGGCGGATCACGCAGGTTCCCGCCAGGATGTCATGCAGCCCCTGCTTGCGCTGCGTCCACATGACCATGAGGAAACCCACCCCGCAGATCAGCGCCGACAGGTATTTGCCGAAATACCGCCCCGCCGCGCGCAGTAGCGTGATGCGGTTACCATACAGGTCGGTCACGCGCATGCTGCACATGATCTTGCCCGGCGTGGCCTGCAGGGATGACGCCTCGAACACGATATAATACGCGGCGGGCAGCAGCAGGGTGATCAGTTCAAACAGCCCGTTGCCGTTCCAGTGCAGGTGGGGCGTGCTGGACAGGATGGTGTAGTCCGCGGGCTGGATATAGGAGATGCGGTAATCCCCCCCGCTGCCCCCCGTCGATTGCGGGTCGAATATCGAGATCGAAAGGCTGGGCGGCACCAGCAGCATGCCCAGCAGGCCAAGGACCGCCCACAGCACGACGGAATCGATCACATAGGCCACGACCCGGATCCAGAACCCCCCATAGGTCCAGACGTCCTGTGGGGTGGAGGCAGGGCGGAAAAACGGGTTTGTCATGCAGGCTGTTCCTGTCTGGCAGACGTGATGGGTATACCCGCACAGCAATGCCATCGCTGCGTGCGCAACGGAACAGGAAAAAAGCGGGCGTCCGAAATCAGGCGCCCGTCATGGCCTAGCTGCGATAGGACCCGTTGATGTCGATGTAACCGTGCGTCAGGTCACAGCCCCATGCCTGCGCCGTGCCGTTGCCCAGTCCCAGGTCGATGGCGATCTCGATTTCCTGCCCGCGCATGTGCGCGACAACGGGGGTTTCATCATAATCGGGCACGACGGTGCCATTCTGGGCAATCCATGTCCCGCCAATGCCGACCGACAGCGTATCGCGGTTGGCGGGTTCGCCACATTTGCCCACCGCCATGACGACGCGGCCCCAGTTGGCGTCTTCCCCCGCCACGGCGGTCTTGACCAGTGGGGAATTGGCCACGGCCATGGCCACACGATGGGCTGATTCGTCGGATACCGCACCGGTGACGGTGATGTGCATCATCTTCGTCACACCTTCCCCGTCGCGGATGACCAGCAGGGCCAGTTCCAGCAGAAGGGAATCGAGTGCATCACGGAAATCCACCAGATGCGGCGACTGCGCATCCCCGATTTCCGCATTGCCGGCCTGCCCCGTCGCGAACAGCAGGATCATGTCGGAGGTGGAGGTATCCGAATCCACCGTAATGCAGTTGAAGCTGCGGTTGACCCCATCGGTCAGCAGGGACTGGATCACGCTGGCAGGCAGTTTCGCATCGGTCGCGATGAAGCCCAGCAGGGTCGCCATGTCCGGCGCGACCATGCCGCTACCCTTGACAATGCCCTGGATGCGGATCGTCGTGTCGCCAATGCGCGCCGTGCGGGTCGCGGCCTTGGGAAAGGTGTCGGTGGTCATGATGCCACGGGCGGCATCCGCCCACCCGTCATCGGACAGGGTGGCGTACAGGCCGGGCAGGGCGGCTGAAATCTTCTGGTAGGGCAGGATTTCACCGATCACGCCAGTGGAGGCGAGGAAGACCTCGCTCGCCGCGCAATTGACCAGTCGCGCCGCATCCGCCGCATTGGCCTGCGTCGCCTCGAAGCCCGCGCGGCCGGTAAAGACATTGGCGTTGCCCGCATTGACCACCAGTGCGCGCGCACGGCCATCGGCCATCGCGGCGCGGCACCAGTCCACCGGCGCGCCGGGGCACTTGCTGCGGGTATAGACACCTGCCACCGTCGTGCCCGGCGCGAATTCCGCCATCACCAGATCGGTGCGTCCCTTGTAACGGATGCCCGCTGCCGTTGCACCAAAACGCACGCCCGCCACGGGCGGAAGCTCAGGCATTGGCCGGGCAAGGGGGGAGACGGGCAGGGCATGGGCCATGGTCGGTCAGGATCCTCGGATGACAGCGGGAAACAGGGAATGAATATGATCTTGAGGGCGCGGACGGGAACATGGCTGCATGCCCGCCCGCGCCATAACCATTAGATCAGTGGGCCGCGGGCTGGTCAGGCAGCGGCTTGCCGTCCGGGCCGAAGCGCACGACCTTGACCTGCGACAGGGCGTTGCTGACAGCCTTCTGCACGCCTTCCTGGATCAGCTTCTGGCGGATCTGGTCGCGGGTTGCCTCCAGCGTGGGCGTCGGCGCGGTGCGCTTGCCCAGCACCTGGATCACGTGCCAGCCGTACTGGGTGTGAACCGGGGTCTGGCTGAAGGTGTTGGGCTGCATGGCCGATGCCGCATCCCAGAAGGTCGGCAGCATGTCACCCTTCTTGAACCAGCCAAGATCGCCGCCATTCTGCTTGGCCGATCCGGGGTCCTTGGACAGCTTGGTGGCCAGCTGGCCAAAGTCGGCCCCGGCCTTGAGCTGCTTGATGACGTCGTTGGCCTCGGCCTCGGTCTGCACCAGGATGTGGCGGGCGTGGATTTCTTCCGCACCCGGCTTGTTGGCGTAGTTCTTGTCGTAATACGCCTTGACCGCATCATCGGTCAGCGTGGGCGCGACCTGTGCCGACAGATAGGCATTCTGCAGCGCATTCTGTGCGGCCTGCTGCATCTGCTGCTGGACGTCGGGCTGCTTGTCCAGCCCGGCCTTGGCGGCCGCGACCTGGATGGCGCGCTGGTCCACAAGCTGGTTGAGCAGGATCGGCACGATGATGTTGTCGGGCAGCTTGCGCAGCTGCTCGGGCATCGTGGCCATGGCCTGCCGCACGTCATTGAGGCGGATGTCCTGCCCGTTCACCGTGGCGAGGAGCGGATTCTGGTCCGCTGTCGCAGGCGCGCCCGGCTTGGCCGCCGCGGGGGCGGGCGCCGGGGCGGGTGACGCCGCGAATGCAGGAGGGACAATGAAAGAGGAAGCAAGCAGGGCCATCGTTGCGACAGCCTTTGCCGGACTGATAGTCCGCATGTGCAAAAAACCCTAGTTATGAACGCGTTCGGCAGGCATCATGACGAAGGGCGGCCCAGCCTGCAAGGGCCGGATGCGATATGGCCGTTTTCCCCCGCTTTTGCCATGGCGCTGCGGTCCATCGGTTGACCGTTGGCGGCGTGGGTCCTATCTCATGTCTCCGCGCGAGAATTTTATCCGCCAAGCCTGCCCCCGCCCCCGCCGGTCCGTCGCGGGCGTGCGGGAATGCCATTCCGGGAAGGTCTTCATGTTCGCCAGTATTGCCCGCGCCCTGTTCGGAACCGCCAATGACCGGGCGCTGAAATCGTACCAGCGGCGCGTGCCCGCGATCAACGCGCTTGAGCCCCAGGTCCAGGCGCTGGACGATGCGGCCCTTGCGGCCAAGACGCCCGAATTCCGTGAACGCCTTGCCAGGGGCGAAACGCTGGATACCCTGCTGCCCGAAGCCTTCGCCGTCTGCCGCGAGGCCTCGAAGCGCGTGCTGGGCATGCGGCATTTCGATGTACAGCTGATTGGTGGCATGGTCCTGCATGATGGCAAGATTGCGGAAATGCGCACCGGTGAGGGCAAGACCCTTGTCGCGACGCTTGCCGTCTATCTCAGCGCGCTGGCGGGCGAGGGCGTGCATGTCGTGACCGTCAACGACTACCTCGCCAGCCGCGATGCCGACCAGATGGGCAAGCTGTATGAATTCCTGGGGCTGAGCGTGGGGGTGGTCGTGCCCAACATGCCCGAGGATGAACGCCGCGCCGCCTACCGTGCCGACATAACCTACGGCACCAACAACGAATTCGGCTTCGACTACCTGCGCGACAACATGAAGTACCGCGTGGAGGACATGGTCCAGCGGCCCTTCCACCACGCCATTGTCGATGAAGTCGATTCGATCCTGATTGATGAGGCGCGCACCCCGCTCATCATTTCCGGCCCCGCCGAGGACAGTTCCGACCTGTACCGCGCGGTGGATGAGGTAATGGTCGCCCTGGTGGCCGACCCGGAAGCGTACGAGAAGGATGAGAAATTCCGCTCTGTCATCCTGACGGAAAAGGGCGCGGAGCAGGTCGAGGAACTGCTGCGTGGCGCGGGCGTGCTGCACGAAGGCGGCCTGTATGACAGCAACAACGTGGCAGTGATCCACCACGTGCAGCAGTCGCTGCGCGCGCATACGCTGTTCACCCGCGATGTCGATTACATCGTGCGCGGCGGCAAGGTGGTGATCATTGACGAGTTCACCGGCCGCATGATGGAAGGCCGCCGGTATTCGGACGGCCTGCATCAGGCGCTGGAAGCCAAGGAACATGTCGAGGTCCAGCAGGAAAACCAGACCCTGGCCTCGATCACGTTCCAGAACTACTTCCGCATGTATCCCCGCCTGTCCGGCATGACCGGCACGGCCATGACGGAAGCGGACGAATTCGCTGATATTTACAAGCTCGACGTGATCGAGATCCCGACCAACCTGCCCGTCGCGCGCAAGGACGACGATGACGAGGTCTACCTGACCGCACGGGAGAAATACGAAGCGGTCGCCAGCCTGATCAAGGACATCAGCAAGACATCCGGCCAGCCGGTGCTGGTGGGCACGACGTCGATCGAGAAGAGCGAGTACCTCTCCTCCCTGCTGCGCCAGCACGGTATCCAGCACAACGTGCTCAATGCCCGCTTCCATGAACTCGAGGCCGAGATCGTGGCGCAGGCCGGCGCACCCGGCGCCATCACCATCGCCACCAACATGGCCGGGCGTGGCACGGACATCAAGCTGGGTGGCAATGTGGACATGCTGATCCACCAGCGCCTTGCCGGGATCGAGGATCCCGAAGAACATGCCCGCAGCGAGCAGGAACTGCGCGAGAGCGTGGCCCGCGACCACGATATCGTACGCAAGGCGGGTGGCCTGTATGTCATCGGTACCGAACGGCACGAAAGCCGCCGTATCGATAACCAGCTGCGCGGCCGTGCGGGGCGTCAGGGCGATCCGGGCAATTCGCGCTTCTTCATCTCGCTTGAAGATGACCTCATGCGCATCTTCGGTACCGACCGCATGGGCAACATGCTGCAGAAGCTGGGCCTGAAGGAAGGGGAGGCCATCGTCCATCCCTGGATCAACAAGGCCCTGGAGCGTGCGCAGAAGAAGGTCGAGGCCCGCAACTTCGACATGCGCAAGAACACGCTCAAATACGATGACGTGATGAATGACCAGCGCAAGGAAGTCTATGCCCAGCGCCGGGAATACATGGCGGCGGAGGATGTCTCCCCCATCATCACCGAAATGCGTGAAGACGTGATCCACGACATGGTGGCCCGGCGCATTCCCGAAAAATCCTTCCCCGAACAGTGGCTGAAGGATGAACTGGCGCAGGATGTGCAGACCACGCTGAACCTGACCCTGCCGATTGCGGAATGGGCGAAGGAAGATGGCGTGGACGGCACGGTCGTTGCCGAACGGATCGAGCAGGCGGCCGCGCAGTCACAGGCCAGCCGGGCTGCCAATTTCGGCCCGTCCGTCATGCGCTATGTTGAAAAGCAGGTGCTGCTGACCACGTTCGATGCGGTATGGAAGGAACATCTTCTTGCGCTGGACCAGCTGCGTCAGGGCATCGGGCTGCGCGCCTATGGCCAGAAGGACCCGCTGAACGAGTTCAAGCATGAGGCGTTCGAGCTGTTCCACGCCATGCTGGACCACCTGCGGGTGCGCGTGACGTCGACCATGGCACGGGTGGAAATGGCGCCACCGCCGATCGACAACCCCTTTGCCGGTGTTGCGGAAATCCATTCCGACCCCGAAGTGCCGGGGCTGGAGAATGAGCCGGGACCGGGTCTCATGCCCGATGCGACGGGCCGCCAGCCGGACCCATCCATGGCGACGCCCATTGGCGGGGCCGCGGTCATGCCCGATGACCCGTCCAGCTGGGGCGAGGTCTCGCGCAATGCGCCCTGCCCCTGCGGGTCGGGCAAGAAATACAAGCACTGCCACGGGCGGCTGGTCTGACCAGCCGCCTCCGGGCAAGCCAAGAACGATAGACGAAACAGGATCAGGGACGAACGATGGCGGGTCATTCCCAATTCAAGAACATCATGCACCGCAAGGGCGCGCAGGACGCCAAGCGGGCCAAGCAGTTTGCCAAGGTCATTCGTGAAATTACCGTGGCCACGCGTGAGGGCATGCCCGACCCGGCCATGAATCCGCGCCTGCGGGCTGCGATTTCGGCCGCACGTGAAGTCAACATGCCCAAGGACACGGTCGAACGCGCGATCAAGAAGGCATCGGGCGCTGGCGGTGGTGATGATTACACGGAAGTCCGTTACGAAGGTTACGGCCCGGCCGGCGTGGCCGTGATCGTGGAAGGGCTGACGGATAACCGCAACCGCACGGCGTCCGATGTCCGTGCGGCGTTTTCCAAGCATGGCGGTTCGCTGGGCGAGACGAATTCGGTGTCCTTCATGTTCACCCGTCTGGGCGTGATCACCTATCCGCTGGATGCGGCGAGCGAGGATGACCTGATTGAAGCCGGCCTTGAAGCCGGTGCCGAGAATGTCGAGACCGTGGACGGCATGCATGAAGTGAGCTGCCCGGTCGAATCCTTCTTTGCCGTGCGCGACGCGCTGGAAACCCGTTTTGGCGAACCCGCTTCGGCCAAGCTCGACTGGCGGCCAGGCAATACGGTCGAGCTGGATGAGGACAAGGCGCGCAGCGTGTTCAAGCTGATCGACACGCTGGAAGACCATGACGACGTGCAGGCGGTATACGCCAATTTCGACGTGCCGGACGACGTGGCCGAAAAGCTGTCGGCCTGATCCGGCCGGTGGTCCGCATCCTTGGCATTGATCCCGGCCTGCGTTTTACCGGCTGGGGGGTCGTGACGGCGCAGGGCAACCGGCTGAGCCACGTGGCCGATGGTGTGATCGCCACCGATTCGGCCCTGAGTGTGCCCGAACGCCTGCGCCACCTGCATGATGCGCTGCTGGAACTGGCCCGCAACTTTGCCCCCGATGAAGCGGCGGTGGAGGAAACCTACGTCAACCGCAACGGGTCTGCGACGCTGAAGCTGGGCTATGCCCGTGGCGTGGGGCTGCTGGTGCCGATGCTGCTGGATATTCCCGTATCCGAATACGGGGCAAAGACGGTCAAGCGCGCCGTGGTCGGCACCGGGGCGGCGACAAAGGAACAGGTCAGCATGATGGTCCGCCGTATCCTGCCCACGGCATTGCTCAAGCGTGCGGATGCGGCGGATGCGCTGGCGGTGGCCATATGCCATGCCCACCATCGTGCCAGCGCCGCCCATATCGCCAATGCGACGAGGATGGCATGATCGCGCAGCTGCGTGGCCTGCTGGCGCAGGTGGAAGCGGATCGCTGCGTGATTGACGTAAACGGCGTCGGCTATCTGGTGCAGGCCTCCAGCCGCACGCTGGCCGTCCTGCCGCAGCCGCCGGAACTGGCCATGGTGCTGGTGGAAACCGTGGTGCGTGAAGACGCCATCCTGCTGTATGGCTTTGCCGAGGCGTCGGAGCGTTCATGGTTCCGCCTGCTGACGACCGTGCAGGGGGTAGGGGCGAAGGTGGCGCTGGCCATCCTGTCCGTCCTGCCGCCACCTGACCTGATGGTGGCCATTGGCGGGGGCGACAAGACCATGCTGACCCGCGCGGGGGGCGTGGGCGCGCGTCTGGCCCAGCGTATCGTGACCGAACTGCGTGACAAATGTGAAGGCATGCCCACGGGCGCACCCGCGGGCAATGTGATGCCGGGTGTAACCATTACCGTGCCGACGCAACGCAGCATCGCGGCGGATGCGCTGCTGGCGCTGTCCGGGCTTGGCTTCCGCCGGGCGGAAGCGCAGCCGGTGGTGGAACGGGTCATTGACCGGATGGATGGCAAGGCCGATCTGGATGTCGTGATCCGTGATGCGCTGAAGGAACTGGCCCGATGAGCGAACAGCCCGAGCGCGAGATCGACGCCCGACGGGGGGAGGAAGACGGCAACGAAGGTTCGCTCCGGCCCCAGACGCTGGATGATTTTACCGGCCAGAAGGCCAGCCGCGAAAACCTGGCCATCTTCATCGCCGCCGCACGGCAGCGCGGCGATGCCTTGGACCATGTGCTGCTGCATGGACCGCCGGGACTGGGCAAGACCACGCTGGCGCAGATCGTGGCGCGTGAACTGGGCGTCGGCTTCCGCGCCACATCGGGGCCGGTGATCCAGCGCGCGGGGGATCTGGCCGCGATCCTGACCAACCTGCAGCCGCGCGACGTGCTGTTCATTGATGAAATCCACCGCCTGCACCCTTCCATTGAGGAAGTGCTGTACCCGGCGATGGAGGATTTCCAGCTTGACCTGATTATTGGCGAAGGGCCCGCCGCGCGTTCGGTGCGCATCGACCTGTCCCCCTTTACGCTGGTGGCTGCCACCACGCGCGCGGGCCTGCTGGCCACCCCGCTGCGGGACCGGTTCGGCATTCCGCTGCGGCTGGTGTTCTATACCCCGGAAGAACTGTGCCAGATCGTGACGCGCGGTGCACGCAAGCTGGAATTCGACCTGACACCGGAAGGGGCGGAGGAAATCGCCCGCCGTTCGCGTGGTACGCCGCGTATCGCGGGCAGGCTGCTGCGCCGGGTGCGAGATTTCGCCGCCGTGGCGCGCGCGGGCAGCGGGCCGGTGGACCGGGTGCTGGCCGATGCCGCGCTGTCGCGTCTGGAAGTCGATTCGATGGGGCTGGATGGCATGGACCGCCGCTACCTGCGCCGCATCGCGGAATACCACCATGGCGGTCCTGTGGGGGTTGAAACGCTGGCGGCCGCCCTGGCCGAAGCGCGCGATACGCTCGAGGATGTGATCGAGCCTTACCTGATTCAGGAAGGGCTTGTGCTACGGACAAGCCGGGGGCGCATGCTGGGCGAACGGGGCTGGCGCCATCTCGGGCTGCAGCCCCCCGCCCGCACGCCCGGACAGGGTGACCTGCTGGGGGATGACTGAATGGTGGAACATAATATCGATTTCCGTATCTATTACGAGGATACGGATGCGGGGGGCGTCGTCTATCACGCCCGCTACCTTGCGCTGGCGGAACGCGCCCGCACGGAAGCCATCCGCGCACAGGGGCAGGCGGCGTCCGACCTGCTGGCCGATTACGGTCTGGCCTTCGTGGTGCGGCATGCCGCCATCGACTACCGCGCGCCACTGCGGCTGGATGACATCGTGCGCATCACGACTCGCCTGACGGACCTCGGGGCGGCAAGCTGCCGGCTCATGCAGGATTTCCATCGCGTGGATGGGAATGGGGGTCTGGGGTGCGGATCGCTGGATGTCCGTCTGGCCTGCGTTCGCGCGCAGGATGGGCGTGCTGCCCGATTTCCGCCGCGATGGCGTGATCTTTTACGCGAACTCGTGGCCTGAGCCAGACGGAGACATGCAGTCTGCATGTGCTTTTCGTGCCATGGGTTGACCGGGACGCAAGGCTGTGCGGAAAGCGGGTTGGCCGTGACTTGCTAAAGGGGCAAGTTTCGTGTTTGTGCGAACGGTCAAGGTGGGCAGGAGGTATATTTGGACCAAGCGGTTAACGCGGCGAATCTGGGCGCTGCAGCAGGTGATCTGTCGATGTGGGCGTTGTTCATGCACGCGTCGATTGTCGTTAAGCTGGTAATGATTGGCCTGGTGACCTGCAGTGTGATTGTGTGGGCAATCATCTTCGACAAATTCACGACTGTCCGCCGGATCAACCGGCAGGCGAATGATTTTGAGGAACGCTTCTGGGCCGGCGGCAGCCTTGATGACCTGTATGAATCCGATGGCGCGAAGCCCGTGCACCCGATGGCCGCCGTATTCGGTGCCGCCATGGGGGAATGGCGACGTTCATCGCGCATTGCCGGCATCGACCTGGTGCATGGAGGGGTGCAGGATCGCGTCAACCGCGCCATGGCCATCACCATCACGCGTGAAATGGACCGCCTGAACCGGTGGATCATCTTCCTGGCCACCATCGGGCCGGTGGCGCCGTTCATCGGCCTGTTCGGCACGGTGTGGGGCATCATGCATGCCTTCGGCTCGATCGCGGCGATGCACAATACCAACCTGTCCGTCGTGGCCCCTGGTATTTCGGAAGCCCTGTTCGCGACTGCCATCGGCCTTGTCACGGCCATCCCGGCGGTGATCGCCTATAACGTGATCAGCAACAGCATGAGTGTGTTCGAAGACCGGCTGGATGCCTTCGGCACCGAATTCGCCGCCATCCTGTCACGCCAGTCCGAAGAAAGGGGTGCGTGATCATGGGGGCAAGCCTGAGCGACCTGCGCGGACGCCGGCGCAAGCGGCGGCCCATGGCGGAAATCAACGTCACCCCCCTGGTTGACGTGATGCTTGTGCTGCTCATCATCTTCATGGTGACGGCACCCATGATGACCAGCGGCGTGAACGTGGACCTGCCCAAGACGGATGCCGCCCCGGTCAATACCGATACCAAGCCGATTACCGTCTCGATCCGGTCCAATGGCGACCTGTATCTGGGTGATGAACCCGTCTCACCCGACCAGCTGGTGGACCAGCTCAGGGCGGCGGCCCAGAATGACCGTGAACACCGCATTTTCGTGCGCGGGGATTCCCACATTGACTACGGCCGGGTGATGCAGATCATGGGCCAGATCACGGCAGGTGGCTTTACGCACGTGGCGTTGCTGGCGCAGCAGCCGCCCGGCGGCCATTAAGCTGAACCTGATACCGGGAGCCGTCTGATCGTGGTGCCACCGCGTCGTTCCGAACGTATCCTCATGCGGCGTTCCGTCATTGTGTCGGGCGGGCTGCATGTCGCACTGCTGCTTGCCGTGCTGCTGCGGATGCCGGTGCCGGTTCCTAAGGAGCCGCCACCGCCGCCCACGATCGAGATGGAATTCGCGGCCGATACCGGCACGTCCACCCCGCACAAGGGCGACAAGCCGGCACCCAAGCCCGCCCCCGCGCCTGCGCCGGTCAGGCAGGAGGCGCCGCCCGCGCCCACCCCGCCCGAAAAGGCACCCAATGAGGAAGCGGCCCCGCCGCCACCGCCGCCGCCGCCCATGCCGCCACCGCAGCAGGCGCCCAGGCCCGTGCCCGACGCGCCAACGCCACCGCGTGAACAGCAGCCCTCACCCGATGCGGTGAAGCTGCCGCCCACGCCAGCCAAGGCTGCCCCGGCACAGGCCCACGCCCCTGTGCCGCCTTCAGCCCAGCCAGACCCGACGGCCGCACCCAAGGTGCAGGAGAAGTCAAGCACGACGCAGCCTAATGAGGCGAAGAAGCACGTGCCTGATACGCATTCCCTGCTGGCCACGCTGGATGCATTCCGCGCGGACCAGAAGCAGACCCATCCGCCCAAGGCGCGACCCAACCCGCAGCAGGGCGGTGCGCCGGATGGCGGCGGGACGCCGGACGGGGACATCACCAGTGCGCTGAATGCAACGCAGCAGAAGGCGATCGGCAATTCCGTCCGCCGCTGTTATTCGGAAGATACGGCTGCGCGTAATTATGCCCAGTTCGTGGCGCATCTGGTTGTGACGGTAGATGAGACGGGTACGGCGCGCCTGGTGGAATTCGCCCCCCAGACGCAGGCGCAGATGGCGTCGGACCCGTCCTATCGCGCACTGGCGGAACGTGCGCGTGATGCGGTGCTTAGCCCCACCTGTGCCAAACTGCCCATTCCGCAGAACCTTCTGGGCCAGACCCGGCAACTGAAATTCGTATTCCGTCCCTGAGAACAGGGGGACGAAGACGGGGAGATGAAAATGACGTCAAGCGTAAAGCCATTGATTCCAGATGATGATGCCGACCGGCTGGCCGCGGCTTTCGGCCGTCGCGGTTTCATGGGGGCGGGTGTGGCCGGTGGCCTGATGGCCACGCCGCTGTTTGCCGCCGGTGCCGCCCATGCGCAGGCGGGCGATGCCGAAATTACGGTGGACCAGGCCCGCACCGCCCCCATTCCCATTGTCCTGCCCTCGCTGGGTAGTGGTGTCGCGCAGCAGATCACGGATGTAATTTCCGCTGATCTGGCGAATTGCGGCCTGTTCCGTCCCATCAGCGCCAGCATGCCGCAGGGCACGCCCGATTTCGGCAGCTACAAGTCCATGGGCGCGCGCGCGGCCGTGACCGGCAAGGTCATGGACCAGGGTGGTAGCCTGCGGGTGGAATTCCGCCTGTGGGATGTCGTGACCGGCAAGCAGATCCAGGGCACGGCCTATACCGCGGCGGCCCAGGACTGGCGTCGCATCGCGCATGTAATTGCCGATGTGATCTATGGCCGCCTGCTGGGTGAGCAGGGCTATTTCAATTCCCGCATTGCCTATATCGCCCGTTCCGGCCCGCGCGCGCACCAGACCACCCGTCTGGCCATCATGGATCAGGACGGGGCGGACAGCCGCTACCTGACCAACGGGCAGTGGCTGACGCTGACGCCGCGCTTCAACCCGGCAAATAGTGAACTGGCATTCATGTCCTATGCCAACTACAGGCCGCGTGTTTACCTGTTCAACCTGAATACCGGACAGCAGAGACTGCTGGGCGACTTCTCGGGTATTTCCTTTGCCCCCCGTTTTTCCCCGGACGGGCGTTCCGTGGTCCTGTCGGTCACGCGTGGTGGCGGGTCGGACATCTATACGGTGGATCTGGCGACGATGGCGCGGCGGCAGATCACGTCATCCGGAGCGATTGACACCAGTCCGTCCTACAGTCCCGACGGGTCGCAGATCGTCTTCAACTCCGACCGTGGCGGTTCGCCGCAGCTTTATATCATGAGTGCTGCCGGCGGTGATGCGAAACGGATTTCCTATGGCCATGGGCATTACGGATCCCCGGTCTGGTCCCCCCGTGGCGACCTGATTGCGTTTTCGCGCATTGCCAATGGCAGCTTCTCGCTGGGAGTCATGGCGCCTGACGGAACGGGGGAGCGGATCCTGACGCAGGGCTTTACGGTGGAAAGCCCGACATTCTGCCCCAATGGCCGCGTACTGGCTTTCTGCCGCCAGAGTTCGGCGGGCAGCAATGGTGCCGGATTTGCAACAGGGATCAGTACAATTGACATTACCGGCTTCCATGAACGGGCATTGCCGGCGGGCAGCGCGTCCGATCCGACATGGTCGCCGCTGAATAAGTAATTCTTTCAATACGTTGGGCAGATAATATTCCGATACCTAATCATTTAGCAAATGGCGGGTATGTGTTTGTCCAACATTGACTGTGGCCGGGTTTTACATCTATGTTGGTTGCGGTTTCCAGCGATCGCGAGTTTCTGTTTGACAGTTTGTTTGGCAGGGCGCAACGAGACTCGGGACCGTTCTATATTTAAATCCGGAAATTCAACAAATGGTTTCAAGAAATGAAACCGATCCAGGATCAAAAGTAATGAAACTGAAGCTTCTTGGTGCGGCCGGCATGGCCCTTTTTCTCGCTGCCTGTTCCGATCATGCGAACAAGAACGTGAACACGGGCGCCGCCACGCAGCAGGTCGGCCCGGCCCCGGGCAGCGAGGCTGACCTGGTTGCAACCGCAGGTGACCGAGTGCTGTTCGCCCTGAACCAGAACACGCTGTCGAGCGACGCGAAGGCGACGCTGGACAAGCAGGCTGCCTGGCTGGCCAAGTACCCGCAGGTGCACGTGCAGATCGCCGGTAACTGCGATGACCGTGGCACGGAAGAATACAACATTGCGCTGGGTGAGCGTCGTGCGAATGCAGCACATGACTACCTGGTGGCAAAGGGTGTCGATGCATCGCGCATCACCACCATTTCCTATGGTAAGGACCGTCCGACCGCTGTTGGCGATGACGAAGCATCCTGGGCCCAGAACCGTAACGCCATCACGGCGGTACAGTAAGTTTCTGCCCACGCTTTCGATGGCGTGACAGTTATGGAACCGGCCGGGCGCTTATCGCTCGGCCGGTTTTGTTTTAGGTATGCATGTCTTGTGTTTCAAAGGGTTTGGTCCATGCAGTCTGTGATGTCATGTTTCCTTTCGGTCCCCTTCCTGTGCCGACGGTGGGGCCAGGTAGGCATGCTGGCCGGTGGGATTTCGCTGGCGGGCATGGGGCTTGCGCAGGCTGCCGGTGACAATACCCTGACCCTGCAACTGCTTGACCGTGTAAACGCGCTGGAAGAACAGACGCGGGAAATGCGTGGGCAGATCGACCAGCTGACCAATCAGGTACAGCAGCAGAATGCCACCCTGAGCAAGCAGATCGGTGACATGGACTTCGCCATGCAGCATGGCCATGGCGGCGGCACGGGTTCCAGCACCCTTGCCCCGCCTGCTGCCGCTGCAGCCGCGCCGGCAGCCAAGCGCACGCCGGATGATGTGCTGAAGGCCGGCAATGACGCATTGCTGAAACAGGATTACGCCACGGCGCAAACTGATGCGCAGCAGGTCCTGTCCGGACCCAAATCCCCCCGACAGGTGGATGCCCAGTACCTGCTGGCCCAGTCGCTGGCGGGACAGAAACAGTACCGTCAGTCGGCGCTGGCCTATTATGACGCCTATAATCGCGCGCCGCATGGGCAGCGTGCGCCCAGTGCCCTGCTGGGGGTGGCGGCGACGCTTGTGGCGCTGAATGACAAGGCATCAGCCTGTCAGGCGCTGGACAAGCTTTCCAGCGAATTTCCTGAACCCGCCGCCCGTATCAAATCCGCCGAACAGGTCTACCGTAAACGCGCCAAGTGTAGCTGACCGGCGAAAGGGCGCTGGTGCTTTCGGCTAAACCGGTCAATCCGTCACGTTTTGCCACCGTGATGGCGTCCCTTGGCCCATGGCCGGGTCAGGGCGTGCCGGTGGCGATTGCCGTATCGGGGGGGGCGGACAGCATGGCGCTGGCCATCCTTGCGCGGCAATGGCGACGTGACGTGGTGGCGCTGGTGGTCGATCATGGCCTGCGTGCCGAATCCCGATCCGAAGCCATGCAGACCCTGACCCGGCTGTCCACACTTGGTATTCCCGGTCGCCTGCTGACCCTGACGGGACTGGAACGCGGTCCCCGCATGGCGGAACGTGCCCGGCGCATGCGCTATCAGGCCCTGTTTGCGGCCTGTCGGGAAATTGGGGCGCTGGACTTGCTGGTGGCCCATCATGCGGGGGATCAGGCGGAAACGGTCATGATGCGCAGGCGCGCCGCCAGTGGTGATGACGGGCTGGCGGCCATGGCAACAGCGATGCCCGTGGCTGATGTACGCATTGTCCGGCCATTGCTGGGGGTTGCCAAGTCCGCCCTGTATGCCACCGTTCGCGCGGCGGGGGCGGCATGGGTGGAAGATCCATCAAACCATGACCTGCGTACGGAACGCGCGCGCGCGCGGCAGGCGCTGGCCCATGATGGGGCTCAGGTCACGGGGTTGCTGGCCGCGGCCCGTAATGCGGGGGCGGCGCGCATGGCGCATGATGCGGCGGATGCGCAATGGCTTGCGGCCCATGCACGGTTTCATTGTGGGGGATGGGTGGTGCTGCCTGCGGGGCTGGCGCCTGCAAGACTGCTTTCCGCCCTGATCCGCGTGATTGGCGGACGGGATTATCCACCGGGGCGTGAGGCCGTCGGACGGCTGGTCCATGCGCCCCGGCCTGCGACCTTGGCGGGGGCGGCCATCATCCCGTGGCGTGATGAGCAATGGATTGTCGCGCGCGAGGAATCAGCGCTTGCTCCCCCCATGCCTGCTCGTGCGGGCGGTGTATGGGACCGACGGTTCGTGCTGCGGACGCAGCCCCTGCCGCCGGGGTGGATGATGGGGGCGGCGGGTGCCGTGGCATCATGGTGGCCTGCTGGCCGGTCGCGTTCAGTCTGGCCCGCACGCGTGTTGCGTACGCTGCCCGCGTTGTGGCATGATGGGCGGGTCATGGCCGTTCCGCATATGGGGCTGCGCACGCAGGATTGCGTGGCCAATGCGGTTTTTGTGAACCAGCCACCCCATCCCGTACTGCCCGGAGCCATGTTTTATGCGCCCGATGACGGACCTTACTGATCCATTGTCATAAAAGGTGGCGGATTGGGGGTGTGAATGTCCCTTGATCGTCCTATGTATGATAGGACGTAGTGAACGTGGCGTCTGTTCGTCTGCCCGCGTGGGGTGATGGCGAAGGGGCCAGCGGATGGAACAGTAGGCAAGATGAACAATTTCGGCCGTAACCTGGCCCTGTGGGTTATCATCATCGTCCTGTTGCTGCTGCTGTTTAACGTTTTCCAGCCGGGAAGCGTGCAGCACGCATCGCAGCAACTGGCATATTCCGATTTCATCGGAGACGTGAACAGCGGGCATGTCCGGTCTGTCGTGGTGCAGGAACATAACATTACCGGCACGCTGACGGATGGCACCTCGTTCGACACGTACGCGCCACAGGACCCGACCCTGATTTCCCGCCTGACGGAAAAGGGCGTCGAGGTCGCGGCCAAGCCGCTGGAAAGCGACACCAACCCCTTCCTGCGTTACCTGATCAACTATGCGCCGCTGCTGCTTATGGTCGGTGCGTGGATCTTTATCATGCGCCAGATGCAGTCTGGTGGCGGGCGCGCCATGGGCTTTGGCAAGTCGCGCGCACGGATGCTGACCGAAAAGCAGGGTCGTGTGACGTTTGACGACGTGGCGGGCATTGATGAAGCCAAGGGCGAACTGCAGGAAATTGTCGACTTCCTGCGCGATCCGCAGAAGTTTACCCGTCTGGGCGGCAAGATCCCCAAGGGCGTGCTGCTGGTCGGCCCCCCCGGCACGGGTAAGACGCTGCTGGCGCGTGCCATTGCGGGTGAGGCAAACGTGCCGTTCTTCACCATTTCCGGTTCCGACTTCGTGGAAATGTTCGTGGGTGTGGGTGCATCCCGCGTGCGTGACATGTTCGAACAGGGCAAGAAGGCCGCACCGTGCATCATCTTCATCGACGAAATCGACGCCGTTGGCCGCCATCGTGGCGCGGGCCTTGGTGGTGGAAATGATGAGCGCGAGCAGACCCTGAACCAGATGCTTGTCGAGATGGACGGGTTTGACAGCAATGAGGGCGTGATCCTGATTGCCGCGACCAACCGTCCCGACGTACTTGATCCCGCCCTGCTGCGTCCCGGCCGTTTTGACCGTCAGGTCGTGGTGCCCAACCCCGATGTGGCAGGCCGTGAAAAGATCCTGCGTGTCCATATGCGCAAGGTGCCGCTGGCATCCGATGTGGACCCCAAGGTGATCGCCCGTGGCACACCCGGCTTCTCCGGTGCCGATCTGGCCAACCTTGTCAATGAAGCAGCCCTTATGGCTGCCCGTCTTGGCAAGCGTACTGTCGCCATGCTGGAATTCGAGAACGCCAAGGACAAGGTGATGATGGGGGCCGAGCGCCGGTCTCTGGTCATGACCGAAGATGAAAAGAAGATGACCGCCTATCATGAAGGTGGCCATGCCCTTGTCGGCATCCTGACCCCCGGTTCCGATCCGGTGCATAAGGCGACCATCATTCCGCGCGGCCGTGCGCTGGGCATGGTGATGAGCCTGCCGGAAAAGGATCGTTATTCCGAAAGCCGGTCATGGTGCATTGGCAAGCTGACGCTGGCCATGGGCGGGCGTGCGGCGGAGGAAATCATCTTTGGCCCGGACAATGTCTCCACCGGGGCGTCGGGTGACATCAAGATGGCGACCGATGTAGCCCGTCGCATGGTGACTGAATGGGGCATGAGCGAAAAGCTCGGCATGGTGGCCTATGGTGGCAACGGGCAGGAAGTGTTCCTTGGTCACAGCGTCACGCAGAACAAGAACGTGTCGGAGGAAACAGCCCGTGAGATCGATAATGAAGTCCGCAAGCTGATCGACGCTGCCTACGACCGTGCCCGCAGCCTGCTGCTGGAACATATTGACCAGCTGCATCGTCTGGGTGCCGCCCTGCTGGAATATGAAACCCTGACGGGTGAAGAAATCCGGCAGGTGCTGCGTGGCGAGAAGATCGAGCGCGTGGTGGTTGACGATCCGATGCCGGAAAACCGGCGTCCGTCCGTGCCGCCTTCGGCGCCCTCGGCCCCGGTGGCGCCTTTGCCTGCGCCGGAAGGTGGCGGTGGCGTTGGTACCGCACCGGCTGGCTAGGATAGCTGATCCGGATGTAAAATATGGCGGGGTAGCCTATGGCTATCCCGCCATATTTGTATTTGAATCATAAGAAATTATTTTAAAATAATTTCTTGATAGGAAAGTAATAAAAGCTTTTGGGTGCCACCTTTTTCAAAAAGGCAGCGTTCCCCGAAACGTTCTGGAAAAACAGCTTTTGCAGGACGTTTTTCATGGACCGTTTTCAGGATACCCGCTGAGACAGATGACGATGAAAGACTGGTTGATTGAGCCCCTCGCCCTGCTGCATGGCCCTGCCGCCCTGCAGGCTGTAACGGCCGGCCTGGCCCGCTGGCTGGCGGGTGGGCCGTCAGCCTATACGCTGGCGCGGTTGTGGGGCGGGGGGGAAGACGGGCGTATCGTGTCTGCCTGTGCCATTCCCGCGCAATGGGTACAGGCTGCAGATCGGGTTGGCGCGCCATTTCCTGATGCCGGTCTGCCACCTGGCCCGCAGGTTATGGGAATCATCAATGTCACGCCCGACAGCTTCAGCGATGGGGGGCGGCATTACCGTGCCGCGCCTGCGCTGGATGCCATAGGGGCGATGTATGCGGCCGGATGCCGGATTGTTGATATTGGTGGTGAGAGTACCCGTCCCGGTGCCCCGCCGGTAACGGCGGAAGAAGAATGGCGTCGTATCGGGCCGGTTATCCGTGCGGTGCGGGAAAATTCTGCATTCGATGACCTGTACCTGTCCATTGATACACGACAGGGCATGGTCATGGATCATGCACTGGGAGCCGGGGCCAATATCATCAATGATGTCTCGGCCCTGACATATGATCCGGCGGCGCGCGGGGTGGTGGCGCGGCATGGCTGCCCGGTCATGCTCATGCATATGCGGGGTACGCCTGCAACCATGCACGACCATACGGCCTATGATGATGTTGCGGTGGATGTAGTGCGCGAACTGGCGCACAGGGTGGATGAAGCGGTGGCTGCCGGCATCGACAGGGCACGCATACTGGTTGACCCTGGCATCGGCTTTGCCAAGACGGTGGAGGGCAACCTGGACCTACTGGCCCGTCTGCCATTACTGGCCAATCTGGGCTGCCGGGTGGTACTGGGTGTTTCACGCAAGCGCATGCTGGGTGAAATCTGTGCCCAGCCAGATGCCGCCCGTCGTGATCCGGCCACCATTGCCGCCAGCCTGCCGGGACTGGTTTTTGCAGGTACTGTGCTACGTGTTCACAATGTTACGGCGATGATGCAGGCCATGCGGGTCAGCCAGGGGCTGGATCGACACTGACAGGTAAGGTAGGTCGATGTACGACCTGAATGCATCCGGAGATCCCCAGTAATGGTAAAAACAAGAAAGCTGTTCGGCACTGATGGAATTCGGGGCACTGCCAACCGTTTTCCCATGACGGTCGAAGTGGCGCAGAAGTTGGGACAGGCAGCCGGTCTCCGCTTCATTCAGGGAACGCACCGCCACAGCGTGCTGCTGGGCAAGGATACGCGCCTGTCGGGTTACATGATCGAATGCGCGCTGGTGTCCGGCTTTCTGTCGGCAGGCATGGATGTGACGCTGGTGGGGCCGATGCCGACACCCGCCATTGCCATGCTGACCCGTTCGCTGCGCGCGGATCTGGGGGTCATGATTTCGGCATCGCACAATCCGTATGGTGATAACGGCATCAAACTGTTCGGCCCGGATGGATTCAAGCTGTCGGATGAGACGGAAGCCGGGATCGAGGCGGCGATGAATTCCGACCTGACCCATATGCTGGCGGCCCCGGACCAGATCGGTCGGGCGTCCCGCCTGAATGATGCGGCGGGACGGTATGTGGAAAATGCCAAATCCTCCTTTCCGCGTGGATTGCGGCTGGATGGGCTGCGTATCGTGATCGACTGCGCCAATGGCGCGGCCTATCGTGTCGCGCCGACGGCATTGTGGGAACTGGGGGCTGAGGTCGTGCGGATCGGGTGCGACCCGGATGGCATCAACATCAATGAAGGTTGCGGGTCCACCCGCCCCGAAGCCCTGTGCGCCGCCGTGCTGCGGCACCGGGCGGATATCGGCATTGCCCTGGATGGGGATGCGGACCGGGTGCTGATTTCCGATGAAAAGGGCCGCCTGATTGATGGCGACCAGATCCTTGCCCTGATTTCCAAGTCATGGGCGCGGCAGGGACGACTGTCCAGCCGGTATATCGTGGCCACGGTCATGTCCAACATGGGGCTGGAACGCTATCTGGAAACACAGGGGCTGGAACTGGTCCGCACGGCGGTGGGTGATCGCTATGTCGTGGAAAAGATGCGCGAACTGGGTGCGAATATCGGGGGCGAGCAGTCAGGACACATGGTCCTGTCCGATTTCGCCACCACGGGCGACGGACTGATCGCCGCCCTGCAGGTCCTGGCGGAAGTGGTGGAATCCGGTCGCCCCGCCAGTGCGGTCTGCCGCATGTTCAAGCCCTATCCCCAGCTTTTGCAGAATGTCCGCTTTGCCGGGAAAAGCCCGTTGCAGGACCCGCAGGTGCATGAAGCCCGCAAGGCCGCGGAAAAACGCCTGGGGGACCGCGGGCGGCTGCTGCTGCGTGAAAGCGGGACGGAACCGCTGGTGCGCGTGATGGCGGAAGCGGAAGATGAACTGTTGGTGAAAGAAGTGGTCGAGGACATGTGCGACGCGATCAACGCGATCCAGATGGCAGGCTGATCCATGAATGGACGTATCCTGATCATGGCTGGCAGCGACAGCGGGGGCGGGGCCGGTATCCAGGCGGATATCAAGACCGTCACCATGCTGGGTGGTTTCGCCATGACCGCCGTGACGGCGCTGACCGCGCAGAATACGCTGGGCGTGCATGAGGTGATGCCGGTATCGCCCGCCTTCGTCATTGCCCAGATGCGCTGTGTCATGGATGACCTTGGCGTGGATGCGTTCAAAAGTGGCATGCTGGACCGCCCGGAAGTGATCGAAGCAATCGCCGGCGTGCTGATAACATCCGTCGATATTCCCTATGTCCTTGACCCGGTTATGGTGGCGAAGGGAGGGGCTGCATTATTGCAGGATAGTGCGCTGTCCTCCCTGAAATCCCGGTTGTTGCCACTTGCATCCGTCCTGACCCCAAATCTGCCCGAAGCCGAGGCCCTGCTGGGTCGGCGGATCGGGAACCGGGAGGAAATGGTTGCCGCAGCACATGACCTGCTGGCGCTGGGGCCGCGTGCCGTACTGCTCAAGGGCGGGCATATGGAAGGCGACGAACTGGTGGATGTGCTGCTGGAACGCGGTGGCGTGGCGGAAGAATTCATGACCCGCCGCATCCATACCCGGCATACGCACGGTACCGGTTGCACGCTGGCCAGTGCGATTGCGACCGGTCTGGGGCAGGGCATGTCCCTGCGTGATGCGGTGATGCGGGCACGCGCATATGTACATAAGGCGATTGCCGGGGCGCCCGGTTATGGTAGCGGGGCGGGGCCACTGGACCATACGGCTGGAATGGCGACGTGGGCGCCTTAATGCTTAATTAATGAAATAAATGATATTAATTCATAAAGATTATAACAGGGCGGTAATATATTATCAACTTTAGGTTGTCCCGGAATTACAATGCACCTATAGGTAGTTGCACTGTTAAATATCTACTGGATGGTCGATATGCGGATTTTGCTTGTTGAGCCTGTTGCACGAAAAGCCGAAGAGACCACCCGGCATATGGAAAAAGGTGGCTTTACGGTAGATCATGTCGATACGGGACATGATGCATTGGGAATGCTGAAATCGTATAATTACGACCTTGCCGTCATTGATGTCCGGCTGCCTGATGTGGATGGGTATGAAGTCCTGCGTATCAGCCGGGCCGCACGTGTACCGACTCCGGTGCTGATCCTGTCGGAAGAGCGGACTCCTATGGCCAAGGTGAAGGCATTTTCCATCGGTGCGGACGATTATGTGACACGTCCCTACGAATCCATGGAACTGACCGCACGGATGCAGGCGGTCATCCGGCGATCAAAGGGATATAGCGAACCCACGCTGCGCGCGGGGGCGCTTGAACTGAGCCTGGATAGCCGCGAAGTGACGGTACACGGCCAGAACGTGCATCTGACCGGCAAGGAATACATGATCCTGGAGCTATTGCTGCTGCGCAAGGGCATGGTGCTGACCAAGGATGCCTTCCTGAACCACCTGTACGGCGGCATGGATGAACCGGAAATGAAGATCATTGACGTCTTCATCTGCAAGCTGCGCAAGAAACTGCAGGTCGCCGGCGCAGGGCAGCTTATCGCCACCGTATGGGGACAGGGTTATGTCCTGCGTGATGATGGCAGCCCGCTTGCCATCCCCCCTGAACGGACCAAGGCGCAGGTCGCCGTTTTCTGATTGTATCCCGGTTGACGTCTGGCGAGGATACTGGCACTCCATGCCTTGAAAAAGACATGGATTACAGGGAATACTTGGTAACAGGTAAAAAAAGGCAGGCTACCATATGGTAAGCCTGCCTGAGTTTTAAAGTGATGATTCGATATGCGATGCCCCCATCGCCCTGCTGTTATTGCATTGGTATTCCATCCCCGGACATGAGATAAATCAAAGTCGGTCGGAATAATGCATATGTTTTTTCTGTCACATCTTTATTCCGTTCCACGCATGGGACAGGATGCGGAAATTAACAGGATGGAAACAGGCAGAATGTCGATGGGACACCGGAAAAGGTTCAGGCACCTATATACTGGCGGCGTATTGCTGGTCGCGGCGGCAGGTGGCCTGACTGCGTGTGAAAGCGTGCATGACCAGATCGTGGACAAGGAAAACAGCCTTGCCGCGGCAGGGTTCGTTGCACGTCCGGCCAATACGCCGGAACGTCAGGAAATGTTGCAGAAACTTCCCGCCAACCGGTTTCTTCAGAAATCGTTCGGGGATCACATGCTGTATGTCTATTCCGATCCCAAGGTATGCAATTGCCTGTATGTGGGTAACCAGGCGGCCTATGGACGCTACATGTCCTATGTACAGGCCCAGAACCTGGCGGATCAGCAGCAGATGACAGCTGACATGTATCAGGATGCCTCATGGAACTGGGGCATGTGGGGCTGGGGTGGCGGCTGGGGCGGCCCGTGGGGCGGTGGCTGGTGGTAAGAGGTGGCGGTACATCCATGTACCGCACCCGATCAGTAACGGCTCACACCAGTTTGGGACGGTGGTCGGCATAGACTATCATCTGCCACGCTTCCCGTGTGCCCAGCCGGTGTGGATGGGCGTGGGCGGGGGGCAGGAGATGTCCTTCGCTTGCGGCAATTTCCACGCCACAGCCAACACAGCGGTAAATGCCGGAATGGGGTGCCACGGTGCGGGGGGGATGGATCTTGTCGAATTCAGGATCGGTCCACGTATCAACAAACTGTGCGGACTGATAGAGGGCCATCCCGTTCTCCATACTTTCCCATCGGCTGCCAAGGTTGTTCAACCTGTCAGAAGTGCTGTTAAAGCAACATTTAGCATGCATGTTATGTTACGCCACCCTCTTCGGTCATCCATCCTTTCGGTAACTGAATGCAACGGCCCGGATGGGGCATATGGCATCGGTTAAGGAACGGTTCAGGACAGCCAGAGTATAAGGCAGTATATTATTTAAATTCGCGTAACACCTATCCCCCTGAACGCAGGGTCAGTGACTGGTCAATGGTCTGGGTAACAATGGCGTTCAGGCCGCCGTGGGCTGCGGTCCACTGGAACGGGTCGGCATCATTGTTGAATGTCGGGTCAAGCTGGTTATTGGTGACCGTGCCATAGACCTGAAAATACATGTCGGGACGGGCCGGAATGGTATCCATTGTCCATGTCCAGTCATCGGACAGCAGGGCCGTCGCACCAACGCGCGCGCAGGGATGGGCATGGGACAGGGTCACCGCCGTCGTGGTCATAAGGGCTGCCTGCGGACGGTGATAATCGCCATCCCCCCCGATATCTTCCATCTGCAGCTGCCGGCGGCGGGTTTCTTCCGCAGGCGGGATATTGCGCCATCCATCCCCGTCCGGGGCGGCATGGGCACGATCCAGCGGATCAGATGCTGGCCCGAAGGCATGCCCGGCATAACTGAGTGCCGTACCCGCGGGCACATGGACCGGACCCCGCGCCGGGGCATCCTGCACAAAGGCATTTTCGACCGCGTGTTGTTGCAGGCACAGTTCGATTTCGCCACCTGCCCATGCGGGCCGGGCCGACAGGGCGGCACAGGCCAGGCCGACATATGCGGCGATGCGCCAGGCGGCCCGCGGCCGGTCAGGCAGGCGATGCTGCTTCCCGGTCAGGGAAGCAGCATGTGACGTAAGCATGCGATGCATGAAAACGACCGGAAACGACCGCGTATCAGTGGGCGGATTTCTTGCCGCTACCCTGGCCCGCAGGGGAACCGACCATGTCTTCGGATACGAAGCGGATGCTGTTCTGGGCTTCCTGCAGTGCGCTGTCAGCCCCCTTTGTGTCCTTGCCTGCCAGCAGGTTGGATGCACGGTAGACATCGCTTGCGCTCAGATCCAGCGGGGCGATGGCCAGGACGAAGTCGACGTCCACGGCCGCGATCTGCAGGTTCTGTGCCGCCTGTGCGGTCTGGCCCTTGTTCAGGCTGGTATTGGCGGACGCCACGGCCGAACCCTTGGTGGATGTGGGTTCAAGGTCTTCGGTCACGATATATTCGCCATCAACCGGCAGCCATGCGACAGGCTGGGTGGAAGCCGAGGCGGAGGGTGCGGGCGCGCCGGCCGGTGCCTTCTTGGGCGGGGTCAGCTGGGCTTCAGCCTTCATGAACACCTTGTTGTCACTCTTGGCGCGGGTCAGGGCATTGTTGGCGTCGGTCAGCAGTTTGGCCGCACCGGCGGGGTCGTTATTGGCCAGCGCGGTGCGGGCCATGGCGATATCGTCAAACGCGCGGCTGCCATCAGCCGACAGCTTGGCGAAGTCACGGTTGACGGCACGGCCGTTGGAAGGGGCGGCATGGGCAACACCCAGCGCGGATCCCATCACCAGGGCGGCGGCGGGCAGTAAGGCAAATTTCTTCATGGTTCATATCTCCGGTCTCTGTCATTGCATCATCGCGCGGCGCCAGATGTAACAAAAGATGTAGCAACGCAATGCCGCTGCCCTGTCTTCGCATGTCAGGCCTGACCGGGCGCAATCATGTAAAAATGCGGTATGGTCATGTTTCAGCCATGCGTTAGTATGAATACAGTGCCGTTCCGGTCTGGAACGGACCTGTCTATCAAGGAATGAATTATGTCTGAATGTACAACCAAGTGCCCTTCCAAGTCCCCTTGCCTCAAGGGCATCCTGGTTCTTGGCGCGATTGCCGGTGTTATCGCGTATTTCCTTAAGAAGAAGAAGTGCAACGGCTGATCTGCCGTAATGTCGCGCCGACCATGCCCCATCGGGGCGTGGTCGCGCGCGGCACGCCCTGCTGCCGGGCCTGTGGTGCGCCGTGACGCAGCAGCCAGATTACCGCCGTATCATCCATGTGGACATGGATGCATTCTATGCCTCGGTTGAACAGCGCGATGATCCCGCCCTGCGGGGCAGGCCCCTTGCGGTAGGGGGCGTGGGCCGCCGTGGCGTGGTTGCCGCCGCCAGTTACGAAGCCCGCCGTTTCGGTGTCCGTTCGGCCATGCCATCCGTGACCGCGCTGCGTAAATGTCCCGACCTGCTGTTCGTACCACCACGCTTTGATGTCTATCGTGCGGTCTCGGCACAGGTTCATGACATTTTTTCGCGTTTTACCCCGCTTATCCAGCCGCTTTCACTTGATGAAGCCTATCTGGATGTCACGCATCCCTTGCAGCCCTATCCATCCGCCACGGCGATTGCGCAGGCCATTCGTGACCTTATTCGCGAAGAGACGGGCCTGACCGCATCCGCAGGCGTGTCCTACAATAAATTCCTGGCCAAGCTGGCATCGGATTATCGCAAACCGGACGGGCAGTTTGTCATAACGCCGCGCATGGGTGCTGATTTTGTAGCAGCGCTGCCGGTGGAGGAATTCCACGGCATCGGCCCGGCCACGGCGGCGCGGATGCATGCGCTGGGCATTCGCACGGGGCTGGATCTGCGTCAGCAGCCACTGTCCCGCCTGCTGCGGCATTTTGGCAAGGCGGCAGATTTCTATTACGGCATTGCGCGCGGAATTGATGAACGTCCTGTCGAGGTCAACCGCCCGCGCCGTTCGGTAGGGGCTGAAAAAACGTTCGAAGCCGATATCCATGACTGGCCTGCGGCATGCAATATTGTAGCAGACCTGTCGGCACGGGTCTGGGACCGCTGCACTGCCCGCAGCCTGACGGGTGTTACCGTGACCATAAAGGTGAAATACAACGATTTCCGCCAGATTGTGCGCGGGCGCACGGCTGCGGAACCGGTGCGGGATACGACCGACCTGACAGATCGCGCGCAGGCGCTGCTGGCCCCGTGCTTTCCCCCGCCACGGGGCATAAGACTGCTGGGCATTACCGTATCGGGACTGCGTGCGCGCAATACGCAGCCTGCGCCCCGGCAACTGGCGTTGTTCGGATAATAAAGAAGTTTTTTGATGAAGCTCTTTTTAAAAAGCTTCAAAGAACGTCGCCTTTTTTGAACAAAGATGACACCCAAAACTTTTATTTACTTAAGGGAATGACGGCTTCGCGTTCATTGCGTAATGCATATGAATTCGTCAGATCGTTCATCATGTGAAAGGATGGAACCTGTATCGATAACAAACAGGATGCAGGAAAAACCTAAATGGTAGAGTCCCGACGGGTCATTATGGTTTCAGGTGCCGCGCGTGGCATGGGGGCCGCCATCGCCCGCAAATTTCATGATGAAGGCTGGTGCGTCAGCCTTGGCATGCGCACCCCCCACATGCCCGCGTGGGCGGATGGGGAACGTGTGCTGGTTTCCAGCTATGACGCACTTGATGCCATGACCGAAGCGGCATGGGTAAAGGAAACACAGGCCCGCTTCGGACGGATTGATGCCGTTGTGGCCAATGCGGGCATTGGCACGTGGAAAAGCGTCATCGACATTTCCGAACGTGATATGGACGACATGCTGGAAGTCCATATCAAAAGCCCCCGCAGGCTTGTGGCCGCCGCGTGGGACCAGCTGGTGGCCTGTGGGCAGGGACGGGTGATCGTTATCGGCTCACTGTCTAGCAAGCGGGTTTATGATGCGGATTCGGGGGCCTATGCCGTGTCCAAATTCGGGTCGCTGGCGCTGGCGCACGCCATCCGCCACGCAGGTTTTGACCATGGCATCCGTTCCACCGTCATCTGCCCCGGATTCGTCAAGACGGATATGGTGGCCGGTATGATGCCAGACCTGAAAATGACCCCGCCAGAGGAAATCGGCCGCATTGCCCATTTCCTTGTCACATCCCCCAACGAGGTCAGCATTTCCGAAGTGCCGGTCAACTGCCGGGCGGAAGAAAGCTTCTGACCGGCCGGCCTGCCACTGCCCGCCGCATGCCCTTCGGGATGTTCAGGCGGGTGGATAGGCGGGCAGGGGTTCAGGGCGCAGGTCGGCGGGCAGGTATAACGGGTGTTCCGGCCGGTCCGAACGGCGGCTCAGGCGCATGGCGCTGACGGTAATGCCATGCTGCTGGAGCATCCGCACCACTTCCGGCCCGCGTGGCAGCAGGCTCCTGATCTGGGGGGAGCCGTAGGCGGCAATCACCAGATCGGCCCGGCGCGCCATGTCCAGCAGGTGGCGGTCATTATCGGGACCAACCGGGTCGGGCACTTCCGTCAGGCGTTTCTGGTCGGTGCAGCGATAGGCGAACGTGTTGCCCACCAGCAGCGTGCCGTAGCCCCATGCGCGGGCATAACGCTGGCATTTGGCCACGGTGCGGTCATCCCCGTCCTCGGTCGCGACCGACGGGTTCATCATCAGCCACATGACAGCGGGGCGATCCGCATTCCACGTGCGCGTCAGTTCATAGCGGTAGCATCTGTCCGGGCCGCCATAGACGGCATGGCTGACCACATCATCGGCCAGGCGTAGCGGACGGGAAGATCCCACATGGTGGGTGGAGGACGGCTTGGTATCCATGCCCGTATTCATACGCATGGCCGCGTGAAGGTCCATCCCATGCGACCATGCATCATGTCATCGGATAAAAAGAATGCCGCCTTTTT
>NZ_JBXAYQ010000015.1:0-74595 GCF_057359305.1 Komagataeibacter ossonobensis | reverse complement strand
TTCTTCTGAAGTTTTTTGAAAAAAGCTTCACCAGAAACCTTTACCCTTATTTTCCTTCTGGCGCTGTCATGCGCAGGACAAGGCCGGGGGTCAGGATTTCAGGCAGGATCACCTCTGCCCCATGGGCGGGATAATAGGCATAGAACGGCACGCCATCACGGCCATGCTCATGCAGGAAGGCGGTAATGGCCGCATCCCGCAGGGTCCAGTCGCCCTTCATGTAAACGATCCCGCGCCGCGCAAAGGCATCCTGCACCGCACGGGTGGACAGGGCCACGCGTTCATTGACCAGGCATGAAATGCACCACGCCGCCGTCATGTCCACGAATACCGGCCGCCCCTGCCGCCGCAGTTCCGACAGACGGGTGGGGGAAAAGGCGGAACTGCCATCCGTCACCCGGTCGGTTCCCCGGCTGCGGTCATGCACACTGGCAGGTGGCAGCACGCCGCCGCCCACAAACGCCACCAGCAGCATCAGGATCGCCATGGCGCGGTACAGCCCCGCGCGCCCTTCCATGGCGTCCCGCAGGTCCATCATGCTGGCGCGACGCAGGCACCAGCACCCCGCCAGAACCAGAACCAGCCCTGCCGCCAGCAGGCCCAGCGCATCCATGCCGCCTTGCAGCTTCGCCACCCATGCCAGCCACACACACGTGCCCAGCACCGGCAGGGCCAGCAGGTTGCGCACGGTTTCCATCCATCGTCCCGGCTGTGGCAACCAGCCCAGCAGTCCCGGCATGCATGCCAGCAGCAGGTAAGGGGCGGCAAGCCCGCACCCAAGGGCCACGAAAACCAGCAGTCCAACCACCGGCGGGGCCGCAAGCGCGCCCGCCACCGCCGCCCCCATGAATGGCGCGGTACAGGGTGACGCAAGGACAACCG
The DNA here is from genome assembly GCF_057359305.1 of Komagataeibacter ossonobensis. Lineage (NCBI taxonomy): Bacteria > Pseudomonadati > Pseudomonadota > Alphaproteobacteria > Acetobacterales > Acetobacteraceae > Komagataeibacter > Komagataeibacter ossonobensis. Next base: position 73,713 of record NZ_JBXAYQ010000015.1, on the reverse strand, counting down.
CCAGCACCCCGGTCAGGAAATCCCCCGCATGCGCGGGCAGTCCGTCCCCCAGCCCCATCAGCCGCAGGCCGATGGTAAAGAAACCCAGCAGGTTCAGGGCAACGGCAAACAGCAGCAGGCAGATCGCGATGACAAAGCCGGTAGACTGGAACTGGAACCCCCACCCCGCCTGCTGCCCCGCCACACGCAGGGCGGCAATCGCACCCCCCAGCACAACGAACGACCCGATTACACCCGCCGCATAGGCCCCTGCCCCGGCAAGGGCCGCCCTGCGTTCACCACGCGCCATGCGTTCCAGCGACAGCACCTTCATCGCCAGCACCGGAAACACACAGGGCATGAGGTTCAGGATCATTCCCCCCACAAACGCCATGCCCACCAGCCAGCCGACATGCACGACCCCACTGTCCGGGACCACCACGGGCGCAGGCACAAGCGCACGCACATCCCCGACTTCCGGATGGACCGACAGCCCACGCTCCCGCCCCATGGGGTCACGCAGCACCACGATACCGGACAGTCCTGCCCCACTATTGAAAACCGGCCCCGGTTTCAGCACCAGTTGCACGGTTCCGTCACGCACGGTGATAGCCTGCGGCGCATCCTGATCGATCGTGCCCGCCACTTCGGGCATGAACCATGCATCCTTCACCGCATCCGGTGACAGGCCACGCCCGTCAAGCTGCAGCACACCGGCGGGCGAGACACGCGCCGCAAAGGGGGAGGCAACCGGCCTGTCGGCAGCGGCACGCGCAAAAGACGCAGCCTCGGCCGATGGCTGTGTCTCACCCCGTGGCAGGGTCAGGCTGAAGCTGCCATTTTCAGGCACGCAGACCTCGGCACAGACCAGCCACTCCGCCTTTGCATCGAGTGTGACCGGTCCATCCCCTTCGCCGGCGGCCGGGGTCAGCGTGACCGGCAGCAGCACATCACCGGTATAGGCGTAAGATGTCAGCGGCCCGTCATGTAGCACGCGCGGAGTAGGCCATTCGATGGTGCTGGCCTGCCCGGTCGCCCCGCCTTCTGCCGTGACAGCCAGCGTCGGCGCATCCCCCGCATCACCGGGGTTGAGCCAGTAAGTATGCCACCCCGGCGCCAGTCGCAGGCGCAGCCCCACATGCAGAGGTCTGCCCGGCATGTACGTATCGTCATCCGTAACCAGGGTTACGGTCGCACGGGGCGAAATCACGGCGTCGCTCTGCGCGGCGCGGGCCGGGGGCAGGACGGTCACCAGCATGCACAGGATGGACACAAGCCACAGGAAGGGCACCGGCATTACTCCGCCAGAACAGGATGAAGGAAAAACGCGCCCGTGTACCATGCCAAGGATTGCCCCACCACCATGCCGGACGCCATAAGATCAGGATATGGCCTTAGACCCGACCTTGCAAAACCGCCTCGACACCCTTCTGTCCGAAAATGGCACCGCGCTGCCTGTCGCCGCCGCCCTGCCGCCGCTGCAGGCCGCACTGGCGCGCACGTCCAACGCGGTTCTGGTCGCCCCACCCGGTGCGGGCAAGACCACGCTGGTCCCGCTGGCGCTGCTGGACGCGCCATGGCGGGGGGACGGGCGGATCGTGATGCTGGAACCCCGCAGGCTGGCCACCCGCGCCGCCGCCGTGCGCATGGCGGAACTGATGAATGATGCGCCGGGCGGACTGGTGGGCTACCGCACCCGGCTGGATGGCGCCACATCGGAACGCACGCGCATCGAGGTCATTACCGAGGGGCTGCTGGTGCGCCGCCTGCTGTCCGATCCGACGCTGGATGGGGTGGCGTGCGTGATTTTTGACGAAATCCACGAACGCTCGGTCGATGCGGATGCCGCCCTTGCCTTCTGCCTGGACCTGCAGCGCAGCCTGCGGCCCGAACTGAAGCTGGTGGCCATGTCCGCCACCATGGATGGCGCGGCACTGGCGCAGCGCATGAATGCCGAACTGGTGGAAAGCGAAGGCCGGATGTTCCCCGTGGAAATCCGCCACGCCACCCGCGACCTGGTCCACCGCCGTGACCTGCCCGACACCATGGCCGCCGCCATCCGTACTGCCGTGGCGCAGGATCCCGGCGATGTGCTGGCCTTCCTGCCCGGTGTGGCCGAAATCCACCGCACACGCGGGCTGCTGGACGGGATCGCGGCGGATGTCCTGCCGCTATATGGTGAACTGCCCCCCGCCGAGCAGGATCGCGCCCTTACCCCCCACCCTGACGGGCGCAGGCGGGTGATCCTGTCCACCTCCATTGCTGAAACCTCCCTGACCGTGCCGGGCGTGCGCATTGTGGTGGATGGAGGATTCCGCCGTGTGCCCCGGCTGGATGTGGGCACGGGGCTTACACGACTCGACACGGTGCGTATTTCACGTGCGGCAGCCAACCAGCGCACGGGCCGCGCGGGGCGCGTCGCCCCCGGCATTGCCATACGGCTGTGGACGGAAATGACCACCCGCGCCATGCCACCGCATGACCAGCCTGAAATGATGGAGGCCGAACTGACCGGCCTGCGGCTGGATGCCGCCGCCTGGCAGGATGCGATGGGTACGGCGCCTGCCGACCTGCCCTTTCCCGACACGCCCCCCAATGGCGCGTTCGAAGCCGGGCGCAGCCTGCTGCAGGCGCTGGGCGCGCTGGATGATGACGCCCGTATCACGCGCGCGGGCACGCGCATGGCCGCCCTTGGCGCGCATCCGCGTCTTGCCGCCATGATGCTGGCCGCGCGCACGCCAGCCGAGCGCGCGCTGGCTGCCGACATCGCCGCCCTGCTGGAGGAACGCGACCCGCTGCGTCCGCGCCGCCCCGCCGGTGGCAGTCGGGGCGCGCCGCCCGCGGCCCCTGCGGATATCCGCCTGCGTCTGGACCTGCTGGCCGGTGGTGACCATCCGGATGCCGACCGCGCGGCGCTGTCCCGTATCCGCCACGCCGCCCGGCAGTATCGCAGGCGGCTGGGACTGGGGCGCGACATTCCCGCCAGCGGCGACCCTGCCGCCCTGATTGCCGCGGCTTTCCCCGACCGGGTGGCCCAGTCCCGTGGGGATGCGGGATCTTTCCGCCTGGCCGGTGGTGGCAGCGCACGCCTGTCCAAGACGGATGAACTGGCGCGGTGCGGCCTGCTGGCGGTGGCGGGCATGCATGTGCGCAAGGCGGCCGAAATCTGCCTTGCCGCCCCGCTGGACCGTGACGCGCTGCCCGACAGCCTGCTGGCGCGGGCGCGTGAACAGGTTGAAACCACGCTGGACACCACGACGGGCAACGTGCTGGCGCGGCGCAGGCTGCGGCTGGGCAACCTTGTACTGCGGGACCGCACGGTCACCGCCAGCCCTGACGAAGTCTGCGCCCTGCTGTGCGCGCAGGCGGCGCAGAACCTTGCGGCTACCCTGACATGGAGCGATGCCTGCCGGCAGTTGCAGGCCCGCGTGGATCTGGCGCGTACCCGCCTGGACCGTCCGGACCTGCCCGACCTGTCGGATGCGGCGCTGGCCCGGACAGCCGAAAGCTGGCTGGCCCCGTGGCTTGCGGGGATCAACCGCCTGTCGGCGCTGGCGGAAATGGACTTGCTGGCCATGCTGCGCGCCACGATGGACCATGCCACGCTGAAATGGCTGGACCGTACGCTGCCCACCCATCTGGACCTGCCGGGCGGACGGGCCGCGATCGATTACCTGCAGCCCGTACCGGTGGCGGCGGCACGGGCACAGACCTTCTATGGCGTGACGGAAACACCCGCCATTGCCGATGGCCGGGTGGATCTGCGGATCGCTCTGCTGTCCCCCGCAGGCAGGCCGCAGGCCATCACCGCCGACCTGGCAGGTTTCTGGGCCGGGTCATGGGCCGATATGCGCCGCGACATGCGCGGTCGTTACCCCCGCCATGACTGGCCCGAAAACCCCGCCATGGCCAGTCCCCCGCCGCCACGACCACGGCGTACGACATAAAACTGCGGACATTCGCGTCGATGATGCCATGCAGCCATGGCATTGCCGCTTTTTTCAGATAACATGCGTGATCATGAACCTACCTTCGCCCCGCCCTGTATGAAACGGATTGCCATGGCCCGTTGCCCGGCTTCCGGGCTGATACCGATGCTGCTGCTGGGCATGGCCGCCATCGGGGGCGCCATGACGGGCGCCCACGCGCAGGACAATGCGGCGTCATCCGCTACGCCGCCCAACCCCTCCCTGTTCGCCCCGCCCGTGCCGCCGGTGGTCTCGACCGGGCCACTGACCTTCGCCCCGCTGGTGCGTCAGGTGGGGCCTGCCGTGGTCAATATCGCGGTGGCACAGGACAGCCATACCAGCACCGGCCGCCAGCCCCTGCCCCCCAGTGTCAAGGGCACACCGTTTGAACACAAATTCCGCGAACGCATGCGCGCCCATGGCGAGGAAATGCTGGGCGCGGGTTCGGGCTTCCTGATCGACCCCAGCGGCGTGATCGTGACCAACGCGCATGTGGTGGGTGGCGCCGACCTGATTACCGTATCACTGGCCGATGGCACGGAATTCCCGGCCCATCTGGTCGGCAGCGATGACCTGACGGATATCGCGGTCATCCAGATCCATGCGCCCCACCCCATGCCCTTCGTGCCATGGGGGGACAGCAGGCTGGTCAATATCGGGGACTGGATCATGGCGGCGGGCAACCCGTTCGGGCTGGGATCAAGCGTGACCGCGGGCATCGTGTCGGCGCGGGGCCGCGATATCGGCACCAGCCCGTTTGATGACTTTTTCCAGATCGATGCGCCGATCAACCCCGGCAATTCAGGCGGGCCGTCCTTCAACCTTGGCGGTCAGGTGGTGGCGGTGAACACGGCCATTGTGTCCCCCACGGGGGGGTCTGTGGGCATCGGTTTTGGCCTTCCGTCGGAAATCGTGGCACCTATCGTGGAAGAACTGCGCCATAATGGCCATATCGACCGGGGGTGGCTGGGTGTTACACTGACGGATGGGTCGGGACATGACGGCGTGCAGATTGTCGGCATCGACCGCAACGGACCGGCCATGAAGGCGCACCTGCATATAGGGGATGTCATTACCGCCGTGAACGACGAACCGATCGATACGTCACGCATGCTGATCCGCTCGATCGCGGCGAAACGGCCCCGATCAACCGTGGTGCTGCATATCCGTCGCCACCACGAGGCGTTAAGCCTGCCTGCCTGTGTCGGCCACCGCCCCGACGAGGACATGGAAGACTGACTGACCCCGCCCCAAACGACGTGAGGCAACGTGCATATTCTTGTTGTTGAAGATGATCCCACCGTCCGCAACTTCGTGGCCAAGGGCCTGAAGGAAGCCGGGCACCTGGTCGAACTGACCGATAACGGCAAGGACGGCCTGTTCATGGCCGTGAGCGAGAAGTTTGATCTGATCATACTCGACCGCATGCTGCCCGGCGGCATTGACGGCGTGCGCCTGCTGGAAACCATCCGCGCGCAGAACAACACGACCCCCGTGCTGCTGCTGTCGGCGCTGGCGGATGTGGATGACCGCGTGCAGGGGCTGAAGGCGGGTGGCGATGATTATGTCACCAAGCCCTTCGCTTTCAGCGAACTGCTGGCCCGCGTCGAAGCCCTGGGCCGCCGTGGCCGGACGGAAACCGCACCCCAGACCAAGCTGGAACTGGCCGATCTTGAAATCGACCTGCTGTCGCGCACGGTACGCCGCGCGGGCCAGAAGATCGACCTGCAGCCGCGTGAATTCCGCCTGCTGGAATACCTGACTCGCCACGCGGGGCAGGTCGTGACACGCACCATGCTGCTGGAAGGTGTGTGGGACTACCATTTCGACCCGCAGACCAACGTGATCGACGTGCATGTCTCGCGCCTGCGCCAGAAGGTGGACAAGCCGTTTGGCACGCCACTGATCCACACCATCCGCAATGCGGGATACATGCTGCGTGCCGAATAGGCCCCATCCCTGCCTGTGGGCGGGATGCTGATGCCCACCGGTTTTCCCCGCGCCATGCCCCGCCCGTCACGCTGGCGGGCGTGGCGGTCGGCCAGCCTGCGTTTCTCGCTGGCGTATGGCATGATGTTCGCTCTGTCCTCCATCCTGTTCATGTCCTTCATGTGGTGGGGGACGATCGGGTTTCTGGAACGCCAGGTGGAGACCGCCATCAACGCCGACGCCCACGCCCTGGCCGAACGGTGGATGATGGGAGGCCTGCCCACGCTGGCCCTGACCATTGAGGACAGGCTGGAACAGAACCTGGATGACGATGCGATCTACCTCGTCATCGACCCGCAGGGGAATTACCTGACGGGCAATGTTTCGGCATGGCCCGCGAAAGTGCAGTACACGGACCGCTGGTACTCCCTGCCCGATACGCGCGCGGGACTGCGCGGCATGGCGGAACTGCATGCCTACCGCCTGCCCGGTACGGCACAGACCCATACAGCGGGACAACTTGACAGTGGCTACCGCCTGCTGGTGGGGCGTGACGTGCGCGCGCGCGGCATCCTGCGCCACCTGCTGACCGATTCGCTGTTATGGGCATGGGTCATGGTGACGCTGCTGGCTGTCAGCGGGGCGGTGCTGGTGCATGGCATTTTCCGCCGCATGGTCAAGACCGTGGCCCGCACCACATCCGCCATCGCCCATGGCGACCTGAGCCGCCGCATGCCGCTGGTGGGCAATGGCGATGAAATGGATCAGGTGGCCGAAGCCATCAACGAAATGCTGGACCGGATCGTACGCCTGATGGATGGCGTGCGGCAGGTATCCAATTCCATTGCCCATGACCTGCGCACCCCCATTGCCCGCGCCCGCACCCAGCTTGAGGACGCGGCCCTGCATGCAACCACGGACGCGGAACTGCGCGATGCGATCGAACGCGCGGTCGGCAATCTGGACAACGTGACTGCCGTGTTCGAGGCCCTGCTACGCATTGCCCAGATCGAGGCAGGGGCCCGCCGCTCCGCCTTCATGACATTTGACCTCGTGCCGGTCCTGCGCGACGTGGCCGACCTGTATGAAGCCGTGGCGGAAGACCATGACATCAGGCTTGCGCTGGACCTGCCTGACAGCCTGAGCTTTTACGGTGACCGTTCGCTGATCCAGCAGGCCGTTGCCAACATGCTGGATAACGCCATCAAATTCTCACCGGCTGGCGGCACCGTTTACCTGCGCGCGCAGGTGCGCGAACTTGCACCCGGCCGCGTTACCGGTCCCACGGGCGAAGGCATGCTGGACCTGTGTGTCAGTGATGAAGGGGTTGGCATGAGCGAAGCCGACATGGCCCGCGCCACGGAGCGTTTTTTCCGCGCGGAAAAGGCCCGCAACACCCCCGGTTCGGGGCTGGGACTGTCCATGGTCCGGGCCATCGTGCAGTTGCATGGGGGGCGGATGCACCTGTCGGCGCATAACCCGGGGCTTACGGTTTCGCTGGCGCTGCCGATCGCGGCCTGCGCGATTTCAGCGAATGAGGAGGATTTTCCATCTCCCCAACACATATCAGGCATGACGGAAAGGTCATCTTTCCCCCATCAGCATGATATGAACAGTAGCGTAAAGTAACATCATGAACATGCACCCCGCCATGGCGCCGGCCATCGTCGTGATGAGTTTCTGCCTGTGTGGCGCAGCCCCGGTCGGGACCAGCATCGGGGCGGAGATCGTCACCACACGGGATGGACCGGACAAGCCCGTGATTATTACAAGTGACACCAAGGCCTACTGCAACCGGCTGCTGAACATTATCGACGCCTATGGCCCTGCCTTGCCGCAGGATGTGGACAACCTTCGCACGCAGGGAGAAGACATGTGTCGCGAAGGGCGAATCCGCTCGGGCATCGTAAGACTGCGTCGTGCGTTGGTCGAACTGAAGGAGACCACGCATTCATGACTTTTCCCCTGTTCACAACCCTTGCCCGCCACAGCCTGCGCATCGCCCTGCCTGGCATGCTGGTGGCGGCAGCACTGCACCCGGCAGGTAGCATGGCCCAGACCCGGCCCGCGAACGCAGCGGTACCCAATACAACCGAACTGGAACTGTCGGCATCCGGCACGGTGCAGGCCCAGCCGGATGAACTGACCGCCACCTTCATGGCGGAAGCCCGGGCCGATACGGCCGCCAGCGCACAGGCACAGGTCAATACGCTGGTGGGCAAGGTCACGGCGGCCAGCGCCCATGTGACGGGACTGACCCTGAATGCCGAGTCGTATTTCGTACATCATGATGATGGCGACCAGCGCCAGAACCGCAAACCGCAATGGGTAGCACGCCAGAGCATCCGACTGACCGCCAGCGATGGCAAGGTACTGCTGCCGCTGGTGGGCCAGCTACAGGCTGATAACCTGGCCCTGACGCGGCTGGACTGGTCCCTTTCACGTGAAAAGCGGATGGAACTGACCCGCAGGGCCGAAACACTGGCCCTGCAGGACATGCAGCAGCGTGCACAGGCGGCAGCATCCACGCTGAAACTGACTATCGCCTCCATCCGCAGCGTGACACTGGAAGACCAGAACATGCCACGCCCGATGCCCATGATGATGATGGCCCGCGCCGCCAGCGTTGACATGCCCGCCCCGGAAGCCCCGACCGGCCTGCAGGATGTCACCGCAACCGTCCGCGCCACGCTGATCCTGAAGCCCGCCGGGTAAAAGTCCCCTAAAGAAGAAAAAGCTTTGAAGAACGCCGCCTTTAAAAAAGCGGCATCCAAAAACTTTTTCATATTAATGAGTTATTGGGCTGAAACCCCATAAATGCCACGTGGTGAAGCTGGCTTACGGATAAGGGACATGATCTGTCCACTGCGCCTGTTTCCCCATATGCAGCACAAACGAAAAAGGCCCGGTGGATAATCCCACCGGGCCTTTTTCATGATACGGACAGTGACACTGCGCTTAGCGCGGGGCCAGCACCATGATCATCTGGCGGTTTTCAAGCTTGGGCATATGCTCAACCTTGGCAATTTCATCCATTTCCGCACGGATGCGCTCCAGCACCTTCACACCCAGATCCTGATGCGCCATTTCACGGCCACGGAAGCGAAGGGTCACCTTCACCTTGTCACCTTCGCCGATGAAGGTCTTCATCGCGCGCATCTTCACCTGATAGTCATTTTCGTCAATGTTCGGGCGAACCTTGACTTCCTTGATTTCAATGACTTTCTGCTTCTTGCGCGCTTCGTTGCGCTTCTTCTGCTGTTCGTACTTGAACTTCCCGTAATCCAGAACCTTCGCCACGGGGGGCTCGGCGTTCGGGCTGATTTCCAGAAGGTCAAGACCAACAGAATAGGCACGGGCCAGCGCATCACGCGTGGACATGATGCCCAGCATCTCGCCTTCTTCGTCGATCAGACGGACCTGCGGTACGCGGATCTCTTCATTGACACGGGGGCCCTCTCGATTTGGCGGAGTGGGCATCGGGGGTCTGGCTATGGTCAGCTCCTGTGACTGTTTCATTCAAACGGCAGATAAGGCCATCCCGCATACCCGCGCGACCATGGCTGATACCATGGAAAACACGCAGGCAAGGGCATGACCTTACATTATGGAAAGATATGTGACGCAAAGACGCGCCCCAGATCAAGTACTGTCTTGTCCCGTATCTGCGAAAACAGCCATGCAATCGCGGCACGGAACCCGGTAAATCAGCCGCGTGCCCTACGGATATCGGGTGGCAGGGCTTCATATGCAAGGGCGGACACCGCTTCCTCCAGCGGCAGCACCTCCTGTGCCTTGCCGCCAAGGCGGCGCAGGGCAACGGTATTTTCCTCCGCTTCCTTGCGGCCAACCACCAGAATGACCGGCACGCGCGCAAGGCTGTGTTCGCGAATCTTGGCGTTGATCTTCTCGTTGCGCAGGTCGGCTTCCACCACCAGCCCCGCCTTGCGCAGGCTGTCGGTCACATATTGGGCATAATCCGCCGCATCGGTCACGATGGACGCCACCACCACCTGCACCGGCGCCAGCCACAGCGGGAAACGGCCCGCATGCTGTTCGATCAGGATGCCAAGGAATCGCTCGAACGATCCCAGGATCGCCCGGTGCAGCATGACGGGACGATGCCGCGCGCTGTCCTCACCGACATAGGATGCATCCAGCCGTTCGGGCAGAACGTAATCGACCTGCAGCGTGCCGCACTGCCAGTCACGGCCGATGGCGTCACGCAGCACGAATTCCAGCTTGGGGCCGTAGAACGCGCCCTCCCCCGGATTGTGCTCATAGGTCACGCCGGCCATGTCACACGCGACCTTCAGCGCGTTTTCCGCACGGTCCCATGTGGCGTCATCACCGGCGCGCTGTTCGGGACGATCAGCAAATTTCACGCGGAAATGCTCGAAGCCCAGATCCTGGTACACATCGGCCAGCATGCGCACGAAACGCGCGGTTTCATCGGCAATCTGGTCTTCGGTGCAGAAGATGTGCGCATCATCCTGCGTGAAGCCGCGCACGCGCATGATGCCATGCAGTGCGCCGGACGGCTCATAACGGTGGCACGCGCCGAATTCCGCCATGCGCAGCGGCAGTTCACGATACGAGCGCAGGCCATGGCGGAAGATCTGCACATGACACGGGCAGTTCATCGGCTTGAGCGCGAGGGTCTTGTCCTCGTCCTCGACGGTGGCGATGAACATGTGCTCGCGGTACTTGTCCCAGTGCCCGGATGCTTCCCACAGGCCACGGTCAACAAGCTGCGGCGTGCGCACTTCCTGATATCCGTTATTGTTCTGCGCGCGGCGCATGTAGTCCTGCAGCACCGAATAAAGCCGCCAGCCCTTGGGGTGCCAGAAGATCTGGCCCACGGCTTCTTCCTGAATGTGGAACAGGTCCATCTCGCGCCCGATGCGGCGGTGGTCACGGCGCTCGGCTTCCTCAAGCTGGTGCAGGTGGGCCTCAAGTTCCTTGCGATCGCGCCATGCCGTACCGTAGATGCGCGTCAGCATGGGATTGCGATGGTCGCCGCGCCAGTAGGCCCCGGCCACCTTCATCAGCTTGAAGGCATTGCCGACATCGGCCGTGCCGCGCAGGTGCGGCCCACGGCACAGATCCAGCCATTCGCCCTGACGGTAGATCGAGATTTCCTCGTCTTCGGGCAGGTCACGGATCAGCTCGGCCTTGAAGCGCTCACCCTTGTTTTCAAAGAATTCGATGGCCTTTTCACGCGGCCATGTCTCGCGCACGAAGGGTTCATTCGCGGCCACGATTTCGCCCATGCGCTTTTCAATCGCGGCAAAATCCTCGGGCTTGAACGGCTCGTTGCGATAGAAATCGTAATAGAACCCGTTTTCAATCGACGGGCCGATCGTGACCTGGGTTCCGGGAAACAGCGACTGCACCGCTTCGGCCAGCACATGGGCGGCGTCATGGCGGATCATTTCCAGCGCCTCGGGGTCCTTGCGCGTGACAAAGCGGACACTGGCGTCATGGTCGATCTCGCGACCGATATCCATAAGCTTGCCATCCACTTCCATGGCAAGGGCGGCGCGGGCCAGTCCGGCCCCGATGGACTGCGCCACGGTAGTGCCCGTCACTGCCCCGTCAAAGCGGCGAACGGATCCGTCAGGCAGGGTTATGGCAGGCATGGTTTCATTGCTCCGGTAAGAAGATATCCCGCTGTAATGGCGTCAGGCGAGCGTCGCCGCAACCCTGTCGACGCGCAGAGTTGCCAGATCACGCACATAAATGACCCGCACCTGCCCCGCATGCTGGCCCACCGGCGCGGTCAGGGCCGGGTTGCTGTCGGCTGAAAACAGCACGGTGCCGGGCACGCCAAGGGCCGCGGCAAGGTGCATGGGACCGGTATCGTTGCCCACGGCGCAGGCCGCCCGCGCCATCACCCCCCCCAGTTCCAGCAGCGATGTCTGTCCCGTCAGGTCCACCGCATCGGGACAGGTGTCGCGAATGATGGCAGCCAGTGCCCCTTCCCCCCTGCCGCCCACGATAACGGGAAGCAGGCCGCGCGCATGCATGTGCCGCGCAAGGGCGGCATAGCGTTCCACCGGCCAGCGCTTGGCCGGGCGGTGTGCCGCGGCGCCGGGCACCAGCACGCCATAGGGCGCGGGCAGGACAGGGCCACCACGCGACAGCCATGATAGGTCGGGCACCGGCAGGCTGTCGATTCCCGCGCGGCGCAACTGGTCACGCTGGCGCACGCGGGTATGCATGATACGCCGCTGCGGGCTGTCATGCACCGCCTGCGCGCCGCGTCCGATTCCCGACCACGCCGTCATGCCCGACAGATGAAAATAACGTGTGCTGCGACCCGATGTCTGCAGGTCATAGATGAAGTCATACGACCGCAGCAGCCGACGCAGCGCCATGACCGCGCGCAGGTCATGCCACGGTGGCCTGCGATCGACATGCACATGGTCGAACCACGGCGCATGACGCCCCAGATCGGCGAAGGGAGACTGCGTCAGCAGGTCCACCACGTCATGCGCATGATGGGCGCGAATGGCCGCGAACGGTGCGAAGGACTGAATAAAATCGCCCAGCGCGCCCAGCCGGATCACCAGAATACGGGCCATGGAATCAGGGTGCCTCGGGGTCGGTTTCAAGCAGCGACAGATCCTGCCGCGCCAGATCGGCCTCATCCGAATCCGGGGCCAGCGTCACGACTGCCTGCCAGTCGGTGCGCGCCTGCGCCATCTGCCCTTCGCGTTGGTACAGGATGCCACGTTCCAGCAGCGCCGCCCCATTGCGGGGCATGTCCTTCAGGGCCGCGTTGATGTCGGTCATGGCCTGTTCGATCCGTCCCATCCGTCGCCATGCGGCCGCGCGCGCGACCAGCGCGTCATCACGTTCCGCCGGGGCGGATGGCAGGGGGGTCAGGGTATCGATCGCGCGCTGCGGCTGATCCAGTTCCACCGCAACCCGCGCATAGACCAGACGCAGCGGCACATCGCCCGGTTCCAGCGTCAGGCCATAGGCTGCGCTGTCGAATGCCTGTTTCGGGCTGTCATCCGCCTGCCATGCCCGCGCCGCCTGTTCGGCCACGGCTGCGCGACGACGCAGCGACTGCGGGGTATCGGGCGGCCGGGCATCAGACTGCGGACCCGCATGGGCAGCGGCCGAATCCCCCACGGGCCAGCCGGGCACATGCGCCAGGCGGTCCAGCGATGCCGCCGCCGTCGCCACATCCCCCAGTTCGATGCGTGCCAGGGCATCGCACTGCTCGGCCTCCAGGCCGCCGCCATGGGCCAGCCAGTCCTCGGCATAATCACGCGCGCCGTCGGGATCATCGGATACGGTGGCGGTGCAGCGGGCAAAGCTCCATACCTCATGCCCGGCCCCATCATGATTTGACACGGGCGCCGCGACAGGTGGCGGGGCGGCCACTGGCGCCTCCGCCGCCCGGACGCCGCCATCATGCCCGGCCATACTGACCGCCACCACGATACCGGCAGCCATGACGCCGCGACGGTCCACCCGGACCCGACGGGCGGCCTGAAACGACGCACTGGCGGGACGTACGGGATACCCACCAAACGGAAAAAAGGAGGGGACAGGCAGGCACGCAAAGACTCTCATTACCGCATTCGTCGGCCCGCCCGCCAAGAAGGTCAAGGGCCAGCCCCCCATTCGCCACCGCCTCGTGCAGTTCCGGTATGATCATGATATGGGGAAGGGTGATGCAAACCGTTACTGACCGACCTGTCATCCTGCAGGCCCTGCCAGCCCTCGAATCCGGCGGGATCGAACATGGCACGCTGGAAATGGCGCACGCCATAGTCCAGGCCGGGGGCACGGCCATCGTGGCCAGTGCGGGCGGGCGCCTGGTCCCGCGCCTGAAATATATCGGGGCCATTCCGGTCGAAATGGACCTGAAGGCCAAGAACCCCCTTTCGATCATGCGCAACGCGCGCCGCCTGCGCCATGTCATTCAGGAATTCGGCGTCAATCTGGTCCATGCGCGTTCACGCGCCCCGGCATGGGCGGCGTCCCTTGCATGCAGGCGGCTCAGGATACCGCTGGTCACGACATGGCATGGCGTGCATGCCGCCAACATGCCGGGGAAACGGTGGTACAACGGCGTACTGGCATCGGGTTCCCGGGTCATTGCCATAAGCCGCTACATCGAAACCCGCCTGCGTGAGGAATACAGGGTGGGGGACGACCGCCTGCGCCTGATCCCGCGCGGGGCGGACATGATACGCTTTGACCCGCAGGGCGTGCGCGGCAACCGGGTGCAGAACCTGATCAACCTGTGGGACATACCCGACGGCGCCACCGTCATCATGCTGCCCGCGCGCGTGACCCCGTGGAAGGGGCATGCGCTGCTGATCGAGGCCCTGGCGCGGGTGAATGAAACCGAGGGCTTCAACGGGGACTGGGTGTGCATTTTCGTGGGGGAGGCGAACGAGAAGCTGGGCCGCGAACTCGTCACCCTTGCCCAGCGCAGGGGAATCGCAACACACCTGCGTTTTGCCGGGCACTGCGCGGACATGCCGGCCGCCCTGATGCTGGCGGACATGGTGGTTGTTCCCTCGCGGCGGCCCGAACCCTTTGGCCGCGTCGTGGTGGAGGCACAGGCAATGGGCCGCCCCGTGATCGTGGCGGGTCATGGCGCGGCACTGGAAACGGTGGATGACGGCGTGACCGGCTTCGTATTCCCGCCCGATGACGTGCAGGCGCTGGCGGCATGCCTGCGCCACGTCGCAACCATGACGCCCGAGGAACGCACCCTGCTGTCATGGCATGCGCGCGAGAATGTGCGCGACCATTATTCAACACAGGCGATGCAATACGCGACCCTGTCCGTATATGATGAACTGCTGCACACGCAGCTGGCGAACACCTTCTACCATACCGCCATGGCGGACATGGACTGGGGTGATGAAGTCCTGCCAGAAGCGGGATAGCGGCGCGGACGCGGTGATTGTCCCATATCGGATGCAGGATTGCCTTGATCTGTCTCATGGCACCCCAAAAAGCCGGGGGGAGCGTCCTGCATTCAGCATGGGCCTTATGCAACGGGTGGTTTTACAGTCGACAAGGCGACTGAAATTCTTCACCCATTGCGCATTCTTTCTTCTGGCGGACGGGGATGACCCGTGGCCCGCCGTTTCAACGCGAACACTTCGGGACTGCACCACATGAACCAGATTTCCCCCGCCCAGACCGACGACATCACCCCCGTACCCGGCCCCCACCACCCCGACCTGCGCCGGGTGAATTCCAACCCGGATTTCTGGTACCCGGTGGCATGGTCGGCTGACCTGAAGCGCGACAAGACGCTGGCGGTCAGCTATGCCGGCATTCCCATCGTGCTGGTCCGCCCCGATGAAGGCAGCGTCTTCGCGCTGTATGACCGCTGCCCCCACCGGCAGGTCCCGCTGAGCAAGGGCACCGTGAACGGCCAGACCGTACGCTGCTGCTATCATGGCTGGGCCTTTGGCCGTTCGGGCCGCTGCATCGACGTGCCCTACCTTGGCAAGGGCAAGCTGCCCAACGGCGTGCGTACTTTCCCCGTACGTGAAGCAGGCGGGCTGATCTTCGTGTTCCCTGGCGACCCGGAAAAGGCCGACAGCACGCCCTTCCCCAAGCTGGCCCAGACGGACAACCCCAAATACAAGACCAAGCATTTCAGCCCGCGGGTGAACTGCCATTACACCTTCATGCATGAAAACCTGATGGACATGAACCATCAGTTCCTGCACCGCCGCCAGATGGGCCAGATCAAGGCCCGCTTCCTGGGGCAGGACAGGGGCGAGGACTTTATCGAGGCACGTTACAGCTTCATGCGCTGCGCGGGGCAGCAGCCGCTGGCCGAACGCCTGATCTTTGGCAAGCACAAGGACCTGCAGGGCAAGGAACAGCCCGTTGAGGAAGTTGTGACGATCCGCACGGAATACCCGTACCAGACCCTGCGCATCACCGACAAGGACGGTGACCTGATCATGGACCTGTGGGCCGCCTATGTGCCGTTGGACAAGGATGAACGTGTCACCCAGTCCTTTGGCCTGCTGTCCATCCTGCGCCCGCAGACGCCGCTCCTGATTGACGTGATCTGGCCCGCGCTGGGCTGGTTCACCAACCGCATCTTCCTTGAAGACAAGGAAATCGTGGAACTGGAACAGGCGGCATGGAACGAGGCGGGCTATGACCGCAACGTGGAAATCTTCCCCGTGGTCAAGGCGCTGCGTGAACTGCTGATCCGTTGCGGCATTCCGCAGGACATGCCGGCCGCCACCGCGGAAAAGCAGCCTGCCCCCCCCACTCCGGCCGAACCCGCCACGTCGGCCTGACTTCCCGCCCGCCATCCGCGCGGATGGCGGGCATTCCTTTTTCAACCTGACGAAAATACCCCCATGACCGAACGGCCTGACACCCCACGCCTGACCGACCGGGCCGAGGCCGCGCGCCAGGACCGCCTTGCCCGTGAGGCCGAGGCGCTGCGCGCCAATCTGCGCCGGCGCAAGCAGCAGAGCCGTGCCCGCACGGCCCCCGCACCCGATGCCTCCACCCCCGACAATAGCGACACGTCCCGCAACGAAGCGTGATTGCAGTTGCGATCGGGCGGTCACTTCGTTAGTGGTCGCGCACGGCCGACGGGTTGCCCGCGTGCCGCGCCACAGATGCCGAAGGAAGGGACAGCATGCCAATAATGCCCGATACGTGGATTCGTCGCATGGCCACGGACCATGGCATGATCGAACCCTTCGTGGAAAAGCAGAGCCGCGAGGGCGTGATCTCCTTCGGGCTGTCGTCGTACGGGTATGATGCGCGCGTCGCCAATGAATTCAAGATTTTCACCGACGTGGACAACGCGGTGGTCGATCCCAAGAACTTTGCTGAAAACAGCTTTGTCACCCGTCGGGGTGAGTGCTGCACCATTCCGCCGCACAGCTTCGTGCTGGCGCACACGGTGGAATATTTCCGCATACCACGCGACACGCTGGTGGTCTGCCTGGGCAAGTCCACCTATGCGCGCTGCGGCATCATCGTGAACGTGACCCCGCTGGAGCCGGAATGGGAAGGACAGGTCACGATCGAGATCAGCAACACCACCCCCCTGCCCGCGCGCATCTACGCCAATGAGGGGATCTGCCAGTTCCTGTTCTTCCAGGGGGCATCACCCTGCGAAGTCAGCTACGCCGACCGCAAGGGCAAATACATGGGGCAGGTCGGCGTCGCCCCACCGCGCATGTAAGGGCAGGAACCGCATATCATGGACCGTTTCATCATTCACGGCGGCCACCCGCTGCGTGGGGACATCGTCATTGGCGGGGCGAAGAATTCCGCCCTCAAGCTGCTGGTGGCGGGGTTGCTGACCTCCGAAAAGCTGGTGCTGGACAATGTCCCGCGCATTGCCGACATCCGCACCATGCGCAGGCTGCTTGAACAGCACGGCCTGACGGTCGAGGACATCAGCGGGGACGGCGGCACGCTTTCGATTGGTGGCGAGATCACCAATACCGAAGCGCCCTACAACATTGTCTCCAAGATGCGGGCCTCGATTCTTGTGCTCGGCCCGCTTCTGGCACGTTGTGGCGAAGCCCGCGTCTCTCTGCCCGGTGGCTGCGCCATTGGCACGCGCCCGGTTGACCTGCACCTCAAGGCGCTGGAAACGCTGGGGGCAAAGATCACGCTGGAAAACGGCTACATCCATGCCGAAGCCCCCCATGGCCTGAAGGGGGAGCGGGTGATCCTGCCGTTCGCATCCGTGGGTGCTACGGAAAACCTGCTGATGGCCGCAACCCTGGCCAAGGGGCGGACCGAGATCATCAATGCCGCGCGTGAGCCCGAGATCGGGGATCTTGTCGGCTGCCTCAACGCCATGGGCGCGCGCATTACCGGCATTGGCACGGGCAAGCTGGTCATTGACGGCGTGGAAGGGCTGCACGGCGCGCATTACCGCGTCATGCCCGACCGGATCGAATGTGGCACCTATGCCTGTGCTGCCGCCATTACTGGTGGTGAACTGCGGCTGGTGGGTGGTCAGGTCGAACACCTTGGCGCCGTGGTGCGTGCGCTGGAGGAAGCGGGCGTGGAAATGGTGCAGGAAGACGGGGCCGTGCGCGTGCAGCGCACCGGTGCGCTGCGCGGGGTCGATATCATGACCGAACCCTATCCCGGCTTCCCGACCGACATGCAGGCCCAGTTCATGGCGCTGCTGTCGGTGGCCGAAGGGGCGTCGATGGTGACGGAGACCATTTTCGAAAACCGCTTCATGCATGTGCCCGAACTCAACCGCATGGGCGCGCGCATCAACGTACATGGATCATCGGCCATTATCCGCGGCGTGCATTCGCTTTCCGGCGCGCCGGTCATGGCGACGGACCTGCGGGCGTCATTCTCGCTCATCATCGCGGGACTTGCCGCGCATGGGGAGACGATCCTGAGCCGCGTCTATCACCTTGACCGCGGGTATGAGGCCGTGGAGCGCAAGCTGGCGCAGTGCGGCGCGCATATCGAACGCGTTTCCGATTAGAAGCCTGCCCCGGATCGTGACCGTTTCATGGATGGCGCAGCCCCTTCCCTCCGCTGCCCTGTCCTGATCCTTTCCCTGCGGTCCAACCGACAGGCACTCCCTTTCCCCATCAGTCATGGAGGGAAAGGGGGACATTCTTCCGGCTAAAGACAGTTCCAGCCGCCATTGGTAAAATGTCACCCTGAAAAGGGGGCCGCATCAACGGTTTCTGTTATTTGCGGAACAGTCCCTCCGGCTGGAAAAGTCAGTGCCCTGGTAATATGCACATCCCCCCTGGATGAATGGCTGGATGGACAGGTTCTGGTCATGCATCTGGCGGGTAATCGCCTTTGCGCGATCGGGCGTGGGTTTGTCATCCAGCGTCCAGCCGGAACCCAGATCCGAATTGATCCCGGTATATTCAAGGTCCGTCTGGATACTGTCCCAGTTGCAGCCTTCATAATTCTGGTTTGTGGGGTCATTGCCCAGCCCGGATTCCGGCCACCAAATGGTGCAAATCCCACGGTTATGGCATCACCCGGCCCCGCATCCACTTCAACCTGTCCCAGATTGTGGGCGGCATAATACGATGTGCTGTGATGGGTATTGTCATTGGTCTGGGCAATGGGAATTGCCATCAAACGTGACATCATACTGTCCATCGGAAAACCCGCGCATGACCAGGTTTGCACTTTCCGACAGACCAGGCCCATTCGGAGAAATGCCCCACGCGACCCTGTGCCTTGCCCGCTCCCGGGCGAAAAGCCCAGCTTTGCCTCCCCATCAGGTCATATGACGCATGGGTGGGCGACAGCCCTGCTCCTTGCCCGGCTGGTTCCTGAACGGGCATCGGCCATCATGGAACGTGGGCGTATCTTTGGTGAAAGTCGGGTCGTGTGTGGCGTGCACTGGGCAACCGATATCTGGGGCGGGTTACATGAATGGCGCCACCCTGTTCAATATGTTCACCACGACACCTGACATCGCCCCGCTGTTCGTGGCGGTACAGGTGGATGTGGAAAATCTGAAAAAGACTCCCGTCGCACCGGATCCGGCGACCTGACGGACCGAACATGACGCTGCCATGACAGCGCCGCTGACACAGGCACGTTAGTTAGTAACCTGCCCGGAGAAAAGCGCCCTTCCTGCATGAGGCTTCAATGTGGTATGCGCGCATGTCACCAGGGGTACCCCGTACCGTGCGGGGTGACCCCAGCCTTCAATGTCGGAGAATGCATTGACCGTCCTGTCACCGGCCCAGACCGCCGTTCCGGAAACGGATAGCCCGCTGATACTCGCCCTGCCCAAGGGCCGTATCCTCAAAGCCGCGGCGCCGCTTCTGCATATGGCGGGCATTGTGCCCGGCCCGGATTTCAATGACGAGAAAAGCCGCCTGCTGCGCTTTGAAACCAATGATCCCAACATTGACGTGGTGCGCGTGCGCTCGTTCGATGTGGCGACCTTCGTCGCCTTTGGCGGCGCGCAGATCGGCATATGCGGCGCCGATGTGCTGATGGAATTCGACTACCCTGAAATCTATGCCCCGCTTGACCTGGGGATCGGGGGCTGCCGCATTTCCATTGCCCAGCCCCGGGACCGCAGCGGGCTTGAAGACAACCCCAACCGCCTGTCACAGGTGCGGGTGGCGACCAAGTATCCCTCCATCACGCGCCGCCATTTCGCAGCCCGCGGCATCAACGCCAGCATCGTCCATCTGCATGGCGCGATGGAACTGGCCCCGGTGCTGGACCTGTCGCACCTGATCGTGGATCTGGTCGATACGGGGTCCACTTTGCGCGCCAACGGGCTGGAGGAAACCCACACCATTGCCCATGTCACCAGCCGCCTGATCGTGAACCGCACGGCGCTGAAAACCCAGCCCGAGCGCATAAGCGCCATCATCAACCGTTTCCGGACAGCTCTGGCGTCCAGTTCCGCACAAGCCAAGGACCAGCAGGCATGAAGCGCCTCGATACCACCCAACCTGATTTCAGGGCCGAATTCGCCGGCCTGCTGGCCGACCGTGACAGCGACACCGCCCGCGTGGACGGCCCCGTAACCGAAATCCTGGCTGCCGTGCGCGCGCGCGGTGATGACGCGCTGTGCGAATTCACCAACCGTTTCGACCGGGCCGATGTCACCCCCGCCACCCTGCGGATCACGGCAGCGGAAGTCGAAGCCGCCTGCGCGCAGGTTCCAGCCGACCTGCTGGACGCGCTGGAAACTGCCGCCACGCGGATCGAGTCGTTCCACAGGGCGCAGATGCCATCCGACATGCGTTACGTGGATGATGCGGGCGTGACGCTGGGCATGCGCTGGACGGCGCTGGACTCGGTGGGGCTGTACGTGCCCGGTGGCAAGGCGGCGTACCCATCCTCCGTGCTGATGAACGCCATTCCCGCCCATGTGGCGGGGGTCGGGCGTATCGCCATGTGCGTGCCCACGCCCGATGGCGCGCTCAACCCGCTGGTGCTGGCGGCGGCGCGGCGCGCGGGTGTGACTGAAATCTACCGTGTAGGCGGTGCGCAGGCCGTGGGCGCCATGGCCTATGGCACGGCCACCATCGCACCGGTGGACCGCGTGGTGGGACCGGGCAATGCCTATGTGGCCGAAGCGAAGCGGCAGGTCTTTGGCACGGTGGGAATCGACAGCATTGCCGGGCCGTCCGAAGTGGTGGTGATCGCCGACGGCAACAATGACCCCCGCGCCATCGCACTCGACCTGCTGGCGCAGGCGGAACACGACCTCATGGCCCAATCCATCCTGATCACGCCGAATACGGACATGGCGGCGAAGGTGGAACAGGCGGTCGCAACCGAACTGGAAACCCTGCCACGCGCCGAAATCGCCCGCACCAGCTGGGACACCCATGGCGCAATCATCACGGTGCGTGACCTGAATGAGGCGGCGGACCTTGTAAACACCATAGCGCCTGAACATCTGGAACTCATGATCGATGATCCGGCTCCGGTATTTGCCCGCGTGCGGCATGCTGGCGCCATCTTTGTCGGTCGGTATTGCCCAGAGGCCATTGGCGATTATATCGGTGGTCCCAACCATGTGCTGCCCACCAGCCGCACGGCGCGTTTTTCATCCGGGCTGTCGGTGTTCGACTTTATCAAGCGCACCACGTTCATTGAGGCCCAGCCCGATTCGCTACGCAAAATCGGTCCCGCCGCCGTCAGCCTGGCACAGGCCGAAGGCCTTGATGCACATGCGTTGAGCGTGTCGGTCCGGCTGGCCGACCTTGATGGCCACGCATAAGGAAACTTGACCCCGGCGGTGAGTATCCCCACATAAACCAACCGTATTGCGCTGCGGGCCCGCAGCACGACGGCAATTTTGATGATTGAAGGACACGATGTCTAAAGAAGACATGATCGAATTCAGTGGCACAGTAACCGAACTGCTGCCCAATGCCATGTTCCGCGTGACACTGGATAATGAGCATACCATCCTGGCCCATACCAGCGGCAAGATGCGCAAGAACCGTATCCGCGTGCTGGCGGGCGACCGCGTGAATGTGGAAATGACGCCCTATGACCTGACAAAAGGTCGCATCACGTTCCGCTTCAAGTAAGCCGCCCTTGTCGGTCATGACCGCAGACACCGCTCCATCCGGGGCGGATACGGGTGCGCAGCTTGTCCTTGCCTCGGCTTCCCCCCGCAGGCTCGCGCTCCTGCGCCAGATCGGGCTGGTTCCCGATCAGGTGCATCCAGCCGATATCGATGAAACGCCCCGGCGTGACGAACTGCCGCGCCCCCATGCGCAGCGTCTGGCGATGGAAAAGGCCGAACACGTGGCGCGCGCGCTGGATATTCCGGCACTGGTCATCGCGGCTGATACGGTCGTGGCCCTTGGTCGGCGCATCCTGCCCAAGGCGGAAGATGCGGATACCGCACGCGCATGCCTGAACCTGCTGTCCGGACGGCGTCATACCGTATTCACCGCCGTTGCCATACGGCCTACCGCCACATGGCCCGGCGGGCGTGCGGGTAACAGGCTGGTTGCCAGCACGGTCACGTTTTCCCGCCTGACATCCGCACAGATTGATGCGCTGATTGACGCAGGCGACTGGAACGGCAAGGCCGGGGGGTATGCCATACAGGGCCATGCGGCGGCGTTCGTCCGCTTCATGTCGGGCAGTTACACGGGCATTGTCGGCCTGCCGCTGTTTGAAACCGCGCAGATGCTGCGCGGACAGAAAGGAAACTGGCTCCGGTGAGCGTGCGCATCTGCGCCAGCAGCAGCCCCGGAGAAGTCCGCATCGCCGTAATGGACAATGGCGTCATGCAGGATTTCGCCCTGTGGCGACCTGACATGGCTGATGGCGTGGGCGATATCTATCGCGCCCGCGTCAGCGCCCATGTCCCGGCACTCGGCGGCACGTTCATCACCCTGCCGGGACTGGAACAGGCAGGCTTCCTGCCGGATTCGGAAGGGCTTGGTCCCCTGACACAGGGGCAGACCGTCCTTGTGACCGTCACCCGCAGCGCACAGGGGGGCAAGGGCGTACGTCTGGGCGCGCGCAACCTGCCATCCGACCTGCCCGGTGGGTCGGACCCCAAGCTGCTGCGCCGAGGTCCCACGCCGCTGGAACGGCTGGCGCGGTATTATCCGCTGGCACCCATCGTTATAGATGACGCCGCCATTGCCGCATTGCTGCCTGCTGTCTTTCATCCACGCCTGACACGCGTCAACTGTACGTTTGACAGTGACCTGCGCGCGCAGGTCGATGCACTGGAAGACCCCGTCATATCCCTGCCCGGTGGCATGTCGGCCAGCATTACGCCCACGCCTGCGCTGGTGGCGATCGACATGGATGGCGGGGCCACCAGCATGGACCGCCGCCCCAAGCAGACAGCACAGTTTGCCGCCAACCGCGATGCACTGCCTGACCTGTTGCGCCAGTTGCGGCTGCGCAACCTGTCCGGTGCGATCATTGTCGATGTCGCGGGGCTTGCCATACGCAAGCGTCGCGCGCTGTCGGAAACGGTCGAAGCGTTACTGAAGGACGATCCGCTGCGTCCGCGCTTTCTGGGCTTTACGGCGCTGGGGTTGGCGGAAATCGTCCGCCCGCGCGTGCACCCGCCGCTGCATGAACTGTTCCAGTCACGCGAAGGACGTCTGCTGCGTGCGCTGCGCGGGCAGATGCAGGCCTATCGTGGCATGCCGCCTGATGGGCGGCCTGTCATGCTGGGATGCGGTTATGGCATCATGGCGCTGTTGCAGGACCATCCGGGCTGGATGGAGGATTTCATGCGCCTGACAGGCCGCGTGCTTCAGCCTGTCATGGATCAGGGCCTGCCCGCCAATGGCTGGAGATTCGATCATGACTGAACCGTCCGCCCTTCCCCCCTGCCCCATCTGCGGCCAGCCCGCAAAGCCGCAATACCGGCCGTTCTGTTCGCGTCGCTGCGCCGATGTTGACCTGGGGCGCTGGTTTTCGGGCCAGTACCGGGTACCATCGGCAGAGATTCCATCCGTAGAGGATGAAAAATACACAAGACGGGTTGATCCCGATGATGAGGTAGGTTAAACGCTTGTCCAACGTCACGGCGGTCCTGACTGCCTGACATAGCCGGACAGACGGCCCGGTGCCCAAGTAGCTCAGTTGGTAGAGCATGCGACTGAAAATCGCAGTGTCGGTGGTTCGATCCCGCCCTTGGGCACCATTTGATTTCCAGAAAATATAATCAAGCCTACCGGTCCGTATCATTCCACATAAGCCTGTGGTTCATGATCCAGTCGGATATCTTACCCCATTTTCCCTGACATGGCTGGTCCCTACCCAGCCAATCCTGCTGGCTGGGTACGAGCCGTGGCACAGGTGTCGTCAGACCGATGTGCAGGCCATCATCATGTCGCGGATCATATGACCCGCCAGACATCGAAAGATGGAAGACGACGCCAAAGGGATTGGGCCGGACCATGCGGCCGGCAAGAGACTGTCTGAAACAACCTGCAAATCATAAAGAAGTTTTTGGTAAGGCTTTTTGCAAAAAGCTTCAGAAGAACGTCGCCTTTTTGAAAAAAGGCGACACCCAAAAACTTTTACTGTTTCCCGCCTGCAGCCCCTTTCAGGCGGATTGCGGACGATCCGTAGCCTCGAACAGCAGCGGTGCGCCCTGGGCCGTGGGGGCAAGCTGGCCTTCCCACATGGCGACATTGCCACGAATGATCGTGCCGACAGGACGGCCCGTCAGTTCGCGCCCGACAAAAGGCGACCAGCCACACTTGGAGGCCAGCCATTCCTGCTGAACCGTCCAGCGCGCAGCAAGATCGACCACCGAGAAATCGGCATCATAGCCCACGGCAATGCGCCCCTTACGCACCAGACCGAACAGACGCTGTGGGCCGGCCGATGTCATGTCCACCACCCGGCGCAACGACAGGCGACCATGCGCCACATGGTCCAGCATGAGCGGCAGCAGCGTCTGCACGCCAGGCATGCCCGAAGGGGTTTCGGGATAGCTGCGCTGCTTGGCTTCTAGCGTATGGGGGGCATGGTCGGAACCAATGATGTCAGGCACGCCCTGGCCCATCCAGTACCACAGGCCGTCACGCCATTTACGGCCACGGATGGGCGGGTTCATCTGCGCCAGCGTCCCCAGTTCGGCATAGGCTTCCTCACCCGCCAGGGTCAGGTGCTGGGGTGTAACCTCACAACTGGCGATATCCTTGTGACCTGACAGGAATTCCAGTTCCGCGGGCGTCGTGACATGCAGCACATGGATGCGACGCCCCGTACGCCGTGCCAGCCGCACGATGCGCTGTGTCGCGCGCAGGGCCGTTTCCTCATCACGCCAGACGGGGTGACTGGACGGATCACCTGCCTTGCGTTCTGACAGGCGTTCATGCAGACGTGCCTCGTCTTCGGCATGGATGGCGACACGGCGGCGGCCCGAACGCAGCACACGTTCCAGTACCGCATCATCAGACACCAGCAGGCTGCCGGTGGAAGATCCCATGAAAATCTTGATCCCAGCCGTACCGGGCAGCATTTCCAGTTCACCGCACCGGTCGGCATTATCCGTGGTGGCGCCCACATAGAAGGCATGGTCGCACCACATGCGCCCGCGCGCGCGTTCCAGCTTGTCCACAACGGCTTCGGGCCGGTCGGTGGGGGGTTTGGTATTGGGCATTTCGAACACGGCGGTCACGCCACCCATTACGGCGGCCATGCTGCCGGTGGCCAAGTCCTCTGTCCCGGTCAGGCCCGGTTCACGGAAATGGACCTGCGTATCGATCACGCCGGGCAGGATCGTCAGGCCGGTACAGTCAATGATGCGACCGGCATCCCCCTGCCCCCCGATCCGGGCAATCCGCCCGTCACGCACGTATATATCGGTCACGACGGTGGCATCAGGCAGCACAACGCTGCCATTTTTCAGACAAAGATCAAAAACGGGTAAGGTCATGGGACTATCCTGTGGCCATTGCCCGCAGATCGGCAGCGCGGGCGGGAAATACGCGCCGGGCCACGCCTGTGCCCGCCACGTCCTGACCCGATGTATGGCACGCGCCCGATAGCATGCAAACCATCCCCCATAACGAAACACCCCGGTCCTTGCTGGCCGGGGTGTTGCAGTCACATTGAAGATATGACGGGAAAGCGTCAGTTGGTGGAAGGGGCGGCGCGTTCTTCCTCCGCCTGCTTCAGGACGGCCTGCAGGCCGCCATCCCTGATCCATTCCTCCAGCTTCTGTGGTGTCATGGGACGGGCAAACAGGTAGCCCTGCACCACGTCACAGCCAAGCCGACACAGCAGGTCAAGCTGGCGCACGGTCTCGACCCCTTCGGTCACCACCGTCATGCCCAGGCGGCCGCCAATCCCGATCACCGCCGTGGTCACGGCCTGTGCATTGGCGTCGTGTTCCAGATTCATGATGAAGCTGCGGTCGATCTTGATTTCCGTCAGCGGCAGGCGCGTCAGCCTTGAGAGCGAAGAATACCCCGTGCCGAAATCATCCATCGACAGGGCGACGCCAAGGTTACGGATGGCCTGCAGGACCATGTTCGTATCCTCGTTTTCCGTCATCATGACGCTTTCGGTAATTTCGACCGTCAGGCGATGCGGCTCCAGCTTGCTGTCGCTAAGCAGGCGCGCAATGAAACCGGGCAGATTACGGTTACGGAAATGCCCCGCCGACAGGTTGACCGCCACCGTCGGCACGTAAATGCCATGCGCATCCCATTCCAGGATCTGCTGCACCGCGCGCTCCAGCGACCATGTGCCAATGGCTTCGATCTGCCCGGTTTCCTCGGCCACGGCAATGAAGCGCGAGGGATAGATGTTGCCCAGTGTCGGATGGTTCCACCGCGACAGCGCTTCCACACCATACAGCGTGTTGTTCCGCACATCGATCTGGGGCTGGTAATGCAGGTTGAGCAGGCCCTGCGCCAGCGATTCACGCAGCGCCGAACCCAGCAGCAGCCGGTCCTGCGCCGCCTTGTTGTCTTCCGAACGCGCAAGGTGGGTCATGCCCAGACCCGAACGCTTGGCATGACGCATCGCCTGTTCGGCATAGCTGAGCAGGGATTCCCCATCCGGCCCGTTTTCGGGGAACAGGCTGATACCGATACCCAGGGTCGGCACGATCATGTTGCCGCCGATCTCAATCGGCTGCTTGACGCATTCATGCAGCCTGTCGGCAAATTTCAGCGCGTCCTCCTGACTTGTATTCGGCACAATGATCAGGAATTCGTTCGAGCCGGAACGGCTGAGAATATAATTGCTGCGTGAAATACCCTTCAGCCGCTCGGAAACGGACCTCAGGAATCCATCGCCGTTGATATGGCCCAGCGCATCATTGATATCGCGGAAGCGGTCGATATCGATCATGTACAGTGCGAAGTGGTTGTCACCCGGCTGGCCGATCATGGACCGGATCACCTTGTGCACCGCCGTGCGGTTCAGGAAACCGGTCAGCGGGTCATAGTTCGACAGCTGCGAGATATGCTGGCGGGCCTCGTGCTGTTCGATCAGCACGCCACAGAACGGCACGCAACTGCTGACGATATGGGATGGCCATTCGCTGCGATTACGCTCGGAACGCGAATACAGCGCGAAAATGCCGATGATGCGTCCGTTGCGGGTACGGATGGCCGATGCCCAGCAATGATGCAGCCCAAGCGAAATCCCGACGGAACGGTAGCTGTCCCACACAATGGTGGTGGCCTCACCCAGATCATTGGCCAGGGCTGCGATATCCGCATCCGTCAGGCGCATTTCCTCCAGGGCGGCGGCAAAACGGCGCGGCATGCCCGGACCGGACAGGATGCGCAGGCGGTTCTGCTCATCAAGCTGGATCAGTACGGCGACGGTGTTGGGAACCAGGACCTCCACCTCGCGGCAGACCATGTCGGCCACGTCCTGGATCTGGATCTCGCTGGAAAGGGAGCGGAAAACCGTGTTCTGCAGTTCCATCACCCGGTTGCGATGGCCCGCGCCGGTAATGCCGTGCACCATCATCAGGCGATAGGTGCGTCCACCCTTCCCCATCAGCCGTGCCGCCGTCAGGCTCACCGCGGCGGAAATGTAGTCCCCGCTGCGGTTTTCGAACGTGACATCACCCGCGACCGGTTCCAGCGCCGGTGCCTCCTCAGAAAACGGCAGGCTGCTGTTTCCGACCGACGTGGCCAGAAGTTCACCCACGGGCCTGCCCGCCAGCGTGCCGGGATCATATCCCCACAGCGTTTCAGCCGCCGGGTTGGCATACAGGATCATGTTATGATCATCGATGATGACCATCCCGTCATGGGCCTGATTCAGCAGCTCAAAGCTGATGTCCGGAATGGTATCGACAGCTGGGGACGGCTTGGGGTTCTCGGTTTTCATGGTAATCCAAAATTATAAATGCCTGTTTCCAGGCAGGCACCAGGACGGGTGGGCGGTTACGGACTGCCCGGGGACCTATTTTTTCTGTTCACCTTCGTTCAGGACTTCACGCGCCATGTCGGACACACGCGCCATGTCGGGGCCTTGTGCCCACTTCAGCATGTCTGCGGGCGCCATGGGACGGGCGAACAGATAACCCTGCACGACATCACAGTTCAGTCCCCGCAGCAGCTTGAGCTGGGCTTCCGTCTCGACCCCTTCGGTCACGACGGTCATGTCCAGTCGGTTGCCGATCCCGATCACCGCCGTGGTCACGGCCTGTGCATTGGGGTCGTGTTCAAGGTTCATGATGAAGCTGCGGTCGATCTTGATTTCCGTCAGCGGCAGGCGCGTCAGCCGTGACAGCGAGGAATATCCCGTGCCGAAATCATCCATCGATAGTCCGACACCAAGGTTACGGATGGCGGCCAGTCCCTCCATCGTGTCCTCGTTTTCATCCATCATGACGCTTTCCGTGATTTCGACACACAGACGCTCAGGCGAGAGCTTTCGCTCCCTGAGGATACGCTCGATCAGCCCGGGCAGGCCCCGGTTGCGGAAATGTGCCGCCGACAGATTGACCGAAACCGTGGGGACATGCAGCCCCTGACGTTCCCAGTCGATGATCTGGCGCGTCGCCTCTTCCAGCGACCATGTGCCGATCGTCTCGATCTGCCCGGTATCTTCCGCCACCGCGATGAAGCGGGAGGGATAGATATTGCCCAGAGTCGGATGCTTCCACCGCGACAGGGCCTCCACGCCATACAGCTTGCCCGTCTTGATATCGACCTGCGGCTGGTAATGCAGGTTGAGCATGCCCTTGGCCAGCGATTCACGCAGCGCCGAACCCAGCAGCAGCCGGTCCTGTGCCGCGCGGTTATCCGCCGTGCTGGATACGCAGAAGCCGCCGCGCGCTTCCTTCTTGCACCGGCGCATGGCGATTTCGGCATGGCCCAGCAGGGATTCACCATCCGGCCCGTTTTCAGGAAAGATGCTGATCCCGATACCAAGCGACACGACCAGCAGGTTGCCCGCGATCTCGATGGGTTCCTGCATGGCCCTGATCAGGCTTTCGGCAAAGGACGATGCCTTTTCCTCATCACTGTCGGGCATGACGATGACGAACTCATCCCCGCCCGAACGGCTGAGGATATAGTTGCTGCGTGACATGCCCTTCAGCCGCTCGGCAATTGCCTTGAGAAAGGAATCGCCATTCTGGTGGCCAAGGGTGTCATTGATGTCGCGGAAACGGTCCACGTCGATCATGAAGACCGCGAACTGGTTGTCACCCGGCCGGTCGATCATCGACTTGATGATCTTGTGGATGGCGGTCCGGTTCAGGAAACCGGTCAGGGAATCATGATTGGCAAGCTGCGAGATATGCTGCTGGGCCTCATAATTCTCGATCACGACGCTACAGAACGGCACGCAGCCGGTAACGATTTTCTGCGGCCAGTCGCTCAGCTTGTACTGATTGCGCGAATACAGCGCGAAAATGCCCGAAATCCGCCCGTTGCGCGACTTGATGGCCGAAGCCCAGCAGTTATGCAGCCCCAGCGAGATCCCAAGCGAGCGATAGCTGTCCCATACGATGCTGTTGGCTTCGGACAGGTCATTGCCCAGGGCGGCAAGATCGCCTTCGGTCAGGACCATGTTTTCAAGGGCCGCGGCATAACGACGCGGCAGGCCGGGACCGGACAGGATGCTCAGGCGGTTGTTTTCATCCAGCAGGATGATGGCGGACACCGTGTTGGGGACAAAACTTTCCACTTCACGGCAGACGAGGTCGGCCACGTCCTCCACCTGCATATCGTTGGAAATGGCCTGGAACACCGTATTCTGCAGGTCCAGCAGCTTGCGGCGGTGGCTTTCCTCCGTAACGCCCTTCATGAAGGCCATGTAGTAGCGCTTCTTTTCCGGGCCCAGCAGCGCGGTCGAGATCGACATCTCGCCCGAAATGTAATCCCCGGCCTTGTTCTCGAACGTGACTTCGCGCGAGGTGCCGACAATGCGGTTCACGCCCGTCTTGCGGTTCTTGTAGATATAGCTGTCATGATCGGCGCGATAGACCGAGGGGACCAGGCAGCTGACATTGCGGCCGATCACTTCTTCCTCGGTAAAACCCCACAGCTTTTCCGCCGCCGGGTTAAAGAACACGACCTCGTTACGCTCATTGATGATCACGACGCCATCCGTTGCCTGCTCCAGTAGCTGGAGACTGACATCGGCCGTCATGTCCAGCTTGGTGGCGGGCTTGTGGTCATCGGTCATGGCAGGCGCTTCGTGGGGGTTCATTACTTTCTCACACTGTTTCATTGAGGATATTCTGGCGGATATCACGCTGCTGGATAGAAGGACGGGGCGCACGCCGCACGCATGGGTGTCGCGGCAAACGTCTGTGACATGGTGGGGGCTGCGGGCGCCGGGGCGTTTGCCGCCATGGGGACATGGGCCGGACGGCCAAGCAGGTAGCCCTGCCCCTCGTCACATCCCTCGGACGAAAGCAGCGCAAGCTGGCCCGGCGTTTCGATCCCCTGCGCCAGGACCGAGACATCCAGCGCATGCCCCGCGATCATGACGGAGCGGACCAGTTCAGCCATGGCCGGATCCGTGCCCACCTGCTGCATAAGGGTGCGGTCGATCTTGATCTTGTCAAAGGGGAATTCGCGCAGCATGGACAGAACCGATTTCGGGCCACCAAACTCGTCCAGCGCAAGCCTGACCCCAAGCGTATGCACCTTGCGGGCCATGGCCAGCGCACGCGGGCGGTCACGCTGTATCGTGGCCTCGGTAATCTCGATGACAAGGCGGCCCGCAGGCAGGCCGCTGCGTGCCAGGGCAGCCTGAACCGTATCGGCAAAGCGCGGCAGCAGGAACTGTGATGCGGACATGTTGACCGCGACACGCACATTTCCGTCCCAGCCTGCCGCAGCCTGGCATGCCTGGTCCAGCACCCATTCACCCAATTCGATAATCAGGCCGTTTTCATAGGCAATGTCGAGGATTTCCGTGGGAGGCACGCTGCCACGTACCGGATGTTCCCACCGCAGCAGGGCTTCATATCCCGAAACCTCGCCAGTGGCGACGACAGTCTGCACCTGGAAAAACAGCGAAAGCTGGCCATTGGTCATGGCGGCACGCAGGTCATCACCCATCGCGCGGCGTTCACGCACGTTCTGGTCCAGCGAACTTTCATAATACCAGATCGTATGGTGCAGGTCGGTCTTGGCACGATACATGGCAAGGTCGGCGCGTGAAATCAGGGTTTCACTGTCGGTCGCGTCAACAGGATAGACCGCAACCCCGATGCTGCCGCCGCTGGTGACCATGTAATCATCAATGGGAATGGGCTGGTTCAGCGCCTGCTGGATACGGTTTACGAAATCATGCAGTTCCGCCTGATCCGACGTGCGATGGATGGCGATGAATTCATCCCCCCCCAGACGGGCCACGAACTCACCCTGTCCCAGCAGCGCGCTGAAGCGTTCAGCCAGTGTGGTCAGCACGACATCACCTGCGGCATGGCCGCGCGTATCGTTGATTTCCTTGAATTTGTTCAGGTCGATACCGATGACCGCAAACTGTTCGCCATTCTGGTCAGCCATTGCGACTTCCTGGTTCAGGCGTTCATTGAAGCTTATGCGGTTGGGCAGGCCGGTCAATGCATCGGACATGGCCATGCGGTGCAGTTCGTCATACGATTCCTGCCGCACGCTGCCATCAATGACAAAGCAGGCGATACCGGCGACGATCATCAGCATCGAACCGGCAATGACCGCGAAGCCAATGGCCTGGAACTGTTCATTGTCATGCAGGGCCTGCATGTGCGGATGCATATGAATATGCATGGCCGCCATGCCGGTAAAATGCAGCCCGGCCACCGCACCCACCATGGCCAGCGTCATTTCGATCTCACGCCGCAGGGTGGCCGGGCGCAACGCCAGGCGCAGGGCCGTGGCGGACAGGCCAATACCGATCAGGATCGACACGATCGCCAGCGGCAGGTTCCAGACCACGGGGGCATCAATCCGGTACGCCGCCATGCCGATATAATGCATGCTGGCGATACCAAGCCCAAGGATGATCCCGCCCAGCACGCAGCCACCGCGTCCGTACAGCCTGACCGCCGTCATGACCGCAAAGGGCATGGCCACGAACATGGCCAGCAGGGACAGGATGGTCAGCAAGGGGTCGAGATGCACATCGGCACCGGCATGATAGGCCAGCATGGCCGCAAAATGCGTGCACCAGACAAAACTGGCACCCGCCATGGCGCTCAGGAAACACCAGCCGACACGCTGCCTGCCACGGGTGTCGGACACGCGGGCAACCAGTCGCATGGTAATCCACGCACCCAGTACACAAACGACCAATGCACCAGACAGCAGAAAGGGGTTATAAACCCTCAGCTCATAGATATGATTGCTCATTGATTCCATTTTTGAACGATCAATACCATCCAGTCATCACCAGATTTCGGGTAAAATCCGTTACCGCGTTGGGTAATACGAAAAACCAGGCAGTATCAAACGCCTACAACAGGGGCACTTAACAAATTATCAGATATTTATTTTATGTATTTATTATGATTAACCAGATGTTAGTAAAGATCCGCGAAAAATGCAACAACAAATATCCCGCAGAAATCCTTCATCCATCTGCGCGAGTTTCTACATCATGCACAGCAGAAAACTACACCAATATTCATGAGGAAATAGCAAGGGAATGACAGATGAACACACGATAATAGGTTTTAATTCCTAAATTATACCTATCTTCAGTGCTGTTTCAGTTTGTTACAGCCAGAATTGCCAATGACAGCGCTCCCATCAGGTCCCGCATGCCGCCATCATGGCAGCATGCGCTGAAAAACCTGATCCCGGATACCCAGCAGATGATAAAAGCCCGCCCCGGCATGAAAGCATGCCAGACAGAACAGTAACCACGCATTCCAGTGATGTAATGATGAAAAAAACGAATGTGTTCCGCCCATCAATTCCGGAAAAGGCGAATTGATCGGGATACCAAATGCGATCACGGGCCGTCCCGTTGTCCAGCGCGCCATGTAACCGAACACGATTTCTCCGCCCAGCAGCAGATAAAGCAGGCGATGTACGCTGCGTGCGACACGGTCCTGAAATGTTACAACGGGGAAACGGATTGCCCGCCCCCCGGTGACCGCCCATGCCATGCGGGTCACGAACACGGCCGCCAGCAGCACGCCCAGTGACGTATGGGTAACCGCCAGAAACGCCCGCATGGGTGCGGTACGGTCCATCAGGTGCCACGCAACCTGTCCCACCACGAACTGCTCTACCACCAGTACGGCAGTAATCCAGTGCAGCCAGCGGGTTTCCCAGCTATACCGCCGGGGCATATGTGACGTGGCGGATGAATATGCTGCCATACCGATCACCTGTCTGGTCTGGTAGCCGTAGAAAAAATGCCAGAAGGCATGACGGTCGTGTCAGTCAACACCGGGAAGCATCGAACTGTCTTCCCCACCGATATGCATGTTGGAATAACCGCCATCGGTCATGCCGGGGGCTTCGCTGGAGGATGCGCTGCCGGGCATCATCATGGCGCCCGTCATCTGGTCGGATTCCTCACCATCATTACGGAACTGCGGTACACCACCACCTGAACCGGTTTCCGGCGCGCTGTAATCGCCCGTTATTCCGGCCGATGCATTATTCGCTTCCGATTCACCCGGTGTATAGCTGCCAACACTATTGCCGTTACCGTCAGAATGGCTGCGCGCGTGCGCAATGCCGCCATGACCGGCCGCCACCATTACCCCCACCGTCAGGGCCGCCAGACCCTTCCTGATATAACCCGACATCCGGCTCTTCCTCCTGTTATGCGTCACGCCATTGGCCTGCATGACGTTCATGCTGTCTACATGGGGCATGTACCCCGCAGCGCCAATAGTATTGCGCATACGGCCTGATCGGGACATTTCTGCCACGCATATGACGCGCGTGTGCCATGCATCCCAAAACACGTGAACGGGCGTATGGTTCTCATGAAACGTAACGCCATACACGGCCCACCCATGGCGTTACCGACACATTGCCTGCTGGAGAATGAGAGATGACCACGCTCGCCACCCTTCCCCTGACCCAGATGACCGTCGTGCCCGACCTGCTGGCGGCACCGATGGGCACCGTGATGCTTGCATCGGAAGTTTCACGCGATGACCAGAAGATCGTCATTCGCAGCCGTGTCGTGGCAAATGGCAAGACAACGCCCGGGCTGATCATGATGACGGCGGCGGCCAAGGGCTATTTCGTGCCGGATGAAGCCTGCACCGCCTTCGTACGCACGGCGCTGGATGTCACGGAAGTCATGCCGCTGCTGCTGACGAAGATCGTCCCCGGTTTCCGCTACAAATACGATGCCGTCGTGCGCGGTGACGTCTGGCAGTTGAAGGATGAGGGCGGCACACAGTTCGCGGGGCTTGCAATCGGCTCCTCCGATGAGGAGGAAAGCAAGGTCTACGCCTATGCCCGGATCGAGGGCGGCCGGATTGGTGACATCGTGGCCGCAACCCGCGTGGCCTATCTGGGCCAGCTTGATTTCGGCGCAGGGCAGGTCGACCCCACCCTGGGCTGAGGACAGGACCCCACCCGCCCGGTTTGCGGGCGGGTGGAGCGTGGACGCTCAGGCCGCGCCGGGCTGGCTTTCCAGGCTGGCGGAATTGGGTGTGCGCCGCAGGAAGAAACGGATGAAACGCGCAAGGTTTGGCGCCAGCTTCGGCCGCAGCAGACGCGGATCATAGCCGGAGAAGCGGCGTTCGTTCTCGATCAGGCAGATGTCGATCATGTCGCGCAGCGGCACATCGACATTGGCGACATCCTTCGTGCCATTCACGGTGAAGTTGTTGTCCTGCTCATGCTTGTTGCCTTCGGCATCGAACGTCGTGACCATGCCCAGCCGTTCATACAGCAGGAACAGCCAGACCCCGACCACGCGCATCTCGAACCAGGGGCGCTTCCACAGCGGCATGGTGGCGCGGTGCCACGCCAGCCAGTTGGCGAACAGCAGGATATGGCGGCATTCTTCCTGCATGACGGGTTCGAACGTGTCGATCAGCGCGGGGGGGAAGAAGGCGGATTTCTGGGCAATGGCAAACAGGCCAAACGCGAAGAAACTGTCCACGCATTCCGAAAAACCCGTGACCAGATAGGCCCATTCCACGTCACGCGGTTCGATATAGGGGGGTTCAGACGCCAGCGGAATGCCATAGGCTTCCACCATTTTGGACAGGACTTCCTTGTGGCGGTTTTCCTCCCACGCGTTGCGTGACAGGGCGTCCTTCATATCCGGGTCGTCAATCAGGCGGGCATAGGCTGCCATGCGCAGGCGGGCCTTGCCTTCGGTCTGTACGGCAATATCCCAGATCGGCAGGGAAGTGACGCGTTCCAGCGTTTCCCTGTCCAGCTTGGGCCATTCGATGACCGATGGCTTGTAGGGATTGAAGGTGTCGCGGAACATCTCCGCCACCGCCTGCTTGTGCTCCGCCGATCCGGGCGTGAGCGGTCCCGGCACCGGGCTGGACCAGTGGCGGGCATTGAAATCAGCCTTTGCCACGGCATCAGGGGTCGCGGCCCCCGGGTCGCGGGCTTCGGGCAGAATGGTATAGATGTCAGAAAGTGATTTCGTCATGTCGGCTCGCTGCTCGGAACGGTGTCGCGTGGATACGCCGGCCGATGTGGCATTCATCCCAACAGCTGACACCCTGATTGCTGCGGTCCATATCACACCAACCATTAAGTGCAGAACTGTTATCTGGAATTTGCGGGGAATGCCGAAGCATCCCCCGCACAACGCGACATCAGCATTATGGACCCGCCAAGCGGTCCGCCTTGCCTTAAATCAATGCAGGTCAGAGATTTTGTCGATTACGCGCGTCACCAGCCCATAATCGATCGCTTCGGACGCGGACATCCAGTAATTGCGGTCCGTATCCTTGCACACCTTTTCATAAGGCTGCCCGGTTTCACGCGCGAACAGGCGGTTCAGACGCTCACGCATCTTGATGATCTCACGCGCTTCGATATCGATATCGGTCGCGGGACCCCGCACGCCGCCCATGGGCTGGTGCAGCAGGAAACGCGTGTTGGGCAGGCAGTAACGCCGTTCCTTGTTCCCTGCGGCAAAGATCAGTGCGCCCGCGGATGCGACCCAGCCGGTGCCGATCATGTTGATGGGTGCAACCGAATCGACAAAGCGGATCATGTCATGGATGGTGTCGCCACTTTCCACATGACCACCGGGGGAGTTCACGTACACATCAATCGGCTTGTCCGACGCACCGGCCAGCGCCAGCAGGCGACCGGTCACGTCACGGGCGATCTTGTCATTGATCGGACCGAACACCAGCACCTTGCGCTGGTCGAACAGGCGGCTTTCCAGTTCCCCTATGGGGGAGGACAGGGTGCGGTTCTTGTCGGGTTCCTCGGTTTCCGGGCCCTGGGGCTCGGGGATATCGGGATCCCTGGGATCTTCTTCATCCATGCGGATGCGGTGTTTCGGCTGCATGCCGTTCATCGGGTTCTCCCTATTCTCCGGGACTGTCCTGGTCATGCCCTTATCCTGCGCTGCCTTGCGTCCGGTGCCAAGTCCCGACCTGACAATCGGGCACAATGACCCCGGCCGGGACAGACCCGGTGCGCGATCCCCCTCGCTAAGATCGGCATTGCAGGCTAGTTTGCCCCGGTCATGTCGTGTGCAGGCCGAAAAAGGCCATGGGAGCTAAGATTGGGAAAGCGGGCACCATCGCCAAGTCCCGGAAGATTTTTTTTTCCGCCATCCAGACGTCCCGCCACAACGCGGGCTGTCCTGCTGGCGCTGTTTGCCACGGGTATGGCGGGCTGCGCGCACCATCAGGATACTGTCGATTCCGTGTCCGACTGGTACCATAACTACCAGGGCGGCGTGATCGGCCAGCAGCGTCCCCCACCGCCCGGTACGCACCAGCCCTATCCCAAGGTCGGGCTGGGACCGGACAAGACGCCCGAACTCCCCTCACCTGAACTGCGTGAAGACATCACCGCCGATCTTGAGGCGCAGCGCGAACTCAACCAGCATCAGGACGCGATCATGGGCACCATGCCCACGGCCGCCGACATTCCCCCCGTTCCCTCGCACCCGTCAGGCAATGGCGGGGGGCAGTCCGCCTCCCTCGCGGTGGCGAATGACGGCGCGCAGGCGGGACGGCAGGCAACGGGCGGCACCAGGCCGAAATCCGAACGCGGCATGTCCCATCAGGCCGAACCCGTGCGGGACGCCACGGGCCAACTGGTCATGCCCGCGGTTACGGAAACGGTATCCGACACCCCCGAGGCGATCCCCGCCAACCTGCCAGCCATTGCCGATGGGCCGCCGGAACTGCCCTCGGTGGGCGGGATCAGCCTGCCTGACAATGCCGGGCGGGACGGCATGGACCTGCCGACCTATCACCTCGCGACACCTGATGACGGGGATCAGGTGCGCTTCCTGCCCGGGTCGGACCAGATCGAGGATGGCGAGGAAGATGTGGTTGGCAATGTGGTAAAACAGCGCGGCAACCGTTTTGTGATCGTGAATGGCTATGGCAATGCCGCCACCGCCTCGGCGGAAGGGCAGACCGCGGCCCTCAACCTTGCCATACTGCGCACCCGCACCCTGACCAACATGCTGCGCGCCCGGGGCGTACCAGCCAACCGCATTGCGGTACACGCCCATGCCTTTGGCAATGGTGCAAGAATTGCCATCGTGCGCTAGAGTGTGGTGCCCACCCCCAACGGGTGGCCCGCCATTTTTCCAACCCGGCGCACGGATTGCCGCGCGCCCGTAACAGAGCGTCCCATGACCGAAGAATTCCACCGTATCCGCCGTCTGCCGCCCTATGTCTTCGCTGAAGTCAACAAGGCCAAGGCCCAGGCCCGAGCGCGGGGGGAGGATATTATTGATCTGGGCATGGGCAATCCCGATACCCCCACCCCACCCCATATCGTGCAGAAACTGGTGGAAACCGTAAGCGACCCGCGCGCGCACCGTTATTCCGTCAGCCGCGGCATTCCGGGCCTGCGCCGGGCGCTGGCGGGATATTATGAACGCCGCTTCAACGTAAAGCTGGACCCCGAGACGGAAGTGATCGCGACCCTGGGGTCCAAGGAAGGGCTGGCCAACCTCGCCTCCGCCATCACCAGCCCAGGCGACACCATTCTGGTACCCAATCCGTCCTATCCCATCCATCAGTTCGGCTTCATCATCGCCGGTGCGTCCGTCCGCTCCATTCCCGCGACGCCCGATGATGAAATGCTGGAGGCGCTGGACCGCGCGGTGCGCCATTCCGTGCCGAAGCCCACGGCGCTGATTGTCAATTTTCCGTCAAATCCCACCGCGTATCTCGCGGACCTTGATTTCTACCGCAAGCTGGTGGCGTTCGCGCGCAAGCACGAAATCTGGATCCTGTCGGACCTGGCATATGCGGAAATCTATTTTGGCGATAACGTTCCCCCCTCCATCCTGGAAGTGCCGGGTGCGAAGGACATCGCCGTCGAGTTCACGTCCCTGTCCAAGACCTATTCCATGGCGGGCTGGCGCATGGGCTTTGCCGCGGGCAACCCGAAGCTGATCGCGGCGCTGACCCGCATCAAGTCCTATCTGGATTATGGCGCGTTCACGCCCATTCAGGTCGCGGCTGTCGCGGCACTCAGTGGCCCGCAGGATTGCGTGGCCGAAATCCGCGATATCTACCGCAAGCGCCGCGACGTACTGATTCAGGGACTGCAGACGGCGGGATGGGATGTGCCCTCCCCCGAAGGATCAATGTTCGCATGGGCGCCCATTCCCGAACGCTTCCGTGAACTGGGCAGCGTGGGCTTTTCCAAGCTGCTGCTGAAGGAAGCTGGCGTCGCGGTGGCCCCCGGCCTTGGCTTCGGGGAATATGGCGAGGGCTTCGTGCGCATCGGACTGGTGGAAAACACCCAGCGCCTGCGTCAGGCCTGCCGCTCCATCCGCCATTTCATGACGGAACACGGAGGCACGGCCCCCACCACGCAGCAGGCCGCCCCGCTGCCTGACACCCAGCCCGCCCATTCATGACTGCCCTTATCGGTTGACGGAAAACACATGACTTCTTCCCCTTGTAAACCCGCCCCCAAACCGCCCCTGCGCATCGGCATTGCGGGACTGGGCACGGTTGGTGCCGGCGTTGTAAAACTGCTGCGTGAAAACGCCGACCTGATCCGTGCCCGCGCGGGCCGCGAACTGGTGGTGACCGCCGTAAGCGCGCGCGACCGCACGCGTGACCGTGGCGTCGACCTGAGCGATGTCGCCTGGTGTGACGCACCCGAGGAACTGGCCACCCACCCCGATGTGGATGTGGTGGCCGAACTGATTGGCGGGGCGGAAGGTGCCGCGCGCCTGACGGTGACCCGCGCGCTGGAAAACCGCCGTCCGGTGGTGACCGCAAACAAGGCGCTGATCGCCATTCACGGCGCCGAACTGGCCTGTACGGCGCAGGCAGCGGGCGTGCCGCTGATGTTTGAGGCAGCGGTGGCCGGAGGCATTCCCGCCATCAAGACCGTGCGTGAGGGGCTGGCGGCGGACCGGATTCTGAAGATCGGCGGCATCCTGAACGGCACGTGCAATTACATCCTGACCGTCATGCATGAAACCGGGCGGGACTTCGCCGAAATCCTGGCCGATGCGCAGAAGCTGGGCTATGCCGAAGCCGATCCCTCGACCGACGTGGACGGCATTGATACCGCGCACAAGCTGGCGATCCTTGCCGGACTGGCGTTCGGGCGGCCCGTGGTATTTGCCTCCGTCTATATCGAGGGCATCCGCCGCATTGGCGCGCTGGACCTGCAGTTCGCGCGCAAGATGGGTTATCGCATCAAGCTGCTGGGGATCGCGCGCCAGCATGAAAACGGTATCGAGGCCCGGGTCCATCCCTGCCTTGTCCCACAGGATGCGCCCATTGCGCAGGTCAACGGCGTGTTCAACGCCGTGGTGGCGGAAGGGGCCTTTGTCGGCCGCCTGATGCTGGAAGGCCGGGGTGCGGGCGAAGGACCGACGGCCACTGCCGTATGCGCCGACCTGATCGATATCGCCCGTGGCTCCGCCATGCCGGTATGGGGCTGTGCCGCTGATAGCCTGATGCAGGCCGTGGCCCTGCCCAGCAAATCGTTCACGGGCGAATACTACCTGCGCCTGAACGTGGAAGACCGCCCCGGTGTCATTGCCGACATCACGGCGGTGCTGCGTGACAACGGCGTATCGCTGCGCAGCATGCTCCAGCATGCCGACGCGCATGACGTCCGCCCCGATGGCACCCATGCCGTGCCGCTGGTGCTGCTGACGCACAAGACCAACGAGGCCGCGATGCAGCATGCCCTGCATCACATTGCAGAACTGTCCGCCGTACTGGATGAGCCCGCGCTGATCCGTATCGAAGCGGCCTGAACACCGGGCAATGGATGGTTCCGGCCGGACCATCCATCCTGCCTTGCCCGCGCCGCATACCCACAAGGATCCGTTTTCATGTCCGCTGCCGACCTGCTTTCCCCCTTTCCCGCGTCCCCCGCGCCACAGGAGGCGGAGCAGGCGCCAGCCGTGCTGGGGGTGACCCACAGTGTTACGGGCCGCCGGTGGAACTGGCGCGAAGGCGGACAGGCCAGCCATACCGACCGCATGGGCATGGCCATTGCACAGCAGACCGGACTGCCGGAAATCGTGGGCCGCATGCTGGCCCTGCGCCGCATTGCCCCCGAACAGGTTGCAACCTATCTGGCCCCTACCCTGCGTGCGCTGATGCCCGACCCGTCCACCTTCACGGACATGGATGCCGCGGCCATCCGTCTGGCCACCGCCATCCGCAACGGGGAAACGGTGGGCCTGTTCGGGGATTATGACGTGGATGGCGCGTGTTCCACGGCACTTCTGACCGATTTCCTGCGCCGTCAGGGCTGCACGGTGCTGACGCATATTCCCGACCGCATGACGGAAGGATACGGCCCGAACATCCCCGCAATCGAGGCCATGCAGGATCAGGGCGCGACCCTGATCGTGTGTCTGGACTGCGGCACGGCGGCGGTGGATGTGCTGGAACACGCAAGCGGGCGTGGTGATGTCATTGTCCTTGACCACCATCAGGTGCAGGGCGCGCTGCCGCGTGTGCTGGCCACGGTCAATCCGAACCGGCCCGACTGCCCATCCGGCCTGCACGGCATCTGTGCGGCTGCGGTCACATTCATGACCGTGGTGGCGACAGTCCGCATCCTGCGCCGTGAAGGATGGTTCGAATCCCATCCCGACCCGCAGTTGATGGACAGCCTCGACCTCGTGGCGCTGGCGACCGTATGTGACGTCATGCCGTTAAGCGGCCTGAACCGCGCCTTTGTCACGCAGGGGCTGAAGGTCATGGCGCGGCGGCAGCGCACGGGACTCGCGGCCCTGCTGGAAGCTGCGGGCGCGCGCGACCCGCTTTCGGCGTTTACATGCGGATTCGCGCTCGGTCCCCGGATCAATGCGGGTGGGCGTATCGCGGATTCCGGCCTGGGGCTGCGCCTGTTGCTGTGCGAGGACACAGCCGAAGCACAGGCGTTGGCCGAGAAGCTGAATTCCGTCAACCACAACCGGCAGAGCGTCGAATCCGGCATCCTTGACCGCGCCATGGAACTGGCCGCCGCACAACGCGCGCAGGGGCATGCCGTGCTGG
The DNA here is from genome assembly GCF_057359305.1 of Komagataeibacter ossonobensis. Classification (NCBI taxonomy): domain Bacteria; kingdom Pseudomonadati; phylum Pseudomonadota; class Alphaproteobacteria; order Acetobacterales; family Acetobacteraceae; genus Komagataeibacter; species Komagataeibacter ossonobensis. The sequence goes on along the minus strand of NZ_JBXAYQ010000015.1, from coordinate 31,770 downwards.
TGCTGAGCGGCCGTGACTGGCACCCCGGCGTGGTCGGGATCGTGGCCGGGCGGATCAAGGAAAAATTCAACCGTCCCGTTCTGGTTGGTGCGGAGATGGAAGATGGCAGCGTAAAAGGCTCCGCCCGCTCCGTGCCGGGACAGGATCTTGGTGGCGCCATTATCGCGGCACGACAGGCCGGACTGCTGTCATCGGGCGGGGGCCATGCGATGGCGGCAGGATTCGGCCTGCCAGCGGACGGCATCCCTGCCCTGCATGAATTCCTTGACCACCATCTGGCCACCGCCGCCAGCCTGCCCGAAGCCGTGGACCTGACCATTGACGCCGTGGTGAATGTCGCGGCGGCCGATGTGGCCCTTGCAACGGACATGGACCGCCTGGCCCCGTTTGGCGCCGGTAACGACGAACCGTTGATCGCGCTGCCCCGCGTGCGCGTGGCCTATGCCGAACGGATCGGGCGGGAAGGCAATACCCTGCGTCTGACGCTGCAGGGCGAAGGCCGAGGCCCCCGGCTGAAAGCACTGGTGTTCCGCGCCAATGAAAGCCCGCTGGCCCCCGTGCTGGAAGATCGTGATACGCCACCGCTGCATCTGGCGGGATGGCTGCGTGCCGAAAGCTGGAATGGCCGGACATCCGCCACTTTTTTCATCCGTGACGCAGCAATCGCCAAATAATTTCAATATTTTTGAATCAGGGGGTTGACCCTCCCCCCGTGTCGGGATACTTACCGCTCACGCCTTTAGTCCCGTTCGTCTAGAGGCCTAGGACACCGCCCTTTCACGGCGGCAACACGGGTTCGAATCCCGTACGGGACGCCAGCTACTTTGCTGCAGTTTACTGCGGGTCTTGGCTGATTACAGGCACTTTCCAAGTTTCTGTATTTTTAATACGTAGAATGTCGTTGACGGCCTGTCGTGTCTGTGACTGACATTTCTACAGTGTGGCTGTACGCAGATTAAAAAAACTGCCTACAAAGCATCGTGCAAATTATGAAAAAGTTTTTGGTGAAGCTTTCTTCAGAAGCTTCGAGGAACACCACTTTTTTGAAAAAAAATTGGATCCAAAAACTTTTGCTTTTTTAAAATATTTACGCTCAAGCAATCCCTGAAAAAGGGAACGGCTGGAAACTTTTATTACGTTCCTGCCACAGCACTATTTTCGGAATTTCCATAGAATAAAAATCACATCTGCGCCGTTTTTTTGTTCACAACACGACAGGCGATAACGGTTCCATCGACATAGGCAATGAAAGAGGCCATACGGTCATTCTTTCATATATCTGTATTTCCAGAATCGATGCTTTTTATTGTCCCGATTTATCCGATAATATTTTCTGCTGGTCCGTCTGCTCAATAGTACAGGTTTCATCCTTGAGGTTGACGCCACTGTAATTGCGCGTCCGCGCCATCTTCAGCAACCATGCCAGACTGTTTGCCGCAGTCATGGCGGATAACCCGCCGTGACCATGGATGTTGGAAATGCAGTTCCGTCCTGAATCCCGCATCCCTATCTGCGGATTCCACGTCATGTAAAGGCTCATGCTCTCTGCGCAGCGCAGACCGGGACGCTCCCCGATCATCATCACGACGCACCGCGCACCCATGCAGGTCGCGATTTCATCGCCCAGGGCCACCCGTGCCCTGTGCGCCACAACCAACGGAGCAATACGCCAGCCCGCCAGCAGGGGTATCATTGCAGCCAGCACTGCGGGACCCTGCTGCTGGGCCGCAAGGGCTGATAGTCCATCTGCAATGACGAATACGACATCATACTGCCCGTGCAACAGGCTTTCGCGGCTGCTGTCGGATAACTGTCGCCCAAGGTCGGGACGCCTGACGTATTCTTCGCGGTCCCGGGCGCGGCTTTCAACCTCGATCAGGGGCTGTGACAGGTTCAGCCGACTGGTATCCAGCGTGGTGGAGACAGCATGACGCGCACGGACATGGGCATACTGAAACTCCCGCACGGCCGCACCGGAAATCGTATTGCCGGTACGGGGCAGGCCGATCCGCGCCGATGTCCGTGCCTGCAGCCCCTGCCAGGAAATGGGACGTTCATCAGTCATTCGAGGGTATCATCCCGGAAAAAATGCTGGGGGAATTGACGCGTATCCGACCCTTTGCATCAATCAGCTCACGCGCGATCAGCCACTCTTCAAACTCCGGCGCCGCCCGCACGCCAAACAGCGAACGCAGGGTCTGGATATCGTGGTAGGACAGGCTCTGGTAATTCAGCATGATGTCATCGCTGCCGGGCACGGCAATCAGGAAGTTGATGCCAGCGGTGCATAACAGCATCATCAGGTTGTCCATGTCATCCTGATCCGCCTCGGCATGATTGGTGTAACAGACGTCACACCCCATCGGCAGACCCATGAGCTTCCCGCAGAAATGGTCTTCCAGCCCCGCACGGATGATCTGCCTGCCATCATATAGATATTCCGGACCGATGAAGCCGACCACCGTATTGACCAGCAGCGGCGAGAAAGCCCGTGCCACGGCATAGGCCCGGACCTCCGCCGTCTGCTGGTCCATGCCGTGATGGGCATTGGCCGACAGGGCCGATCCCTGCCCCGTTTCGAAATACATGGTATTCGTGCCGACCGTCCCCCGCCCCAGTGACTGGCTGGCCATATAGGCTTCGGACAGGACGGACAGGGAAATGCCAAAGCCCGCATTCGCTTCCTGTGTGCCGGATATGGACTGGAACACCAGGTCCACCGGCACATTCCGTTCCATAAGCTGCAGGGTATTGGTCACATGCGTCAGCAGGCAGGTCTGTATGGGAATGTCATAGCGCACCCGCACCCCTTCGAGCATATGCAGGATGTCACTGGCATTGGCCATGTTGTCCGATGCCGGGTTTATGCCCACCACGGCATCCCCCACCCCCAGCAACAGGCCGTCCAGCATGGATGCAGCAATGCCCGGCAGGCTGTCCACCGGGTGATTGGGTTGCAGGCGTGACCCCATGCGCCCCGGCAGGCCCTGCGTGTTGCGAAAGCCCGTGCGGACCGTGATCTTGCGGGCAACCGCCACCAGATCCTGATTACGCATGATTTTGCTGACCGCCGCGACCATTTCCGCCGTCAGCCCCGGCGCAAGTGCCGAAAGGGTCGCCCCGTCGGTTTCATGGTCCAGCAGCCAGTCGCGCAGATCCCCCACCGTCATATGCGCGACGGGGGCAAAGGCGGCGGTGTCGTGACTGTCAATAATCAGCCGCGTGACTTCATCCGTCTCATAAGGGACCGGGACCTCGTTCAGGAAGGTCCGGAGCGGAATGTTCGCCAGCGCCTCACGCGCTCCGATACGCTGCAGGGGATCAGGGGCCGCAACCCCTGCCAGTTCATCACCGCTGCGATAGGGTGAGGCATAGGCGAGCACCTGTTTCAGAGAGGAAAAGCAGAATTTCTCTCCCCCCAGAAAAGCATGATATGACACAGTACAATAGCCTTCCCAACGGGAGGTAATTTATCCATGACGGAATTATAAACGTTTGTTTTCAAATATCTTGACCGACAGGCACAAAGACTTGACCTGCTTCCGCACGGGCATGTGCCTAGCGGTCGCCACCTGAATGCTGCGATGCGCGGTACAGGCGTGGCGAGACCCCGGTCCATTTGCGGAATGCGCGACTGAAGGCGCTGATTTCCGAATATCCCAGCAGTAATGCGATCTCGCCAATCGGCATCGTGGGGCGGGCAAGGTATTCGCGGGCCAGTTCCTGCCGGGTCCGTTCCACCAGGGCCGAAAACGTAATGCCCATCCCATCCAGACGACGCTGCAGGGTCCAGCGCGGTATGCGCAGCGTTTCCGCCACATGCGACAGGGCGGGCACGCCCTGCCCCATCGAATACCGGATTTCGGTACGGATGCGCGACAGCAGCGGATCCGCGGCCGGTTCCATTGGCCGGGTTGCGGCCGCAGGCGACAGCGATGTCAGGCTGCACCGCAAAACATCAAGCAGCCGCACATTTCCCTGTGGCATGATGCAGCCCATTTCCGCCCTGTCAAACACGACCGCATTGACGCCCATGCCAAAATGCACCGGCGCGCCAAAGGCATTGTCGTATTCGCCCGGCGTGGCAATGCGGCGATGTTCAAGCCAGATGGCCCGTGGCGCCCAGAGCTGCCCCAGCACATGGCGAAATATGTTGCAGAACATGCCCATGGTCAGTTCCGCATCCTGCTCACGCCCGATGATGCCGCCCGTCACGATCCGGTATTCCAGTCGCGCGCAGCCATCGTCCTGATGGACAAGGCGGGTAATGGTGCCGCTCTGGTGGTACGGGAACAGTTCGGCCACATTTTCCACCGCGTTACCCAGTGTGGGGGACGCCATGGCGATAAAACCGATCAGGCCCAGCATGTCGGGGGTAAAATGCCGGCCATAGGACAGGCCCACCCCTGCATGCCCGCTCTGCCGGGTGGTTTCCTCAAACAGAAGGCAGTATCCGGCAAGGTCGAGCGACGCCGTCTGGGAAAGGCTCTGGTCAAGTCGCAGCCCGGCGGACAGGGCCACGCGATCGGGATCGCAGCCCTGATCACGGATGAACTGGTACGCCCCCGTGGCCGCTGCGGCAAGCACACGTGGCTGTCTGACCGTGCTGTCTGATGGGCCGGGTATATCGCCAGGCAGCATCTTCCCTTCCCTACATCCTGAAGCGACCACCAGTTTTCATGTTTTGGCGATCCGTAACAAGCCCAAACGTTATGATGCCAAAATTATGTAGTCTTCTGTCAAGCTCTCCCTATCCATGCCCGCTACGCTGCGGCGCTATCAATATCCGTGCGCCTGTGGTGCTGCGTGCGGAAGAATCCAAGGAGAACAAGGCCGCATGCCCCGTTTCATCCGCCCTGGCCGACGCCGCTTCCTGCAGATGTCGGCCGCAAGCGCCATGGCGGGGGTACTGCCCGAAAACGTGCAGCGCGCCCTGGCCGTGCCGCCAAACCGGCAGGGCGGCGGGATAGAGGATATTGAACACGTCATTATCCTGATGCAGGAAAACCGGGCCTTTGATCATTATTTCGGCTGCATGAAGGGCGTGCGCGGCTATTCCGATCCCCAGCCCGAATTCCTGCCCGATGGGCGATCCCCGCTGGCCCAGCGTGACCGGCACGGCCGGACGGTGCTGCCATTCCGCTTCAATACCGCAACCACCAGCGCCGGATGCCTGCCCAGCCTCGATCACAGCTGGAAGGGATCACAGGCATTATGGAACAACTGGGATGCGTGGATTGATGTCAAAACCCCGATGACCATGGGGTATTTCGACCGTCAGGATATCCCATATTACTATGCGCTGGCAGATGCCTTTACCATCTGTGACAATTACCATGCCTCCATTTTCGGACCGACAAACCCCAATCGCCTGTTCCTGTTTACGGGCACCAGTGGCCTGGCGTGCGGGCAGGATGGCGTGCAGGTCGTCACCAATGTCGATGATGGAAACGGTTCAGCCGACATGGCGCTGGACCGGAAGGATTTCCGGGCCTTTACATGGAAAACCTATGGCGACCGGCTGCTGGAACATGGGGTAAGCTGGAAGATCTATCAGGAATACGACAACTTCACGGATAATCCGCTCGCCTCCTTTGCGCAGTTCCGCAACCTGTCCCCGCACTCCGCCCGTTACCGCGCCGCACGGTCGATCGTGCCAGGGTCCGATGCGTCCAACGCCCATACATCCGAAGGGCAATTTCTGGTCGCGGCCCTGGAACATGACATCATGCACCGCACGCTGCCGCAGGTTTCATGGATCGTACCGCCCCAGCATCTGAGCGAACACCCCGATGCGCCCCCGGGCTATGGCGAATACCTGATTTCACGCCTGATGGATGTCCTCTCCCGGCATCCCGATGTGTGGTCAAAAACCGTCTTTATCCTCAATTATGATGAAAATGACGGTTTTTTCGATCACATCCCCGCCCCCGTCCCCGCACTAGACACGACACAGGGCGGCAGCAACGTACCTGTCACGGGCGAGATCTATCAGGGTGAACCGGTGGGCCTGGGCCCCCGCGTGCCGATGATCGTGATTTCGCCATGGACAAAGGGCGGATGGGTCAATTCGCAGATGTTCGACCATACCTCGGTCATCCGGTTCCTTGAACGCCGCTTCGGTGTCATGGAACCCAACATCACCCCATGGCGGCGCAGCGTCTGTGGTGACCTGACATCGCTGTTTGATTTCGGGGTCACGGACCGGCAGTGGCAGGCCGCATTACCGGACACCGCGCACTATCCCACACAGACGGATGCCGCGTGCCACCTTGCCCCGCCACAGGTACCACGCCGGCAGCATTTTCCCATGCAGGAAACCGGACAGCGTCCCGCCCGTCCCCTGCCCTATCGCCATACCGCACGGATACATGCGCACGATGGGGCGCTGGACCTTGTACTGGACAATCCGGGCGACGTCGGGGTGGTCTTCCGCCTGTATGGCGTGGATGTTCACGGTCCCCGGCATTTTACCGTGGCCGCGCACAGTGATTTCCGCTTCACGCTGCCACCGACCATGGCCAACCATACCCTGCGCCTACATGGTCCCAACGGCTTTGTACGGACATGGACCCTGCCTCACCGGTCATGCGTGCTGGAGGTGGCGGAATCCTATGATACCGACACGGGCAACCTGCGCCTGACCCTGCGGCACACATGCAGGAACAGGCTGCGTGTAAATATGGACATGGTGGATTACGCCGGCTACGCGCCGGTCCGTCTGGACATTCCCCCACTCGGCAGCGTAACCCATGACTGGAACCTGGCCGCGTCGGATCACTGGTATGACCTGCGCCTGACATGCGGTGGCCATCCGCATTTCCTTGCCAGACTGGCTGGCCACATGGAAACGGGGCGGCCCAGCCGCAGTGACCCGCGCCTTGGCGGCGCGCCGTCCATTACCCATCTGCCAAAAGGGCATGAAGCGTGACGAAACCCTTTACCCGTCGTCAGTTTGCCACTGTAGCAGGCCTGTCATCCCTGGCGCCCGGGCTGCTGGCGGCCGGGGCGCATGCAACCGATGATACGGCCTCCCTCCCGCTGCTGCCGCCCCTGAAATGGGCACCCACGACACGCCGGGCGGTCGAAGCGGTCATCCGCGCCCATGGACGTGGCAGCCAGGATGCCACGACCCGGCCCTATGCCGTATTTGACTGGGACAATACCTGTATTTCTGGTGACTGCGCGGAAACACTGTTCCGCTTCATGATCGACAATCTGTGCTTCATGCTTACGCCGCAGCAGTTTGGCACCTTTCTGCAACGTGGGTTGGGGCATGGGCTGCTTGCCCCGACATGCCGCACCGTTACGGGGCAGCGGGTAAACGCGCATGCATTGGCTGTGGATCTGGTTGCCGATTACACGGCGCTGGTACGGTCCTACGGACTGCAGCCCCTGCGTGACGGCGGCTTTACGCTTCGTACGGCCGCCGATCCCATAATGTGCAGTTTCCGGGCAAAGCTGTATTTCGCCTATGACGCCATGATGGCGAGTTCCGGCGTGGATCATGCCTATCGCTGGGTCATATGGATGCTGAACGGTCATACGCCCGACAGCCTGCGCCAGCTTGTACAGGCTTCCAACACCTGGCATCTGGGACAGGCCATTACATCCGTCACGTGGCACACCCCGCCACAGCGACCGGGACAGGCGGGATGCGTCAGCCACACCTTCATGCAATGCCTGCGCCTGACGCCCGAAATCGCCACGCTGCATGGCTGCCTGCGCGCGCAGGGCATTGATGTCTATGTCTGTTCGGCATCCTTTGTGGATATCGTGCGCATTTTCGCGACTGATCCCCAGTACGGATACAACCTGCCTGCCGAAAACGTAATGGGCGTGCGGATGCACCCGGATGGTGATGCGTCCTATCCCGGTGACAGGGACGTACCCCACTGGCCCCTGACCTATCGGCAGGGCAAGGTCACGGCCATCCGTCAGGCACTGGCCCGGCAGAAAGGACACGGTCCCCTGATGGTCTTTGGCGATAGCGACGGGGACGTGGATATGCTGCACGGTTTTGCCGATACCGCGCTGTCGGTCATCATCAACCGCTGCCTGTCCGGCCCGATTGGCGCGCTGTCCCGACGCGCGGCACAGGAACAGTCGGCATCACAGCCCCGGTTCGTGCTGCAGGGGCGTAATGAGAATACCGGCGAATGGCGCCCCGATCCCGCCTCCATCCCTTACGGCAGCACGATACCACGCCTGCTGGCCTGACGACGCCCCTGTGCCGCAGGCGAACACGGCACAAGGCGCATGGGGGCAAATGTCTTTGGAGACGGTTTGAAAAGTCAGCCCATAATAACGCCTTAAAATTAAAAGCAGTTTTGATGAAGCTTTTTTCAGAAAGCTTCAGGAAACGCTGTCTTTTTGAAAAAAGGCAGCGCCCAAAAACTTTTAATGTTTTCAAAAAAATACAGGCCACCGTTTCATAAACAAACGGGCGCCCTGCACAGGGCGCCCGTTCATTGTCTAGAATTCTATGGCGACCGACCCGAAATACTGTCGCGGCGCGCCAATCAGGAAGGACTGGTCATCACCACTCATCGGGTTGCCGTTTTCACCCATGGTGGAAATATACTGTGTATTGGTCAGGTTATACACGTTGAAGCTGAGGGTCAGATGATTGAGATACCTGAACCGGTCACTTCTGTGGGCGAGTTCGGAGAAATTGTACCGTGCGCCCAGTGATGTGACCCAGTAACCCGGCACATGGGTATCACCAATATAGCTGAAGTTACGTTCCCCGATATACTGCGTATCGATATGGGCGCTTGCGCCATGCCAGGCATATGTCAGGCTGGCCTTGTACATGAACCGGGGATAATTGACGATCTGCTGCCCGTGGGTGCCGTAACGCACGCCGCCAGAAGTCACATCCTGATCATAAGTTGCATGGTTCCAGCTGATGGAATTGTAAATGGACAGTCCCTTGACCGGCATCACGGTCAGACCGGCATCCACACCGTTCATCGTCACGCCACCAACGTTCATCACGGCGGAATACGGGTTGGTGATCGGTCCGCTTGTCACCTGCTGCAGACGATTGCGGAAATTGGTGTGGTAGGCATACAGCGACGCCATCAGCATCCGGGCCATGTAGCGGTAACCCACCGCATAGTTCCAGTTGGTTTCCGGCTTCAGCCCGCCCTGCGACTGCATGCTGTTATAGGCGGACTGGGTCATGGCGAAAGGCGATGCGCCCATCTTGTAACCCGCGATGGGGTAGGATTTCACGTTTTCAGCAACATCAAAAAACAGTTCATGATGCTTCAGGAAATGCCAGTCCGCGCTGATATGTGGCAGGAACGCCTTGGCTGTCGTCACGCTGCCGCTGGCAATGGCGTCCGTGCCGGTATAGGCGGACAGATTGCCGGTTTCGCGGCCATCAACCGTCTGCAGCAACGACTTGAAACCGAAATGTACGTTCAGGTTGGGGCGGACATGATACGTATCTTGCACGAAGGCCGTAAAGCTGTTTGAATTGAAGGTATCACCCCACAGATTGGCCATGGGGGAAGGCAGCTTGCCCATGGAATTGATCGGGGACCCCTGCCCCAGCACCGGTTCATAATAGGCGTTGCGCACTTCATCCACATGATAATGTTCGTACCACACGCCCGCGCTGATATCGTTATGCGCGATATTGTAATGCAGGGCGGATGTAAAACCGCCGCGCTGGGCATGAACACTGGTAATCTGGTCAAATAGCGGGGCGCCATTGGGCATCAGCCCGCTGCTGTACCATGGATAGGGGCTGGCCCATGTGCCACGGCCGTACTGTCCCTGTGCATACAGGACGGTTTTCCAGTGCAGGCGGTGCGTCAGCGCGAAATCCATGTTCAGGCCGCCGAGATAATCGCGCTCCACCGTGCCGCCGTCATAGTAAGAGGCATCATACGGATCCGACATCTTGCCATAGCCTGCGGGCAGCGCCCCACCGGGCTTGTTGTTCGCCGCAAGCGCCAGACGGTAGGCTTTTGCATAGGCATTCGGCGTGCCGATAAAGTTGTCGATCCCGCCCCCGCCGTTATGCAGCATGTCAAAGGACAGATCCTGATACTGGTACTGATCCAGATCACCCCAGTCGAATAGGGCGGAAATCTGGCTTTCCTCACCGATCGGCTGCACCAGCTTGGCATTGACCTGCTGCATGAACTGGTTGCCGCCGCCTTTCCATTTTTCCGCGTTATTGCGCATGTAGGACACGAACATGCGGGTGCCTGTCCGGTTCATGTCGCCGGAATCAAAGCGAAAAAAGCTGTGCATGGTGGAATTGGAACCGAATGTCTGGTTCACCTGACCGCCCATCTTGTGCTTGGGGTCAGCTGAAAAATATTCGATCGAACCGCCAAGGTTGGATGTGGAGGCAACGGATTCGGCGCCCGCGCTCATGGATACATCCATATGGCCGATATTTTCCGACGCCAGCGCATTCATGACGTTCAGGCCGTTGAGGGCATGATACTGCTGGTCCCCCAGCGGAATACCATCCAGCGTCACCCCGACCTGATTAAGCAGGAAGCCGTGCATGTACAGGGACTGCGACCAGATATCCAGTCCCTGCCCGTCGGCTGACTGGAACAGGATGCCCGGCATTTTACCCAGTACCTTGAGGGCATTCGTGCCGGGAACTTCCTCCTTGATCATCTGGGCGGAAACCACTTCCTTGACACCGACTGCGCGATGGCGATGGCCGACCACACCCAGCGTCTCCGGTTTCAATGCGGCCACCGGCCGGGAAACAGGCCTGGATGCAACACCGTGCCGACTGACAGACGTGATCTTTCCATCCGGTTTCACCTTCGGCGCGACAGTGGCGGAAAGTGCAACATTGGAACTGGAAACAAACAGAACTGCGGCAAACGTTTTCAATAAAACATCAGCACGGTGTCTCATATCATTCTCCATTGACGCTTCATAAAAGCACATGCCCGGAAACAGGAATTATTGTTTTGTCTGGTCTGTTTTATTGAATTTTAAATTTAATCTGGGGATTTGTTTATTTTACAATTTCCAGAACAGAAAGAACAAACCGAAGCAGACAGGAAATCAGAAACCGGAAAATTCCGGGATGATACTTTTCTGTCCCACGCCCGGTTCATCCGCATCTGCGTTCCATCTCCCCAATGACTTTCCATCAATGCATATGAAAGAATACATCATCTTCGTTACAATATAATAACTTATATGATGTTCTGAATTGACCTGATGAAACATATTGTTGACATCTGTGCATGGAGATGTCGCCGACGCGGAATTCCATAATGGAATGCAGAAATATTATTTCATCAATGCAGGCGTATATCTTATTATTTTTTAACCGGAACAGACATATGTTTTATAATATGTCTGTTCCGTCACCAGGCCTGTTCGCCGGGTCATGACGGGTTATGGAAAACAATACAGTCATATTCAAACGGCCACACACCAGTCCCCTGACACAGCGCTTGCCGGTCAGGATAATCCCGTCATGCGCCGGATCTGCGGCTGAGCAGATAAACCGTAAGGCCCGCGGCCATGAACACGACATAAATCCCGAAAATGGCCAGATGGCTGACAGCCATGCCCACCAGCGCGCACAATGCGGCAATAAAGGCAAATCCCGGCACGACAGGATAACCGGGCACGGACCAGGGTCGCACCCGACCTGGCTGGTGACGGCGCAGCTGGAACAGGCTGGCCATGGCAAACAGGTACATGGTCAGCGCACCAAATACCGATATGGTAACGATATTGGCGGTCAGCGGTTGCCCGCCGATGGTGATATACCGGTCACCGTAAATGGCCAGCATCCCCACGACCCCGCCCGCCAGCGTTGCGGCCCACGGCGTTCCGAACCGGGGGTGAAGCCGCCCCAGCACCGCAGGCAGGTAACCTTCCCGCGCCATGGCATAGATCTGGCGCGAATATCCCATGATGATCCCGTGGAAAGACGCCACAAGACCGAACAGCCCGAGCCATACCAGCATATGGACATAACCACTGCGGGGACCGACTACCGTCAGCATGGCCTGTGGTAGCGGGTCATTCAGGTTGGCCAGGGCTTTCCAGTCGCCCACGCCCCCCGCAAGGATCATGACACCGAACGCCAGAACCATCAGGGTAATGATTCCGGCAATATAGGCCACGGGAATGGTCCGGTGCGGGGTGTGCGCTTCTTCCGCTGTCATGGCCACGCCTTCAATCGCAAGGAAAAACCATATGGCAAAGGGAACCGCCGCCAGGATGCCGCCAACGGCATGCAGGCTGAACACATCAGACCCGGCCCAGCCATCATGGACGAAATTCGCCCATGAAAAACCCGGCATCACCACAACCATGAAGACAAGAAGTTCAACAATAGCGGCGATGGTAATGACCAGTTCGAATGTGGCCGCAATATTCACCCCGAATATATTGAGCGCCATGAACACCACATAGGCCCCCGTCGCGGCCGTCGATGCACTGACATGGGGATATTGCACATGCAGGTAGGCCCCGATCGCCAACGCGATGGCCGGAGGCGCAAACACGAATTCCATGATCGAGGCAAAGCCCGTCAGGAACGCCGGTACAGGTCCGAACGCCGCCAGCACATAGGCAAACGGTCCACCCGCCTTCGGTATGGACGTGGTCAGTTCGGTATAGGAAAAAATCAGCGCCGCATACATCAGCGCAACCATGAATGTGGTGACAAGAAAGCCCAGCGTGCCTGCCGCAGCCCAGCCATAACTCCACCCGAAATACTCCCCTGAAATCACCAGGCCCACGGCAATGCCCCACAGGTGAAAGACCCCGAACCGGCGCTGGAGCGCAGGCGCGGGGGTGTGTGCGTCATGCAGTGGCGTAAGGGGAGTGGTAGAAGTCACGGAGGGTCGGGTCATTGTCCACAACAGAATTTATGATGGTCTATACAGGAAACACGCATGGTGACTGCCTCCCGCTTAACACGAAGTCCGGACTGGCTTCCATCACCACGATAGACCGCTGCGCCGACAACATTCTTGACCCGGTGAAACATTCTTTTGACCGCGAAAAACGTCTTTATTCCACGCTGCATTCATCCTTCGCCCACGCATGCCACATCACCCATGCATGATCAGGAAATTCGCCGACGACCTGCCGACCGGGCCATCACATGGACCGCATCATGGAATGCAGGCGACGGTCCCTTCATACGCCGGAGAAACCAGACAGCCATTGCGCCCCCGGCACAATACCCGACACAATATGGCCCGCATGGCTGATGGGCGACACGCCACTATCCCCCCGGCACCATGAAACATGGCATAGTGCAACCATCACCCAAGGAGGGAACAGGCCTATGGAACCGTGGACTTCTTTCACACTATTTGGAAAATCCGGCACGATCTACCAGTTCCGGCGCGTACCTTCGCCCCTGCCCCCGCAGGCATGCATATTCCTGCTGACAACCGTCATGGGGTCAACGGTCAAGGGCGGGTCATGGCAGTTCGTGGAGCCGGAAATCGGCACCGTGGCCTCACTATCGGGCGATTGGGACAGCGTGATCACGCCTGCCCGCGAAGCCAAGGCGGAAAGTGATGATGTCCTTGTCTGCTTTCCCGAAAGCGGTGACGTGGCTGACGCCTTCGCCGACCTGATCGAAGGTGGGGCGACACGCCTGCCGCGCTAGGCGCAACGCGGCCCGCCCAGATGTGAATGGACGCGGGTCCGCACGCGTTCCACACTGCTCCACCCTGCCGGATGGAGATCCCGCCATGTCCCGTTACCGCCGCCCTGCCCTGCTGACCTTCATGACGGGGCTTCTGCTGGTTCACGGCATGGCCCATGCCCGGCCGGACAGGCCGGTGCTGCTGCGCCATGCCACCGTTATTGATGGCACGGGCAGCGCGCCGCAGCCGGATACGGATATCCTGATCCGCGACGGGCATATCGCGGCAACCGGCCACCACCTGCCGCCGGCAGCACACGCACGCACCATTGACCTGTCGGGCCAGACCGTGCTGCCGGGACTGATTTCCGACCACAGCCATGTGGGACAGGTCAGCGGCACGCAGAATGGGGAAGTCAATTACACCCGCGCCAATATCCTGTCCGAACTGTCGCAGTACGAACATTATGGCGTGCTGACCATTGTAGCCCTGGGGCTGAACCGTTCACCCCTGTTTGATGACCTGCGGCGCGAACAGCATGCAGCGCTCAACCCCGGCGCGGACCTGTTTGGCGTGGACCAGGGCATTGGCGCACCCGACGGCGTGCCACCGCAGAACATGTTCCATCTTGGCGCAGATCAGGTTTTTCGGCCCACCACGCCCGATGAAGCCCGCGCCGCCGTCAACAAGATGGCGGATGAAGGCACGGACCTGATCAAGCTGTGGGTCGATGATTTCCGCAACGGCGTGCCCGGCGCGCACGGCATGCCCAAGATGCGACCCGAAATATACCGCGCCGCCATTACGCAGGCCCACCTGCGCGGCAAGCGCGTGGCCGCCCATATCCATGATCTGTCCGATGCCCGCGCGCTGGTGGCCGCGGGTGTGGATATCCTGGCCCACGGCGTGCGGGACAAACCGGTTGACGCGACCCTAATCCACGCCATGACACAGCAGGGCACGGGCTATATCGCGACGCTGGACCTTGACGAAGCGAACTATATCTTTGCCGAACACCCCGAATGGCTGGATGACCCGTTCCTGTCATACGGGCTGTCTGCGGCCCTGCGTCAGCAGTTCGCTGACCCGGCATGGCGGGAGAAGGTTCTGACAGCCCCCCTGACTGCAGCAGCACGCAAGGCGCTGGCGATGAACATGCGCAATCTGCTGACCCTGTACCGTGCGGGCATTTCCATCGGTTTCGGCACGGATTCGGGGGCGACGCCAACCCGTATTCCCGGATTTGCCGAACACCGGGAATTCCGGCTGTCGGTCATGGCGGGCCTGACCCCGCTACAGGCCATTACGCTGGCGACGGGGGATGCCGCCCATCTCATGCAGCTTACGGACCGGGGCACGATCGCATCGGGACAACTGGCGGACCTGCTGGTGGTGTCAGGCAACCCGGATCAGGACCCGTCGGCACTGGATCATATCCAGCAGGTCTGGCACCGTGGGCGTCAGGTGCCCGGCCCGTTGGCAGGACAGGACAGGCCGACAGCCCGGCCCAAGTGACAGAAAGTCGATATGACCGGAAAAAATACGTCCAATCCCCTTCGTAAACTGCTTCCCCTGATCGGGATTGCAGCAGCCCTTACCGCCTGTGCCGGGCCGAGCGGCCCACAGTTATCGGGGCCTGATGGGCCGATGATCGCCAATAATGACTGGAACGAACATAATTACGGCATGGGGTTCTATTCCGGGCCGTATGATGACGGTTTCGAGGCGGAGGGATTGAACGGCGGCCCACCAAATTATCTGGGTGACGAGTTCATGGGCGTCCCCTGAACCAGAAGCTGGCAACATGCGGTAGAAACAGCTTGGGAAAACCATTGATAAATAAAAAGTTTTTGGATGCCGTCTTTTTCAAAAAGGCGGCATCCTTCTGAAGCTTTTTTATGATTTGCAGGACATATCGTCTGGCCCGGTATTATTTCGATGCGCCACAGTCACGTGGCCACTGGTTGCCACCGTCTGCGGCACCCGCCAGTCCCATTACGCAGCCAGCCAGCACTTCCGGACGCATGGAGGCAAGGGGCGTCGGCACGGATGCACCATGCATCTGCCGCGCCAGTTCCGCCCGGAACGGCTCCGCCAGCAGGGCGCATGACCGTGCCAATGGTGTGGGCGGCCGGCAGCTGGACATCAAAATCCGCCATGAAGACCGCGCTGTCGCCGCGCGGCGTATGCGCAAGCGGTTGCACGCCGTTATAGATGACGCGCACACACGCTTCATCAATGCCCAGCCATGTGGCGTAACGCCACGCGGTAAAGCGGGAATTGGCAGTCAGCACGATACCCGGCGCGGAAAGCAGGGTCTGGTAGAGCATATGATATTCTGGGCGGTCGCGTTCGGGACGGTCGGGCGTCCTTCGCTCCGGTCACGCAGGCGCATGGCCAGGAGATGAAAACGCTCATGGGCGGGAAAGCGGGCGGCAAGGCTGTCCATTTCCCGCACACCTTCCGCGAACGTACGCAGGCGCACATGCCGCGCGAACATGGCTTCCGCCATTTCATGCGTGCTGCGGTCGGGATGCATGGGCTGTGTCGAGCCATTGCCATCGGGGCTGGATGCCCGATGGCCTGACAGGGTATCCGCTGGCTCCTCGTGTATCAGGGGCACGCGGGAACATTGTAGTAATCCCTGTACCACGCCACGAAGGCATCTACACCAGTCTGTACGGGGGTCGCCGGGCAGAAACCGGTCAGCGCCTGCAGGGCCGAGCAGTCAGCCCAGGTACGCGGCACATCACCGGGCTGCATGGGCATGTAGTTGCGCACACACGGCTTGCCCAGCGCCTTTTCAATCGCTTCGATAAACGCCATCAGGCTGACCGGCTGGCTGTTGCCGATATTGACCACCCGGTACGGCGCGACGGGACTGGCGCCGGGATCGCTTTCACCCGCCTTGAGCGGCGGCTTCCTGGACAGCAGGCAGATCGCTTCCACCAGATCGTCGATATAGGTGAAATCGCGTTCCATGTTGCCGTTGTTGTAAACATCGATCGGCTTGCCCTCGAGCGTATTGGCGGTGAACTTGAACAGCGCCATGTCCGGCCGTCCCCACGGGCCGTACACCGTAAAGAAGCGGAAAGCGGTAATCGGCAGCTTCCAGATATAGGAATAGGAATGTGCCAGTTCCTCGTTCGCCTTCTTGGTGGCGGCGTACAGGCTGAGCGGATGATCGCAACGCTGGGATTCGGAGAAGGGGATCTCCTTGTTCGCCCCATAGACGGATGACGTTGACGCCATCATGAGATGGGGCGTCTTATGCTGCTTGACCTGCTCAAGCACGTTATAGGTGCCGACAAGGTTGGCGCTGATATAGGTGCCCGGGTTTTCAATGCTGTACCGCACCCCCGCCTGCGCCGCGAGGTGGATGACCAGGTCAGGCCGGCACGCCGTAAAGGCATTTTCCATGGCCTGCGCGTCTTCAAGCATGAATTCGTTGCAGGTGAACTTCTCGAATTCCCGCAGCATTGCATGGCGCTTCTGCTTTAGCGTCACGTCGTAATAGGTGGTCATGCCATCTATGCCGGTCACCTCATGGCCATCACGCAACAGACGCTGGGCGACATGGAAACCAATGAATCCGGCCGTACCGGTAACAAGAATACGCATTATATACTCCAGAAAATTCCGGTGGCTGGGTCTAAGCCACCCCTGTTGGGTCCTGACGGAACACGACGATGTCCACGCACCTCTTTAGCGGGAATCACGCAGCGCGTAGAACAGCAGAAGCGAAATGACCCAAGCAATGAACGCGCAGCCCGTGACGGTCAGCGGGGAGAACAGGTAACGGGGGAATGTCGCCTCGCCCGCCTTTACCGGCCAGACATAGATCAGCACGTACGCATTCTGCTTGACGGCGTTCTGGCGCAGCTTGCGCAATGTATTGCGGGCTTCGTGCATCTGGTCCAGCAGGAGGGTGTTGGTATCCATGACCGAAGCCCACCCTTCGGTCGGGGTCGCGACGTGATCGGCCGAACCGCCACGGACGCGCTGCCAGATTTCACTGATCTGGCTCTGGATGGTGGTGATCTTCTGCTGCAGTGACGCCAGCGCCGGGCTGTTCATGCCGCCGGAACGACGCAGGTCATCGGCCTGGCTTTGCGCAGTAAACAGCGCCTGGCGCGGGGCCTATCACGCCCGAACATGTGGGGATGGAAGAAACCGCTACAGGACAGCGGATAGGAAACCCGCATGTCGGGGCTGCGGATGATCTCCCCGCTATCGGGGGAATCCATACCGGCCAGCAGACGGATGAGCGTACTCTTGCCCGACCCGTTGCTGCCAAGGATCCCGATATCCTCACTACCGTCAAACACCGCGTTCAGGTGCGACAGGACCGGGTTGTCCGCTGCCTGCCCGCGATAGGATTTGGTGACATCCGACACGGCGATCATGCGGATATGATCCGTTTGCGCGTGATGCGCTGCAGGCACAGACCGGCCACCACTGACCCGATGGCCCATTGCGAAAGATAGAGGGAACTCATGTAGATTGTATCATAATCAGACAGATGCCCCGCGCGGAACCGCGCCACGCCATGCAGCATCGGGTTCCACAGCAACCACCGACGCAGGTCAACGGGCACCCGGATTGATCAGTCCAACG
The DNA here is from genome assembly GCF_057359305.1 of Komagataeibacter ossonobensis. Classification (NCBI taxonomy): domain Bacteria; kingdom Pseudomonadati; phylum Pseudomonadota; class Alphaproteobacteria; order Acetobacterales; family Acetobacteraceae; genus Komagataeibacter; species Komagataeibacter ossonobensis. Next base: position 13,534 of record NZ_JBXAYQ010000015.1, on the reverse strand, counting down.
CCCATTCCCATCGCGAAGATCAGGATGATGGCAGCAACGCATTCCATCGGATACTCGGGCACGGGGGCATAGTCGCCTATAATCATTCCGCCCAGGATCAGCACGGATACCGCAAGCCACATAACACCTTCAAGCAGTCCCCGTGATGTTACGATATCCAGCGCGTGTATCAGCGGAAAGTGCAGGAGCATCTGATTGGAACGGAGTGCCGCGCCAACATGCAGCGCCGTTTTCTGGAACAGGAAGAACGGCAGCTCCCAGGTTACGAAAAACAGGAAAACATTGCCACCCACCGGGGCCTGCCGGTTGATGGCCCAATAGACAACGGACATGACGGCAACATGGGCGATCGGTTCGATCAGCGTCCACAGATAAACCCACGCTGGTATGCCCGAAACGCGTCTGCGCGGTGCGCGGGATCAGCGCGCCAATAACGCGGTAATGGCGCATGAGGGCAGATATGACCCAGTTGTCTGCCTGCGTACCTCCCCCGATTGGCATGGGGGGACGAACGCGCCATTCCCCGCCGTGTTTCCACGCTGCCATTCATGTCAGTCATTCTCCGTCAACCACTCGGTGCGCCCATGGGTCAGGCGCCAGAAGCATCAGGCAGCATTTGTTTTCACCTGGCCACGGCCGACACCCGTATAGGTGAAGCCTGCCTTGATGACATCCGTGGGATTGTAGACATTACGCAGGTCCACAAGGATCGCGCTTTTCATCAGGCCACGCACCCTGGTCAGGTCGAGTGCACGGAAAGCATCCCATTCCGTCACCACCGTCATGACATCCGCACCGGCTACGGTTTCGTACGGGTCCTTGCAGAACACGACGCCTTCATCGATCACCTTGCGCGCCTGTTCCATGCCAACCGGGTCAAAGGCACGGATGTTTGCGCCCGCATCCCTGAGCGCACGCGTGATGGCAATGGACGGTGCGTCACGCATGTCATCCGTGTTGGGCTTGAAGGTCAGGCCCAGCAGGGCAACCGTCTTACCACGGATATCGCCACCCGCCGCCTGGATGATCTTGCGGCCCATGGCGCGCTTGCGCTGGTCGTTGACATTCGCCACCGCCTCGATAATGCGTCCGGGCACACCATAATCCTGGCCGGTCTTGATAAGCGCGCTGACATCCTTGGGGAAACACGATCCACCAAAGCCGGGCCCCGCATGCAGGAACTTGGAACCGATGCGGTTATCCAGCCCCATGCCACGCGCGACATCCTGCACGTTGGCACCGGCTTCCTCACATAGATCGGCAATTTCGTTGATGAACGTGATCTTGGTGGCGAGGAAGGCATTGGCCGCGTATTTGGTCAGTTCGGACGTGCGGCGGTCGGTAAACAGGATGGGGGCCTGATTGAGGAACAGCGGACGGTAGACTTCCGACATGACTTCACGCGCACGCGGGTCAGTCGTGCCGATCACGATGCGGTCGGGCCGCTTGAAATCACCAATGGCAGCCCCTTCGCGCAGGAATTCCGGATTGGACGCGACCGTGAAATCCGCATCGGGCCGCGTTTCGCGGATCAGGCGTTCGACTTCATCACCGGTGCCGACCGGCACCGTGGATTTTGTCACCACGACGGTATAGCCCTGCAGTTCCGCCGCGATATCCTTCGCCACCTGATAGACATAGCTCAGGTCCGCATAGCCATCGCCACGGCGGGACGGCGTGCCCACGGCAATGAACACCACATCAGCGTCGCGCACGCCCCATCCCAGATCCAGGTCGAACTTGAGACGGTCGGCCGCGACGTTGCTGGCGATCAGTTCCGCCAGGCCCGGCTCATAAATCGGCACGCCGCCGCTGCGCAGGGATTCAATCTTGCGTGGGTCCGTATCGATGCATCGGACCTCATGCCCGAAATCCGCAAAACACGCGCCGGTTACAAGGCCAACATAACCGGCCCCGATCATAGCAATTTTCATCCTGCTCTTCCTTGTAACGGAAAACCTGTATCGTAAAATGGCATCGTATTCCCATTATGCGCTGGAGGCCGAATCTCTACTCAATAAAGGCCGGGGCACCGGTCCGGGCCTTGAGACGAAACGTGCGGTCCTGCATGACCCTGATGATCGATGAGACACATCTCAAGGCGCACCGGACATCGGCGTCCCTGCTCAAAAAAGGTTTTTTTTCGCCATATCGGGCGGACAAAAAGTGGCCTGAACTCAAAACTCCATGCCGTGTGCGATGGTCAGGGTCGGCCTGTTCGCCTGCATCTGACAGCAGGTCAGGTCAGTGACTTCAAGGGCGCAGACGTGCTGCTGGCAGATCTCTCCGACGGGACAGAAGAAGTCATCGGGGACAGGGGCCATGACAGCAACCGGATCAGGTTATCGCGTGCAGAACGCAATATCACTGCCTGTATTCCTCCGAAAAAGAACCGGAAATCAAAGCCGCCTTACAACTGGCATCTGTATGAAAAGCGCCATCTGATTGAAAACATGTTCGCAAAGCTGAAAGACTGGCAATGTATTGCAACCAGATACGATCGCTGCGCCCATACATTCATGTCTGCAATCCACATCGCAGCAAGCTTCATCTTCTATCTTAAAGAATAAGGCATGCGCCTAGCACCGCGTGGAAAAACGATCCCATGGCGTGATGCGGGTTACGGGCAGTTCAACGGGGCAGGCAAAGACCTCGGCTGACAGGAAAGCCTGTTCCGCCTCCACCTGCTCCTCAGGCAGCGAGATGGACCACGCACGCGGGTTTCCATCGGTTCCGTCATTCCAGCGGTAGCCACGCTGGCGCAGCATGTCCTTGTATTCATAAGGTGCGTTCTCGGCCCAGATCCGGCAACGGATCTGCCGGGCGTTTTCCAGCAGGACGCCCAGCGCCGGACGCCCCGATACCGGCAGGTCACGATCCAGGATCGCAATGCCCGCGTGGCAGTCATCCACCGCCCGGTGGCCATCAAACCAGAAACCCGCCTGCATCCCCAGATAGGACAACTTGCGTCCTTCATACCCTTCCGCTGCCCAATCCACATCGCGCATGGAGCACGCCCATGGCTTGGTGGTGAAGACAGGTGTGAAGCGTTCTGCAAACTTCCGGTCAAAATTTGCATTATGTGCGATAATTAATGACGCCGGTGCGACAAAACGTTCCACTTCTTCCGGGGTGACGGACTGCCCCGCCACCATGGCCGGGGTAATGCCGGTCAGTTCGGTAATCTGCGCCGGAATGGGACAGGAGGGTTCGCGCAGGCGGCTGAAAGGTTCCAGCGACCCCAATATCCGCCCATCCAGCGTATAGACGAAGGGGACGATCCCGAATTCGATGATTTCGTCCTTCGCGGCACTCAGCCCGGTTGTCTCAAGATCAAGGAACATGCCAAGCCGTGTGCCCGTCCCCTCCGGGTACTGATCCAGCATGCGTGGCGCCAGCGGGCGCAGGACACGGTATCGCCCTGTCCCCTCCAGCGTCCGGGCCATGTGTTCCATCGGGTCGGAAGTCGGGTCATCTGTCATCACGGGTCTCCTGTGGCGGCCATGTCCACATGGGTATGCAGACAGCATGGACGCCCCGTCCAGCAGAACGGGCGTTGTTCCGGGGCGGGACATGGAATATTACAAAACTTGTCAGGCTGGCTGAATCCTGATGCAGTTCGACCGTACACACAGGATACGCCATGGCACAGGATGCCACGCCAGACCGCCCCACCCCGCCCGACCCGTCCCCATCCCGTCCGTCATCGCCCCCGAATCCCCACCGTCTGGAGGACAGGGGCGATGATACGATCATACGCGTGGGGCAGGTTGACCGCATCTGGTCCGATTTCTATCACCACGCCCTGACCGCGCCGTGGAGTACGTTCTTCTACGGCTCCCTGCTGGTTTACGTTGGCATCAACCTGCTGTTCGCCCTGCTGTACATGGCGGACAGCAACGGAATCAGCGGCACGCATCCACACAGCTTCGCCGATTTCTTCTTTTTCAGCGTGCAGACCCTGTCCACCGTCGGCTATGGCGGCATGATCCCCGTCAGCCGTACCGCCAATCTGATCGCAACGGTGGAGGTACTGGGCGGCATGATGATCAACGCCCTGGCGACGGGGCTGATCTTCGCGCGTTTTTCACGGCCACGCGCCCGGGTAATGTTCAGCCACAAGGCGCTCATCCTGTGGGAAAACAACCAGCTTCACCTTGATATCCGCATTGCCAACTGCAGGCGCAGCCCGATCCTGTCGGTGGATGTGGAATGCGCACTGGCCCGTCTGATCCGCACGCCTGCGGGTCGGGTGGTGCGGCAATTCGATCCCCTGCCGCTACAGCAGGCGCATGTGCCGGTCCTGCGCTTTGCCTGCACGCCCACGCATGTGATTGATAAGGACAGTCCCCTATACAACATGACCGAAACAGACCTGTCGGCACAGGAGGCGGAAATCATAGTCAGCCTGACCGGCACGGACGAAGCATCCGGCCAGACAGTATTCGCTCGCTCCGCTTACGGGTTTGACCGTATGCTTTATAACCATCGCTTCGTGGATATCATAAACGCCGGGCCTGATGGACGGATCACCGTTGACTACACCCGTTTCGACCAGACCGAATCGCCGCAGGACGCAGCAGCCGATGTGGCGGAATACCTGGCTGACCAGCCTGACTGACCTTCATCCGCCGCGCATCCTGCGCGCGGGCGCGTGCGCCATGGGCATCATGGCCTGCGCGGGATCCGTCCATGCCCGTCCCGCCCACCATGACCATGCCCCACCCGCGCCTGAAGCCCCGCCGGAACTGGCATACGGCCTGCCCGCCGCCTGTATCGCCCATGTCATCACGGCCCCGCTGCTGACCAATAGCGGCAGTCCCATCATTCCCGTCACCTTCAACACGATGGACGGGCTGTCCTATATCAGCGTGACGCAGGACAGGGTGGGCGTTTACGCCGCCGCCCCGCATGATTTCCCACCGGAATCCATCATAAACGTCCAGACCATCGCAGGTGAGGACACCACCTACACCACCACACTGAACACCATGCGCATAAACAACGGCATGGCGGAAAACGTGCCTGCACTGCTGGAGGGAGTCGGCCTGCCCCATATCAACGACCGGCCCGTGCTGGGGATTATCGGATATGATGTGCTGGGTAATTATGACGTGCTGTTCGATTTCCCGGCCCGGCGCATGGTCCTGTTCCTGCCACGCGAGGGCAGGGCGTGCCCGCCAATGCGTGACTGGCTGGGGGCAGACAGCACGGCGCTGCCGCTGCTGCCCGATTCCACGGGGCGGATGACCGGGGTGGCCCTACGGGTGGGAGACCGGCCCGTGCGGATGGAGGTTGAGCCGGGGGCTGACATTTCCTCCCTTTCACGCAGGGATGCGCGTGCGCTGGGCCTGACCAGCGCCATGCTGCATACGGACATGCACGTGCGTACCAATGCGGGCAAGATCCTCAATGGGCGGCGGCATCATTTCGATAATGTCACGCTGGGGGCATGGCAGGGCCTGGGCCTGGACGTGAATGTGGAAAAGACCAGCTACAGCGTCCTGGGCATGAACTTCCTGCGTCGCAGGCGGGTCCTGATGGCGTTTCCACAGGGCATGGTCTTCATGACGCCACAGCAGGACATGCCGGATGACCGGGGGCAGGCCACCCATGGCGTGCTGAGCACGCGCACCGCCATCGCCCGAATGGTTGAAACCCCACCACCGTCCACGGGCAATAACACCCTGCTGGTACCAACGGACAGGCCAGTCCCCCCTGCCGCCGCGCACTGACCTTTATGCCGGCAGGTCGCCGCCCATGGGCAGCAACCTGTCACGATAGGGACCAGGCACGCGTTCCAGTTCCGCCATGCTGCCCTGCTGGGCAATGCGTCCCTTCTCCATCACCACAATTCGATCGAATCCCCGCAGCGTGGACAGGCGGTGCGCCACCGCGATCACGGTACGCCCAACCATCAGTCGTTCAAGGGCGGCATGGACATGGCGCTCGCTTTCACCATCCAGCGCACTGGTCGCTTCATCCAGAATCAGCACCGGCGCATTGCGCAGAAAAGCGCGCGCAATGGCAATACGCTGGCGCTGTCCGCCCGACAGCATCACGCCCCGTTCCCCCACCACGGTATCAAAGCCGCGTGGCATGGCGGCAATAAAGCCGGTGCATCGTGCAGCCTCCGCCGCCGCGCGGACTTCCGCATCGGTGGCGTCGGGGCGGCCATAGCGGATGTTTTCCCCTACCGAACGGCGCAGCAGGTACACATCCTGCGGCACGACCGCCATGGTGGCGCGCAGGCTGGCCTCATCCAGTTCCAGAATGTTGATGCCATCCATTTCCACCGCCCCCGCCTGCACGAAACGCTGGCGCTGCAGCAGGGCAAGGACCGTGCTTTTGCCCGATCCCGACACGCCTACCAGCCCGACACGGCTGCCTGCCGGAATATCCAGGTCAAAATGCGACAGGACGGGCGGACTGCCGGGATAGGCAAAGCTGACATCGCGCAGCCGCACATGCCCCCGGCACGCCGTGGGTGGCAGGGTCCTGGATTCCATGACGCCGCTGCGTTCATGCGGCACCAGCAGGTGACCCAGGGTTTCAGACAGGCGGGTGACATGCTTCATGGCCTCGACCATGGAAAAGGCAAGGTCACGCGTGCAGTTCAGGATCAGGAACCCCAGTGTCGTCACCATCACCACATCCCCGGTCGTGGCCCGGTGCATGCGCCACAGTTCCACCGCCCAGACCAGCAGCCCCGTGGTCATGAAGGCGGTAACAGTGGAATGGATCATGCGCAGCTGTTCCATGTACCGCAGCGAACGGCTGTGCATGCCCGTTTCCACCTGGATGCGCCTGCGCATGCGGCCATGTTCAGAACCGATCATGCCATAGGCGCGCACCAGCGGCAGGTTCTGCATCACATCCAGCATTTCGCCGTCCACCTCCGCCGCCTCGGCGGCATAGGACAGATGCAGGAACTGTCCCCGTCCCGCCAGCCTGTATATGCCCAGACCCAGCAGCAGGGTCATGCCCACCAGTACCAGCGCCATCCACGGACTGACGGTGCCAAGGGTGACAATGGCCAGCACAAGGTTAAGCACCGACGGCAGCAGGTTCCACGCCGCCATGTTTTCCAGCGCCACCACCGCGCCCGCCGCCGCCGATACACGCGCCGCCAGCGCACCGGACAGCCGGTCCGCGAAATAGGTCGCGGCATGGCCGGTCAGATACCGGAACAGGTCCTGGCGCACATCGCCGCCCACGCGCACGAACACGCCCGACGCCATCCACCCCGCGACACGCCATGCCGCGTTGTCACAGATGATGGTGGCGCAGAACAGGATGATGGACACCCATACAGCCCCCATCCCCTGCCCGCCCTGCGTCATGCCGTTGACCAGGTGGCGGATGATGGCGGACATGCCCACATTGCATGCGACCGCCACCGCAATCGCGCTGACAATGATGACATGCCAGCGCACATGCAGGCGCACGTAATGGAAAATGAACGCAAGCGGGTGATGCCGGTAACGCTGCAGGTCGGCCATCCCCGCCATATCGGGCGCGGGACCGGGGTCTGCCGGATGCGGCAGACGGGGATCGATTACAGTCATGGATGTGATGCTGCCCTCCAGGCGTGGCGAACGGGTTGGTCCGTATTTCTGCCGTATTCGGCCCGGTATCATGACTGCATGACAGACGTACCCCTATCCCGAGTGGCGGGACGCATCACCATCATGTCCCTGCTGGTCCTGTGGCTGGCCATCATGGCGCATGACCCGATTGCCCTGCCCTTCTTCTGAAACCCGCCGGGCCGGCGGTGGTTCATATCCGAACACCGACCGGCCGCCATATTCGTGTGAACGGTTGTATTCCTCCGCCATGATGGCGGAAAAGCTGGGACCAGTTGCGTCCCGCTCCAGACGGCGTGCGGCCGTATCCAGCCTGCGGATGGCGTCCAGCCGTTCCTCCCGCCCCAGCTTCGCCGCCGTTACCGCCGCCTTCATGACCGACAACGTGCGGTCATATACCGCCACAGGCACGGGATAGGGATGGCGGTCCTTGCCGCCATGGGCCAGCGAAAACCGCGCGGGATCGGAAAAACGGCACGGCGCGCCGTGCACGACCTCCGCCACCAGCGCCAGCGCGCGCACGGTCCGCGCCCCCACGCCGGGCACACGCAACAGGCCCGCGAAATCCCGTGGTCCTGCTTCCGCCGCCGCGGCCAGCGCACCATGCAGGCGACGCATGTTCACATCCTGCGGCTGGACATCATGGTGATCGGGCATGGACAGGTGCGGCAACTCCCCCTGCGCGGGCACGGGCGGAGGTGGCCGTCCCTCGATACGCATGAGCACGCGTGTCAGCCTGTCAGGTCCCATGTCATGCAGCAGCCCCACCTGTCCCCGGCGCGAGGCATCGGCCCGCCGGTCGGTCAGGTTCATGATCGCAGACTTCGTGGCGCGGCCATCAATGGCCGTGTGCGGGGCCTCGACAAAGTTCTCCAGCCCTTCGGACAGCCAGTGATAGCGCCGCGCCATGCGCCGACCGGTATGCATGCCCTGCTGGACCACGCACCACCGACCATCCGCCGCCACCACGAAACCATGCAGGTACAGGTCGAATCCGTCCTGCACGGCGGCACTGTCCACCTTGGCCACCATGCGGCTGGTCGCCACCAGCGGGGTGGCGTCAAGACCGGTCGCCTGCCCCACATCCAGCAGTTCATCAGGCGTACGGCGGGAATGGCGCCCCCGGCCACCGCATACATACAGGCCCAGTTCATCCTGCAACGGGGCCAGCCCGCGCTTGAGCGCCCCGATCACGCTGGTGGTCATGCCTGATGAATGCCAGTCCATGCCCATGACCGCGCCAAAGGACTGGAACCAGAAGGGATGGGCAAGGCGGCGCAGGAATTCATCGCGCCCATAATGATGAATGATCGCCTGCGTGATGACCGCGCCAAGGCGCGCCATGCGCTGCCCCAGCCACGCAGGCACGCGGCCGGTATGCAGCGGCAGGTCGGCGGAGCCTGCGCGTCTGGTCATGACGTTCCCCCTGTGGCCTGACCCCGTCGGGAATCAGTCGTGGCGGTGCTTCCGGGCGGTTTTCATGAATGTGGCAAGGCCCGCATCCAGCGCATGGCGGAAGGCATCCAGCGTTTCAGCGCCCACATAATGCTCCATGCCCTCGGCATCAATACGCGCATTGGCTTCACTGATACCCAGCGCGCACAGGAAGCGTTCAACCGTATGGTGCCGCGCGCGGCTCAGCGCCGCCATGTCATGCCCGGCATCGGTCAGGAAAATGCCGCGATAGGGACGGCGCGTCACCAGCCCGTCCGCCTCCAGCCGCACCAGCATCTTCGCCACCGTGGGCTGCGAGACCCCAAGCCGCGCCGCGATATCCACCTGTCGCGCTTCCTGCCCGTCATTGAGCAGGTCATCGATCAGTTCGACATAATCCTCGATCAGGGCAGTCTTGCGCGCCAGTCGTGCCTGGCGGAAACCGGCGGACTGCATGTCGGCGTCCGGCATGGGTTGCGGGCGCGGATCGCGCGGCGGCCGCCCCCCGCCGCCGTGGCCCGCTGGCATCATGGGTTGAACACGATCGTCTTGTGTCCGTTGGGAATGACCCGGCATTCGGTAAAGTACCGCACGGCGCGGGCCAGCACCCGGCGTTCGATATCCCGCCCCTTGCGGATCAGGTCATCGGGGCTGTCGGCATGGGTGATGCGTTCGACATCCTGTTCGATGATCGGGCCTTCATCCAGGTCGGGCGTTACGAAATGGGCCGTGGCCCCGATCAGCTTCACACCGCGCGCAAAGGCCTGGTGATAGGGCTTCGCCCCCTTGAAGCCGGGCAGGAAGGAATGATGGATGTTGATGCAGCGACCGGTGAGCCATTCGCTCATGCCATCGGACAGGATCTGCATGTACCGTGCCAGCACCACCAGTTCGGCATCCGTCTCGCGCACGATATCCGCAATGCGGGCTTCCTGTTCTCCGCGCGTGGCGGCGGTCACCGGCAGGTAATGGAACGGGATGCCGTCCAGATCGATATGGGCATAGGTCTGCCGGGGATGGTTGGCGATGATGGCCACCGGTTCGATGGCCAGTTCGCCAATGCGCCAGCGGTACAGCAGGTCAACAAGGCAATGGTCAAAGCGCGAGACCATGATGACGGTGCGGGTGGGACACGGGTTTTCACGCAGCGACCATTTCATGCCAAACCGCGCGGCGACCTGAGCCAGCGCCACGTCCAGCCCCCCGCGCGCGATGCCATCGGCCGGCACGCTGAACACGACGCGCATGAAGAAGATACGGCTTTCGCGTTCATCAAACTGCTGGGCGCCCGCGATATCCCCACCCAGTTCGAACAGCGTGTGGCTGATCGCGGCGACAATGCCCGGACGGTTCGGGCATGACAGCGTCAGGATATAGGAACGGCGGTCGCGGTTCTTGTGGTCGGGCATCATTTCCCCATTGCCGGGCATGGCGCGCTAGCGCGTGCGGCCCGTATCGGGCACGGTGTTGTAAAACCAGCATTCGCCCGTGGCCTTGCGCACACCAGCCTGCGTGGTAGGCACGGGTCTGACCACATCGCCGCCCGGCACCCAGCCTTCGGGTGTCATGATGGTGTTGCCCGCGCTGCGACGCAGGGCTTCGACAAGGCGGAGCAGTTCCTCGACCGAGCGGCCAACGGACATGGGATACCATATCACGGCGCGGATGATGCCATCGGGGTCGATCACGTAGCACGCCCGCACGGTGGCACTGTTCTGCGCGGTCTGGTCCAGCATGCCATAGGCGCGGCATACCGCCATGGAAGGGTCTTCCACCAGCGGAAAGGGAATTTCGACCCCGAAGCGTTCGTATATCGTCTCCAGCCACGCCAGATGCGCGTACAGGCTGTCAACCGACAGCCCCAGCAGGGCGCAGTCCAGCGCGTCGAAACGGTCCTGCGCCTTGGCCAGCGCCATGAATTCGCTGGTGCAGACCGGCGTGAAATCCGCCGGATGCGAGAAAAACAGCAGCCAGCGACCACGGAAATCCGACAGGCGCATCTCACCTTTCGTGGTACGCGCCTGAAAGTCCGGCGCCACGTCACCGATACGCAACGGGCGGGGTTCGGTCATGCCGCCGGTTGCGGGTATGCTTCCCTCATTGCTCATACCCTGCCCTTTTGCATCTGTCGCGCCTTGACGCAAGCCATCTTATAACATACATTTATTATGTAATTCATAAAGTATGGAAGACATTCCATGACCGACCCTGTCATCGCGGCCGTAACCAGCCAGATCACAACATGCCGCGCCACGGGCCACGTGCCTGTTGTCAGGACGTTTTTCGACAACCCGACCTTCACCGCCACCCATGTTGTTCATGACCCCGCCACCATGGCCTGCGCCATCGTGGACAGCGTAATGGACTATGATCCCGCATCCGGCCAGACCGATCACGCCATGGCGCAGGAAATCGTGGATTACGTGACGGCGGAAAAGCTGAAGGTGGAATGGCTGCTGGAAACGCATGTCCATGCCGACCACCTTTCCGCCGCCCCCTGGCTGCAGGAACGGCTGGGCGGCAGGCTGGGGATCGGGGAATCCATCATCCGCGTCCAGGACATATTTGGCAAAATGTTCAACGCGGGCACGCGTTTCGCGCGCGACGGGTCGCAGTTCGACCGCCTGTTCAGCGACGGGACGCAGTTCATGCTGGGTTCGCTGCCCGCCATCGCCCTGCATGTGCCCGGCCACACGCCCGCGGACATGGCGTATGTGATCGGGGACGCAGCCTTTATCGGTGATACGCTGTTCATGCCCGATTACGGCACGGCGCGCGCTGATTTTCCCGGGGGCGACGCCCGTATGCTGTATCATTCCATCCGGCGGCTGCTGTCGCTGCCTGAGGAAACCCGCGTCTTCCTATGTCATGACTACAAGGCGCCGGGACGCGATGAATATGCGTGGGAAACCACAATCGGCGCGGAACGGCACGACAACGTCCACGTTCATGACGGCGTGGATGAAGATGCTTTCGTCAAAATGCGCACCGCACGCGATGCCACGCTGTCGCTGCCGAACCTGATCATGCCTTCGGTGCAGGTCAACATGCGTGGCGGGCACCTGCCCGAACCGGAAGACAATGGTGTAAGTTATATCAAAATCCCGGTCAGCGGTTCATGACATCCCTGTTACAGTCGATTAGAGCCGGTTTTTCATTCTGAGTTACGGAGACCCTTCATGACAGATACCGACCCAGCCACCCCGAACCTGTCCAGCCCCGCGCACGGGCTGACCTATGATGTCGTCGTGGTAGGCGGCGGGGCGGCCGGCCTGTCCACGGCTGCCAGCATTCTCAAGCGCCGGGGCGGTATCACGGTCGCGATCATCGAACCGTCGGGATCGCATTTCTACCAGCCGGGCTGGACGCTGGTGGGGGGTGGCGTATTCAAGCAGTCCCAGACGCGGCGTTCGGAAAAGCGGCTGATCCCCGCCGGTGCGGACTGGATACAGGCGGCGGCGACCGGGTTCGAACCCGACTCCAACCTTGTGCACCTGTCGAACGGGTCGTCCATCCGCTACGACATCCTGGTGGTCGCAACCGGCCTGACGCTGGACTGGGACGGGATCGAGGGGCTGAGCGAAACGCTGGGCCGCAATGGCGTGACCTCCAACTACCGTTATGACCTTGCCCCCTACACCTGGCAGCTGGTGCAGACGCTGGGCCGGGGCAATGCCGTGTTCACCCAACCGCCCATGCCGATCAAATGCGCGGGCGCGCCGCAGAAGGCCATGTACCTGGCCTGTGACGCATGGCGCAGGCGGGGACTGGCCGACAATATCAATGTCTCCTTCCACACCGCCACGCCGGGCCTGTTTGGGGTTAAGGAATACGTGCCGGCACTGATGGAATACATCCAGCGCTATCACATCGACCTGTGCCTGAAATCCAACCTGACGAAGGTGGATGGCAAGAACCGGGTCGCCACCTTCACCAACGTGGCCGAGGACGGCACCAAGACCACGACCGAGACGGAATTCGACATGCTACATGTCGTCCCGCCCCAGCGCGCGCCGGATGTGATCCGCAACAGCCCGCTGGCGGGTGAAGGCGGCTGGGTATCGGTTGATCCCGCCACCCTGCGGCATACGAAATATGAAAACGTGTTCGCACTGGGTGACGTGGCGGGCACGTCCAACGCCAAGACGGCGGCCGCCGTGCGCGTGCAGGCCCCGGTGGTTGCGGTCAACGTTCTGGCTACGCTGGACCACAAGCCCGCCGTCGCCGATTACGACGGTTACGGCGCATGCCCGCTGACGGTCGAACGCGGGAAGATCGTGCTGGCGGAATTCGGTTATGGCGGCAAACTGGAGCCGACCCTGCCGACATGGCTGCTTGATGGCCGCAAGCCCACGCATCTGGCATGGATGCTGAAGGAATGGGTCATGCCGGTACTGTATTGGGATGGCATGCTCAAGGGCCGCGAAATCATGGTCGCCCCCCACAAGATCGGCACGCCGCGCTGATTGACTGATAAAAAAGCAACAAAAGTTTTTGGGTGCCGCCTTTTTTCA